>DLPA01000064.1:1175-3792 GCA_002479815.1 bacterium UBA7470 | reverse complement strand
TGGCGCGCATAGGCCGACAGGCTTTCGACGTAGCGGCGCTGGCCTTCGGCGTACAGCGTGTCAAAGGCCAAACTGCTTTTGCCCGAGCCTGACAAGCCGGTGATGACGACGAGCTTGTCGCGGGGAATGTCAAGGTCGATGTTTTTCAGGTTGTGCGTGCGCGCCCCACGCACGCTGATGCGCTGCTGGCGCAAGGCCGCATGAGAGGGAACAGAAAACTCAGAAGACGAGGACACAGACATCACACACCAACCCATCAGCAAACAATAAGAGAACCGCGCATTATCGGTGGCTGACCATGAAGATGAAAAGAAGGGGGGATGAATCAGGACGGTCTGGAAACGCGGGTCGAATAAAAATAAGTCAATCCGAATTTAATGATTTAATTGTGTTTGGATTTTTCAGCAGCCATTCCCTACACATCAACGGAGACAGTATGCCCCTCACACCCCTCACCTCCTTTCAACGCCTTGCGTTTTCTGCCTGTTTGACCGCTGCGCTGGCGTGGTCTCCAGCGGTATGGGCCGACAACAAAGCGGCGGCGGTGGATGAAATGGAAGCGTATTTGGAGTTTGTCGATTACGGCGGTGGCGTGATCTTCGCCGAGCAAATTCCCAAAGACGAATGGCCGAAGATGATGGTGATAGACGCGCGTGATGCCGCGCAGTTTGCCAAAGGCCACATCCCGGGCGCGGTGAACATGGACTGGCGGCAGGTGCTGGCAAAGCGCCACACCATTCCCAAAAACAAAAGCGTGCTGATTTACTGCAACACGGGCAGCTTGTCGGCACAAGCAGGCTTTGCTTTGCGGGTGGCGGGTTGGGACCATGTGCGAATTTTGCAAGGCGGCATGGAAGAATGGAAAGCCAAAGGCGGCTTTGATGCGGCTGCCAAAGCCACCGCCCCTGCCAAGCATTAAGTCCATCACGATGGGGCCTCGCGCCTAATATCGGACAATCGCGGCTTTTGTTGTGTTGTTGCTTACTTTGCGGTGGCCTCTGCTGCGCTGCGATACCTTTTGATGTCTGCTACTCCTGCTACTTCTGCTTCTTCCGATCTTGATCCCGCCGTCACCACCATGACGGCGACCGAGCGCCGTGCCAGTTTCTCTTTGGCGGGGGTGTTTGCGTTGCGGATGTTGGGTCTGTTTTTGGTGCTGCCCGTGTTCATGTTGGAAGCGCGTCGTTACCCGGGGGGCGACGATGTGGCGCTGGTTGGGCTGGCGATGGGCGCTTACGGGTTGACGCAAGCCTTCATGCAAATGCCTGTGGGCTTGGCAAGCGACCGCTGGGGCCGCAAGCGCGTCATCCTCGTCGGGCTGGCGGTGTTTGCGCTGGGCAGCGTGGTGGCGGCCTTGGCGACGGATGTGTGGGGCTTGTTGATCGGACGCGCCATGCAGGGGGCGGGGGCGATTTCTGCTGCCGTCACCGCCTTGCTGGCGGACTTGACCCGCGACAGTGTGCGTACCAAGGGCATGGCCTTGGTGGGGGCGAGCATCGGGCTGATGTTTGCCCTGTCGCTGGTGCTTGCGCCCTCGCTTGCGGCGTGGGCGGGGCTGAAAGGCATTTTTGGTTTGACTTTGATTTTGGCCTTGCTCGCCATGATCGTGGTGTGGCGCGTCACGCCGCCCGAACCCGCACAGCCTGCCCATGTGCCACGCGGTCGCCTGTCTGAGGTCTTGCTGCATCCGGCGCTGTGGCGGCTGAATCTGGGCGTGTTCGTATTGCATGCGGTGCAATTGGCGATGTGGATGGCTGTGCCCGCCATGCTCACCCAAACCGGACTGCCCGCCGCCCAGCATTGGCAGGTGTATTTGCCCACGGTGCTGCTGTCCTTTGTGCTGATGGGGGGCTTGTTCGCTTTAGAGCGGCGCGGCTATTTGCGTGCGGTGCTGCGCTCCGCGATCGGTTTGCTGCTGGTGGTGCAAGTGCTCTTGTGCTGGCAAGCGGTCAGTGAAATGAATTTTTGGATGCTGGCGCTGGCTTTGTTTTTGTTTTTTGTCGCCTTCAACATCTTGGAAGCCAGTCAACCCAGCTTGGTGTCGCGCTTGGCCCCGCCTCACGCACGCGGTGCGGCTTTGGGCGCGTACAACACCTTGCAATCGGTGGGCTTTTTTGTCGGCGGTGCGGCGGGGGGCTGGTTGGTGCGTTGGGGCGGCATCCAAGCCCTGTTCATCGCCTGTGCGGTGGCGGTCGGCTTGTGGTGGCTGTTGACGTGGGGCTTGCAAGTGCCACCCGTACCTGCACCAGCCCGTCCACCCGCAAAAGCCTGACTTTGCGTGAGTGCGGCATTGCGCGTGCCAGATCAACGGTTGCGGTTGCGCATCAGCGTGCTTTTGCCAAACAAGCTTTCAATCAAATCGACGGCCAGCGCTGCGGTTTGGTTGCGTACATCCAGCGCCGGATTCAGTTCCACCACATCCAGCGAAGCCAGCCGCCCCGTGTCGGCAATCATCTCCATGCAAAGCTGCGCTTCGCGGTAGGTGGGGCCGCCGCGCACCGTGGTTCCTACGCCGGGGGCAATGTCGGGGTCTAAAAAATCCACGTCCAAACTGACGTGCAAATGCGTGTGTGCATCGACCAAGGCCAGTGCCAGCTCCATGGTGTGGCGCATGCCC
>DLPA01000064.1:0-1123 GCA_002479815.1 bacterium UBA7470 | reverse complement strand
CCCATCTCGTCGATGTAGCGCATATCGAAGACGTCGATGCCCCAATCGGCCAAGGCTTGTTTCTCGCCTGCATCGACGCTGCGAATGCCGATTTGCCGAATGTCCCGCGCTTGCAAACGGTGGCCCGTGCCGCCCAGGTCGATCAATTCCGCAGGCCCATGCCCGCACAAACACGCCACCGGCATGCCGTGGGTGTTGCCGCTGGGCGTGAGAGCGGCGGTGTTGAAGTCGGCATGGGCATCGAACCACAAGACGCGCAGCTTTTTACCCACCACCTTGCAATGCCGCGCCACGGCGCTGATGGAGCCAATCGCCAAGCAGTGATCGCCCCCCATCATCAAAGGCAAGCGCCCGCGCTGCAATTCTTCAAACACGACGGCGTGCAGCGCCCGATTCCATGCCGCCACCTCGGGCAAATGCCGATAGCCGTTCACCGCCGGCAGCCACGGATTCACGGGGCCTTGCACATTGCCGCAATCGTGCACCGCCACGCCCTGATGCGCCAAAGCCGCCGCCAAGCCTGCCACCCGCAAGGCCTCCGGCCCCATGCGCGCGCCCAACGTGCCCGCGCCCACATCGGTCGGTGCGCCGATCAAACTGACATCCAAACGCTGCTGATGCTGACTCATGCTCACAAACAAACTCCTCGTGCGCTCAAACGGTTGTCGCTGCGCACAGGCACTCTCGGATGCAGGCCCGTGCAGGCACCACAGCCTAGCAGAGGATGGTCGTCGCACCCGCACTGACGGGCATTCCGTATGTCTACCTTGACGGTGGCCCACTTATTAGCAATCAAAAGAGTAGTAAAAAATATGAGCTGCTCACGCAAGTAATAGTAAGCCTATAGCAGATTTTGTAATAGAAAAAAGCATCAATTTCACCAAAAACAGCATTACCGTGCACTCCACAGCCGTTTTTGCAAGCGTCACGACCGCTTGAAGCGCTGTTTTTGATTTATTTCGACTTTTTTTGAGCATCAAAAAAGCTGAAACCCAAGTGAAGTCTGCGTAAGCAGCTCACTTTTTTTGCTATGATTTTATAAAAAATAAACCTTGAATACACAAATATTCATTCAAATCTCCTACGCCCATCTTGATGGGTGGTCTTAATCCCTTTGAATTCA
>DLPA01000217.1:384-2626 GCA_002479815.1 bacterium UBA7470 | reverse complement strand
CACGAAATTCGCACCCCCATGAATGGCATTTTGGGCTTGACAGAACTCTGTCTTGCCACCGAACTGGACGAGGAGCAACGCAATTACCTAGAGATGGTGCATACCTCGGCGCGTTCGCTTCTGGGGGTGATCAATGATGTGTTGGACTTTTCAAAAATCGAAGCCAATCGCTTGGACATCGAACACATCCGCTTTCATTTGCCCCAAGTCATACGCCATGCCATCGCGCCGATCCAGCCCAAGGCACAGGCCCAGCGTTTGCAGTTGGTGACAGACGTGGCGCCTGATGTACCCGAATGGTTGCTGGGCGACCCGGGGCGCTTGCGCCAAATCATTCTGAATTTGGTGGGCAACGCCGTGAAGTTCACCGAAAAAGGCGAGGTGAGGGTACAAATCCGCTGTGTGCCCTCGCCTGCCCATGCCGCTGCCAGCCAGCCCCCCATCCACAAGCTGCACTTTGCGGTGCAAGACACGGGCATGGGCATCTCAGAAGATCAAATGGCGCATATTTTTGAAGCATTCTCTCAAGCCGACACCTCCATTTCACGTCGCTTTGGGGGCACGGGTTTGGGCCTCACCATCTCCGCCCGCTTGGTCGGACTCATGGGCGGGCAATTGCAAGTCTCCAGCCAGCCCGGTCAAGGAACCCAGTTTTGGTTTGACATCGACCTGCCCGAAACCGCACCGCCAGAAGCGGACACCAGCAAAAACACGGTGGACATCCCCCAAGGGCTGAACATCTTGGTGGCGGAAGACCACCCCATCAACCAAGTCGTGGCCCGCAAAGTTCTGGAGCACTTGGGCCAAAAAGTCACGATGGCCGACAACGGCTTGCTGGCGGTGCAAGCCGTGGTGCAAGCTCCGCAGCCCTTTGACCTGATTTTCATGGACATACAAATGCCCGAACTGGACGGATTTGGTGCGACACGCCGCATCCGCCTTCACGAGCAAACCACCCACCGCCCCCGCACCCCCATCATCGCCATGACCGCCCACGCCATCGAAGGCTACCGCGAACGCTGCGTCGCCGGTGGCATGGACGGCTACGTCACCAAACCCGTCGAACGCAAGCAACTCATACAAGAAATGAAGCGCGTGGTTCAGGGATAGGCAAGTGTGGAGGGTAATTTTTAGGAGCAAAAAAAGTGAGCTGCTTACGCAGATAATACGTGGTATTCAGCCATTTTTACATTGAAAATAGTCCTGAAAAATGTCAAAAACTTGTGTTTGGATCGTTTTCAAGCCCGAAAAACGGGTTGTTGCTGCTTTAGGGGGCATTTTTTTAGAAAAACCACCTATTTTCAAGCGTTGAATCTGATAAAAGTGCCGTATTGCTTGCGTAAGCAGCTCACTTTTTTTGCTATTGATTTTTCGACTCTAACACCGCCAAGACCTGCGCCCCATACGCCTCGCGCTTTTTGTGGCCGATGCCGGGGATGTGGTTCAAGTCTTCTAGAGTTTGGGGGGGCTGTTGGGCCAAGGCCAGTAGGGTGTTGTCGTGGAAGATGATGAAGGCGGGGAGGTTGTGCTCGCGGGCGACTTGGGAGCGCCATGTTTTTAGCGCCGTATAGCGGGCTTGGGCTTCGGGGGGGAGCTGTTCGTACTGGGCTTGGGCGGTGGCGGCGCGTGCATCACGACTGTCTCGGCTGCCTCGGCTGTCGCGCCGTTCTCGTGGGCTGGCGGCTTGGGTCACGCTGGCCAAGCGCATGGTGATGGGGACTTCGCCGCGCAGCACGGGGCGGGCTTCGGCGGTCAGCGTGAGGGTGTTGAAGCCGTCGTTGGTGACGGCGACCATGCCTTGTGCGATGAGCTGGCGCAACAGCCCCCGCCATTGCAGTTCCGAGCCTTCGGCCCCGATGCCGAAAGTGCTTAAAGCCTCGTGCCGCCACTGGCGTACTTTGTCGGTGCTCTTGCCGCGCAGCACGTCGATCAAATGCCCTGCGCCGAACGACACGCCGCTGGCTTGCTGCATGCGATAGACGCAGCTCAGGAGCTTACGGGCGCTGTCGGTGGCATCGACGGTTTCGGGCGGCGATAGGCAGTTGTCGCAGTTCATGCACGGCGCGGAGCTTTCGCCAAAGTAGGCCAAAAGCCGCACCCGTCGGCAGTCGCTGGCTTCGGCCAAGGCCAAGAGCGCATCTAACTTGCCGCGCAGCACGCGCTTGAATTCTTCGTCTGCCGTGCTGTCGTCGATCATGCGGCGCTGGTTCACCACGTCTTGCAGGCCATAGGCCATCCAGGC
>DLPA01000217.1:0-253 GCA_002479815.1 bacterium UBA7470 | reverse complement strand
CGACAAAGCGCACATCGGGCTTGTCGATGCCCATGCCAAAGGCAATGGTGGCGACCATGACGAGGCCGTCTTCGCGCAAAAAACGGTCTTGATGCTGCTGGCGCGTGCGTGCCTCTAGGCCCGCGTGGTAGGGCAAGGCGGGCAAGCCGGCGCGGGCCAGTGCTTCGGCCACTTCCTCCACCCGTCGGCGCGATTGGCAATAGACGATGCCCGCGTGTCCTGCGTGTTCGTACTGAATGAAGCGCAGCAGTTG
>DLPA01000203.1 GCA_002479815.1 bacterium UBA7470 | reverse complement strand
TAAGGCTCATTTTTATGTTTAAAAAATGCTTGGTTTTTGAAAGAATGGCAAATGAAACGGTGTTTTTTCGATTTTTTACTTGTTTTCTCAGGCATTAAATGCCGTGTGTCGCTTTTAATGCTTGCGTGAACAGCTCCTTTTTTTCACTCTCATTTTTACCATCACCCATAGGAGAATGACATGTCCGCCCCGCCCCTCAAAGCCCCCACCACTTGGACTGATTTGGAATTTTTGCTGATCGAGTATTTCAACACCAGACCCGATGCCCCCCATCGCCGAGAAATAGAACGGGTGATTTGGGATGGTTTGACGACCTCGTTCGTGGTCGGGTTGACGAACGAAGAGGAGAAGGAGAAGGAGGAAGAGAAGAAAACAAAAAAAACCAAGTCCCCCCTGAAAGTGGCCTTGCTGAGTCAAGTCATCAAAGACCGGCTGTTGGGAACCCCAGCAGGACAAGCCTTGAACCGCAGGGATGCGCGGCCCACCACAAGTCTGACCTCAGACCTCAAGCAAGCGTATGTAGAAAAAAGAATGGATAAAGTCAGGCAACCGGTGATGGCAAACGGCAAACCCGTGCGCCAAACCATCCTCACCCCAATGTTTGAGGGCTTTGTGACAGGACGGAACGCGGGCAGCCCTTTGACATTGCAGGACTATGTGCGCACCAGCATCGACTTCTTCTTGAAAGAACTCCGAGACGACCTGTACGCGGGCGAATTGCGCACCACCGCACTTGAAAAAGAGGTGCAAACCTGCAAGGACAAAGGCGATGCAGCAGGCGAACAAAAGGCACTAGCAAAGCTAGAGCAGCACCAAAAAAGCCTGCGCGATGGCAGTTTTTATCGGCAAAGCCCGTATGTGAAAAAAGCAGCGTGGGCACAACTGTATGCCGACTTGCTCACACAAGTGTTCGAGGCACGGGCGCGTGGGCAAGAACCGGCATGGAAGAGCCTCCTCGTTCAAGCCCGAGGGTTTGAACACGGCAACGCCACAGAAATCCGCGATGCCAAACAACAGCTCAAGAAGGATTTAGAGACATGGAAAGACACAGGCTCAGGGCCTGATGCCAACGCCTTGCAAGAGGCTCAAGAGCGTTACGCCCAGCTCAACCGTGCGCTAGAGCGGCAAACGGGCTTATTTGCCCACCCCGCCGAATCAGTAGTTGGACAGGCAGGCAACGACGGAGAGGAAGAAGCCGCCCCCAACGACCGCCTGACCGACGAGCGCCCCATTTGGAAAGACGGTTACAGCGCCTCGCCAGAAGAACTGCTGATGCTGCGCGAAAAAACGCAAGAGGAGGAAGCCCGCAAACAGGCACCGCATGCCACCATACAAGCACACCCCCGACGCGCAGAAATAGAAGCAGCGTTAAAAAAACTGGGCTTGGACATGGACAGCCTGCCCGACTGGTTGGACAAAAAGTAAACGCAGCCCTCCCCCGCTGAGAGTGAAGTCATCGCTATCAGCGAAAAAGCATTTCAGCGCCTCCTCCCAGCGGGGGGAGGTTGGGAGGGGGGAAGATGCTTGGATTCAAAAATCCCCTTAACCCGTCTTACAGATTGAAGACGAGTGAAAGAGGAGTTTTGTCGTGAATACTGCTGCCTATCGTGTATCAAGTCAAATGCCCCATCCTGCGGGTGCGGGTTGGGGTTGGGTGTTGTTTGCCGTGGGCCTGTGGGGCCTGCTGGTGAGCGTGTCGGTGCTGTGGTTGAGCGATTGGGGCACGCTAGGCCCCAAAAAAATGGCCGATGTCGGGCTGCTGCAACAGCAAGCGGTGATATACACGGGCTTGGGCGCGGCGCTGCTGGCGGTGTTGCTGCACGCGCTTGCACCGATGGCGATTCGTGGCCTGTCGCGCTGGAGTTTGAACACCCCCCCAGCACGCAAAATACTGCTGGTGACGCTGGGCGCGTGGGCGTGGATCATGCTGGTGGGCGTGCTGTACATCGGATGGCGCATTGCCATGAACAATGGCGAACTGCCCACAAAAACCGGCTTGGCGGCGTTGTTGCACCACATGGGCGTGCCCTTGCCCACACGCATCGCCTTCCCCGCAGAGCTGCAAGCCCTGTTTGCACGCACGGGGCCTAGCCTGACGGTAGAACTGCTGCGCTGGCCCGCCTGTGCCGCTGTCGCACTCAGCCTGTACCGCTGGCAACACGCCCACCTCAGCCTTGCCAAACAATTGGGCATCGCCACACTGGTGACGGTGGCACTGATGCTGGGGCTGTGGGCCAGTGACGACAAAGGCCCCATGCTGGTGTTGGCCTTGGCGGTGTGGATGCTGCTGGCTGCGGGCCTGCATCCGCTGCTGCACCAACCCTCTGCACGCATCACCGTAGAAGCATGGGGCATCGCCGCCTTGGGCATCATCCTCACCCTGCTGCTGGTTCCTTTGCTCACGGGGGCGGCTCGCACCCACGCATGGGCTGAGCCTTTTGCCGCCCAAGATGCGTACTTGGCAGAAATCACTTGGTTTTTGCAAGCTGCCGACTGGAAAGGCTTTGGCTGGGGACAAACGCCGTGGTGTGGCTACAGCGGCATGGTGCTGGACCGCTGCCACGGCATGCCGATTCAAACAGGCTCCGACTACACGCTGACAGCCTTGGCCGGGTGGATGGGTGCGCCCTTTGCGTGGGCCATGGTCGCGGCGGTGGGCTTGTGGTGCATCGCCGTCATGCGCCTTGCTGGTATTGCCGCCCGCCAAGGCGTGGTGGACGCACGCGGCCTGCTTGCCAGCACGGGCGGGCTGTATGCCTTGCTGATGTTGGCGCAATTGCTCGTCACCAGCGCCGCCAACGTCGGCCTCATCCCCCTGTCGGGCTTGACCTTTCCTCTGCTGTCATGGGGCAAAGTCAATCTGTTCTCTTGCACCCTCGCCATGCTCTTGGTCATGCCTTGGCCCCAGTTGGGCAG
>DLPA01000118.1:15049-24543 GCA_002479815.1 bacterium UBA7470 | reverse complement strand
CAACGGCATGGTCGATCTGTACAACAAAATCGCCACCTTGCCTCAAAGCCAGCGCGACGAAATCCGTCGTGACCTGCATGCTTGCCACGAGCACCGCCCTGAATTGGCGATGGTGGACTCTGCCAAAGGCATTACCAACTTCCATTCGCCCAATGACGTGATCGTGGATGCGTCCATGCCCGCCATGATCCGCAATGGCGGCAAGATGTGGGATGCCAACGGTCGCCTGAAGGATGTGAAGGCCGTGATGCCCGAATCGACCTTTGCCCGCATTTACCAAGAAATGATCAATTTCTGCAAATGGCACGGCAATTTCGATCCCCGCACCATGGGTACCGTGCCCAATGTCGGGCTGATGGCGCAGCAAGCCGAAGAGTACGGTTCGCACGACAAAACCTTTGAAATTGCGGAAGATGGTGTCGCCAACATCACCGATTTGGAAACAGGCGACGTGTTGATGAGCCAACACGTAGAGCAAGGCGACATTTGGCGTATGTGCCAAGTCAAAGATGCCGCCATCCGCGACTGGGTGAAGCTGGCTGTGAACCGTGCCCGTCAATCGGGGATGCCGGTGGTCTTCTGGTTGGATGCCTATCGTCCCCACGAGGCTCAAGTCATCCGCAAGGTCAAGATGTACCTGCACGAGCACGAAACCAATGGACTGGACATTCAGATCATGAGTCAGGTTCGTGCCATGCGTTACACCCTAGAGCGTGTGGTACGTGGGTTGGACACCAT
The DNA here is from genome assembly GCA_002479815.1 of bacterium UBA7470. Classification (GTDB taxonomy): domain Bacteria; phylum Pseudomonadota; class Gammaproteobacteria; order Burkholderiales; family Burkholderiaceae_C; genus UBA2334. The sequence goes on along the minus strand of DLPA01000118.1, from coordinate 23,805 downwards.
CAGCGCCACCGGCAACATTCTGCGCGACTACTTGACCGACTTATTCCCCATCATGGAGCTGGGCACCAGCGCCAAAATGCTCTCTATCGTGCCTTTGATGGCTGGGGGCGGGATGTATGAAACCGGTGCGGGCGGTTCTGCACCCAAACACGTACAGCAGTTGGTGGAAGAAAACCACTTGCGCTGGGATTCACTGGGTGAATTTTTGGCCTTGGCTGTATCGCTTGAAGACCTCGGCATCAAAACCGGCAATCCCCGCGCCAAAATCTTGTCTAAAACCTTGGATGCTGCCACAGGCAAGCTGTTGGACAACAACAAAGGCCCATCGCCTCGCACAGGCCAACTGGACAACCGTGGCAGCCAGTTCTACCTGTCGCTGTATTGGGCACAAGCCTTGACTGAGCAAACCGAAGACGCAGGCTTGGCCGCCCGCTTTGCGCCTGTTGCTCAGTATCTGGCCGAACAAGAAGCCACCATTCTGGCCGAGCTGTCTGAAGTGCAAGGCAAACCCGCTGACATTGGCGGCTACTACAAGCCTGATACCACGAATCTGACCGCAGTGATGCGTCCCAGTCCGACTTTTAACCGCGCACTAGACTTGATCGCGCAAGCCGCCGCTTAATTCGCTACTCAGTCTAAAAGCCCGTTTTTCTGGTATGAGAAGCGGGCTTTTTCTTTGGACAATGGGGGTGTTGTCTATGCGTCCAACACCTCATCCAACGCTGCACAAACAGCAGTGGTTTGGGCGATGAGGCAGGTGTGTGGTGTCGCGCGAGGGCTGTCAGGATAAACCTCGGTGATGGTGGTGTACGGCGCTTGGGTGATGCTGGTACACAACCCCAATTGCGCTACCGGATAGCCGATCACACCCTGAGCCAACACGGGAGAGCCGATCAGTTGGCCCTGGGCATCGGCAGGGGCGATAGGGGTGATTTGTGCCACGGCCCTGAGGATGGCTTGCTGGAACGCAAGTTGAGGCCGTTCGCTGTCAGCCACCAAATAGAAGCCATCTGGGATCTGGCACGGAATGTATGTGGTGCCGTCGCGTGCTGCAAGAGCGGGACGGAATTCCGTTTCATCCGTGTCCGTGGTTTCGTGCAAGTCGATGTGGATCAGCCACTGCCCTCGCCACGGGGCGACCAAACGCATCAAGGCAGCTGCTTCTGCCGCTGGACTGGGATCACGAAACGAGCGATTGGGGTCGATCGCATCAAAGTTCCAACGATGGATGCGCTCATACCCCCACGGCGACACACACGGCACGACCAACCAATTGCATCGCTGAGCATACGTCGCACCGTGCTCCTGCACAAAGTGCAAGGCACCATGCACGCCGCTGGTTTCATAGCCATGCACACCACCGGTGATGAGCACATGGGGCAAATCGGCTTGCCACTGCAAGGAGCGCAGTGCCAGCAGTGGATAGGCATCGGCCCCATACACGATATCGCCATAGTGCAAGACATCCACCTGTGAGCGCAGACTGTCGATGACGTTCAAGACCTCATCGGCATAGCTGCGGTGTCGCATTTGTTGGCTGCGCCATGCGTGCAACTCTGTTGCGCCCCACGCCTGATGGGGGGCGCCAATCGGATAAAAGTGTGCTTGACGCATGGTCGTTAAAGAAGATGCAGACTGAAGGATGTTCATGAAATCAGAGTTTCTTACACTGGGGGGATTTGTCAATATCCGAACACAACCAGCAAACGATGTAGACTAAAAAGATAGTAAAAAATGTGAGCTGCTTACGCAAGTAAATAAAGCGTTCTGGCGAAATACGTATTCAAAATTCATGAAAAAATCTTAAAAAACCCATTTTCTATTCGCTTTTACGTATGAAAAATGGGTTTTTTCATGTGCTGAGGCTTATTTTTTATAAAAAAGGCAATTATTTTTTAAACGAAATACTCCGAAGATTTGGTATTTATTGCGTAAGCAGCTCATATTTTTTACTATAAATTTTGATGGCTAGTTGTACTTCCAAGACAGGCGGGAATGTCTCAAGCCTCTGGCATCCTCAAAAATAGTGCAAGATTTCCGCACTGTATGCCGATGACGCATATGACGTACACGACACCCACGCCATGGCGCTTTACAGGAGACACCCCATGCCCTATCTTCTCGCACTCGACCAAGGTACATCCAGCTCGCGCAGCATGGTGTTTGATGCCGATGGACGCATCGTCAGCATGGCGCAACAAGAGTTGACGCAGCATTACCCGCAGCCTGGGTGGGTCGAGCATGATCCTTTAGAAATCTGGCGCACCCAGCTTGCCACGGCGCGGCAAGCCTTGGCGCAAGCGGGTTTGCGGGGGCAAGACATCGCTGCCATCGGCATCACCAATCAGCGCGAAACCACCATCTTGTGGGACAAGGCGACGGGCGAGCCGCTGCATCCCGCCATCGTCTGGCAAGACCGCCGAGGCGTGCCCACTTGCGAACAACTGCACCAGCAGGGCTGGGCCGAGCCGATTCAAGCACGCACGGGACTCAGGATCGACTCCTACTTTTCCGCCACCAAACTCCAGTGGTTGCTCACCCACCTGCCCGATGCGATGGCACGCGCCCAACGCGGTGAGCTGGCCTTTGGCACGGTCGATACTTGGCTGCTGTGGCATCTGACAGGAGGAGCGGTACACGCCACCGATGTCAGCAATGCCTCGCGCACCATGCTCTACAACATCCACACCCACCAGTGGGACGAGGCATTGCTGGCCCTGTTCCACATTCCGCCCCAAGTGTTGCCCACGGTCTTGCCTTCCAGCACCGTGTATGGGCACACCCATCCCGATTGCTTGGGGGCGGCGATTCCGATTGGCGGCGTGGCGGGCGACCAGCAAAGCGCCCTGTTTGGACAAGCCTGCTTCAGTCCGGGCATGGCGAAAAACACCTATGGCACGGGCTGCTTTTTGTTGATGCACACGGGCGACGTGGCGCAGACCTCGACCAATGGCCTCCTGACCACCCGCGCCGCCCACACGGGCCGCGCCGTCCACCAGCAAGCGCACTACGCCCTAGAAGGCAGCGTGTTTGTCGGCGGGGCCGTGGTGCAATGGCTGCGCGACGGGCTGCACGCCATCGACAGCAGCGCTCAAGTCGAAGCCTTGGCGCAAAGCGTGCCCGATGCGGGCGGCGTGGTCTTCGTCCCTGCCTTCACCGGCTTGGGCGCACCCTACTGGCAAGCCCATGCCCGAGGCACTTTGACTGGACTCACCCGTGGTACGACCGTGGCCCACATCGCCCGCGCCGCGCTGGAAAGCATCGCCTACCAAAGCGCCGCCTTGCTGCAAGCCATGAGCCGCGATGCCGTGCAAGCGGGTGGTGTGCCTTTGACTGAGCTGCGCGTCGATGGCGGCGCGTGCGTCAACGATTTGCTGATGCAGTTTCAGGCCGATGTGCTCAGCATCCCCGTCGTGCGCCCCGCCGTCGTCGAAACCACCGCCTTGGGCGCTGCGTACTTGGCGGGTTTAGCGACAGGGGTGTATCGCCACACCGATGAACTCAGCGCCCGCTGGCAAGCGCAACGCCGATTTGAGCCACAGATGTCACGCGAGGACGCGGCCGCTCGTCTATCGCAATGGGAACACGCTGTCCGCCAAGCGACCGCCGATCTTCCCTAGAATAGGGGTAAACCCTTTTCAATTTTTCAGATGAATGCACCTGTTTTTGTAAACCCCTCGGTGCAAGATGCGCCCTTGGTCATCTTCAGCCACGGCAACAGCTTCCCCGGTGGAACCTACACTCAAATGCTGCACGCCCTATACGGGCATGGGTTTGATGTCGTACCCTTGGATCGGTTTGGGCACGATGCGCGTTACCCCGTCACCAGCAACTGGCCGCACTTGGTGCAGCAATTGGCCGACTTCGTGACCCAAACCTTGGCTGCACGCCAAGCCGCCACGGGTTGCTTGCCCTCTAAGCTGTTCTTATTGGGGCACTCTTTGGGCGGATTTGTCAGTTTGATGTGTGCGACGCGTTTTCCGCACTTGTTTGCAGGGCAGGCCGTCAATGGCGTGCTCATGCTGGATTCGCCCGTGTTGGGGGGCTGGAAGGCCAAAGCCTTGGCGGTTGCCAAACACACCCAAGTCGTAAGGTCGGTGTCCCCCGGCAAAGTCAGTAAAAAACGCCGTCACCAATGGCCCGATGCAGCCAGCGCCCGCGAGCACTTTGCCCACAAACGCACGTTCGCCCTGTGGGAGCCGACGGTGCTGGACGACTACATCGCCCACGGCACGGAACACGCGGCCTTGCCACAAGGCGGTACGCAACGGGTGCTGCGCTTTGACCGCGACGTGGAAACCGCCATTTACAACACCTTGCCGCACCATCTGGACCGACTCTTGCGCCAACACCCTTTGCCCTGCCCAGTCGCCTTCATCGGCGGCGAGCAATCGGCAGAGATGCAGCAAGTGGGCATGGAGATGACGCGCAAAGTCGTTCAGCCCGACCGTTTCCCCGAACGCCTGCGCGTCATCAGCGGCACGCACCTGTTCCCGATGGAGCACCCTCGGCTGGCAGCAGACACGGCTGCAACGATCTTGAAAGGGCTGTGAAGGGGCGGCGAGGCGCGACCCGCAGCCCCCTATACGCCCCCGTCAACGGCTTTCGTCTGGTGCGGGAGGTGGATTGAGGCGTGTGAGCGGTGCCCGCAGTAGCCTCGCAAAAGCTGGCATCCTGTATGCCGTTTCCGGCAATCCCCGCTCAAGATGGTGACTTGCGTCTGTGACCCCATCTTTTGCTTCATTGTCTGGTCTTCAGGTCTATCGACCGACAAATCGTCTTCAGTCAGATTGATTTTAATTGGTCACAAGTGAAAACCACCCCGTCAGGCTGCGCCTGCCACCCCTCCACAGAAGGGAATGAGGGGGCCTCACTTGTTACAGCAGCTCAGTCGGCGCAAGACATTCCCCTCCGATGGAGGGGTGGCAGGCGTGAGCCTGACGGGGTGGTAACTCACGGAGGTAAACCAACTTCGTATTTGTGTAGATACCAATGAACAGCGGGGGAGGGTTGGGGTGGGCGAGAAATAAGAAGGGGCTAAATAGTCGCTTTATTGAATGCTTAGGTTCTAGGCCATTTATGGTCGCAATCTGGACAGCGATAGGCTGTGGTTCTGTCGCTGTGCCTATCGTAAATTCCAATGAGGCGCATCCATCGCCCTGTGGTTTTTGTCGCACCGTACAGCTCTGCCGCTTCAAGCGCCTTTTTTTCATCACCGTACTTGGCAAAGAAGGTTTCGTAAATCAAGTCACCTTCTAGGTTTGTGGTGCAGTTTGGGCAAATCATCAGACTAAGCTTTCCCACTCCGAAACACCCCGCTCAACAACTCAGGCAAGCGGTGAGCCGACATCCGAAAGCCGCAGGCTTGGGGGTGGCCGCCGCCGCCCATGCGTTCGGCCAAGGGGATGACGTTGTAGCTGCGAACGGCGCGTAGGCCGCCTTTGACTTCGCCTTTTTCCGTCACCGTCCACACCAGCGCGAAGGTGCCCGAGCGTTCGGAGAGCAAATTGCCGACCAAACTGTGAAAGGCGCTGGGGGCGTTGACCATCAGCCCTTGTTCGCCATCGAAGTCGATGGGGCGGGCGCTGGTGGCGATGTCACGGGCGAGGGCTTGGAATTTGTCGTCCATCGCTTGTCCGCGTGCAATGTAGGCTTCTAGGGCTGTACCCTCTAAGCGGGCGACTTCGGCCCAGCGTGCAAAGTCTTGCTTCTCCATGTCCAAGGCCGACAAGAAGGCGCCGCTTTGGGGTAAGTGCCACAGCCACAAGTCGCGGTCTTCGACCATCGCCACCAGTGCAGGAAGCGCTTGATCGGGAAAGAAAAATTCCCATGCCAAGCGTGCCCCGCTTTTGCCCATATCAAAATGCACCGCCCCGCCGCGGCAGGTAAAACCAGCCAGCTTGTCGGCGGCGCTTTGGTGGTGATCGAGCAAGACGAGCTGCTGTGCGGCTTGGTCGATGGCACTCAGCACCTCGGCGGGCAGCGAAAAATCCAAGATATAGACGCAGCGCTCGACCACGTTGGGCAAATCGGCCAGACTTTGCACTTGCCCGTGATCCAGCCCTTTGCACTCGACTTGACCGTCATAAAACAGCCACGCGGCCAAGGCTGACGCGAAGCCATCGGGACAGCCTTTGCCGTGGTACAGCACCAGCGGCTGCGGGTCGTCGCGTTGGGGTTGTACGTGCAGGCGTAGGGGTAAAAGGGTGCGTTTCATCGTCAGTCTGCCCAAGTGATCCACCCGAAATGGGCGGAGATGAAAATAAAAATGCCAAAAGCAATGCGGTAGTAGGCAAAGCCATTGAAGCTGTGTGTGGCAATAAAGCGCAGCAGCCAGCGTATGCACAGCCACGCACTGGCAAACGCAAACACCAGCCCCACACCAAACATCGGCAAGTCGTCCAGACTCAGGAGCGCCCTCTCTTTGTACAAACTGTAAACGCCTGCGCCGATGAGCGTGGGAATCGCCAGATAAAACGAGAAATCGGTGGCCGCCTTGCGCGACAGCCCCAGCAGCATCCCGCCGATGATGGTCGCCCCGCTGCGGCTGGTGCCCGGAATCATGGCAAAGCACTGCACCAAACCGACTTTCAAGGCATCGCGCCCACGCATTTGCTCTACTTCCAAAATGTGGGGTTTGGTGTCGGCTTGGGCTTGGCGACGCTCGGCCCACAAGATGATGAAGCCACCGATGATGAAGGTGGACGCCACCACCGTGGGCGTGAACAAATGGGCTTTGATGGCTTTGCCTGCCAGCAAGCCCAACACCACCGCCGGAAAAAAGCCCAGCGCCACATTAAAAGCCAAGCGTTGGGCTTGTGCGCTGTGCGGCAAGTCGGTGACAGTGGTTCTGATTTTTTGCCAATACACCAAGATCACCGCAAAAATCGCTCCGGTTTGAATGGCGATGTCAAACACCTTGGCCTTGGCATCGACAAAGCCCAACAAGCTGCCCGCCAAAATCAAATGCCCTGTGCTTGAAATGGGCAAAAACTCGGTCAGCCCCTCCACCATGCCCATCAAGGCGGCTTTGACCAGCAGCGGTAGTGATTCCATAAGAGTTATCAAAAAAGATAGTAAAAAAAGTGAGCTGTTTACGCATATTTTTATTAGCGTTCAACTTATTTTAATAAATAAAAATCAGATCAATCATTTATTTAATTGCTTCACTAAATTGCTTTTTCTGCCCTGTCTTTAAAAAGGCACTGGCGACTGCCATTCGCACCATACGCCTGTGGCGGGATGCGCTAGCCCCAGTTGGCAGGCATGGAGCCATAAGCGTGGGGCGGCGGCTTGCGCGGTAGCGGGGGCGTAAAGTGTGTCGCCCACAATGGGGTGGCCTATGTGTTGCAGATGCACTCGCAACTGGTGTGAACGTCCGGTGACGGGTTCTAAGGCCACTCGGGTCAGGGGGGCGTAGGTGTTGGCGTGTTGCTCGTGCCTTAGCACGCGCCAGCGGGTGTGGCTGGGTTTGCCGGTGTCTGGGCAAACGATGCTGCGGGGGCGGTTGGGCCAATCGACGATCAAGGGCCGATCAATGACTTGCCATTCGTCGGCGCTGGCCGTGGCATCACTGGGGTGCAGCGTCCCCCACACCACGGCTTCGTAGCGTTTGTGGGTTTGTCGGCGGGCAAAGGCCATGCTGAGTTGCCGTTGAGCTTCGATGCCTCGTGCCATGACAAGCAGGCCACTGGTCGCCATATCCAAGCGGTGAACGATCAAGGCATCGGGCCACAGAGCTTGCACTCGGGCAGACAAGCAATCGGCGCGCTCTGGCCCGCGTCCGGGCACGGACAGCAAATCGGCGGGCTTGTCCAGCACGATCAGATGCGCGTCTTGGTACACCACGGTGAGGGCTGAGGCCATCATGTCGCCTCTGGTGCGTATGGGGCGGTGTACAGAATGCGCTGCACCTCTGGCGCGTCCAAGCTGCGGGCTGCGCCAAAGCCTGCAATGTGTCGCGCTTGGGTGATGGTAAGCATGACAAAGCGAAAGTCGGGCAACTGAGTCATGTCCTGCGCTTCAGGGAATCGTGCAAGGTAGGCGCTGCGGCATACGGTGTAGGCGGGATGGGGGGCGCTCAGGGTTTGGGCGAGCACGTTCAGGCTCACACGGGGCAAGGCATGGACGGCTTGGTCGGGCACTTCGGCCTGCATCACCATCAAGCAGGATTGGGCTTGAGTTTGGAGGTGGCGGGTGTGTGCCGCCAGTCCACTGAGGTGCAAGACCATGACGCAGCTTGCCGGCAGATGCGCCAAGGCATAGGGCACCATCGAAACTTGAGGCGCACCGTCTGCATCCACACTGCCCAAGGCCGCCACGCGCTGGGTGTGCAACAGTTGCCGCAGCGCAAGGTCTAAGCGGCTGAGGTGGGGCAATGCAGGTGTAGGGGGTGTGGGGGGAGGGGTGTTCATTGTGTCTCTCCTAGGCACAGGCCCAACTGTCGTGCGGCGTGCATGAGCGGCGCATCTTCTGTCACCAAACGGTGTTGGTGTGCAACATCAGCCAAGGGGATGGATACAAATTGACCCGACTGCATGGTCACCATGCGATTGAACTCGCCCGCCAACACCAGCTCAGCGGCGCGTATGCCGTATTGCGTCGCCAAAATGCGATCAAAAGGCGTGGGTGAACCACCACGCTGCAAATGGCCCAAGACGGTGGCACGGACTTCGCTTTGCAACTGGCTTTGTAATTGGTCACGCAAGGCGAAGGCCACACCGCCCAAGCGACGATGGCTGGTGGAGCTGGAGCTG
>DLPA01000118.1:7738-14996 GCA_002479815.1 bacterium UBA7470 | reverse complement strand
TGGAGCTGGAGCTGTCGGGCACGTCCCACGTCAAGGTGCCACCTACGGGCTTACAGCCTTCCCCCATGCAAATGAGAGTGAAGCGTTCTAAGGATTCGCGCTCGCGGCAAACCGCTGCAATGGTGGTCAGGTCATAGTCCATTTCGGGCAGGAGCACGATGTCGGCGGAACCAGCAATGCCTGCTTCTAGGGCAATCCACCCTGCGTGACGGCCCATTGTCTCCACAATCATGACGCGGTTGTGGCTTTGCGCGGTGGTGTGGACGCGCTCTAGGGCTTCGGTGGCAGTAGCGACTGCGGTATCAAAGCCAAAGCTGCGTTCACAGCCCATGATATCGTTGTCGATGGTTTTAGGCACACCCACAACAGGCAGGCCCCGCTGGGCCAAACCGTGGGCAATGGTCATCGTGCCATCGCCACCAATCGCAACCAGTGCATCCAGTCCGAGGCTGTCTGCAGCTTTTAAGGTTTGAACAAGCTGGGCTTCGGTTCGCAAGGGGTCAAAACGATTGGTGGTCCCGAGGATGGTGCCCCCCACTGCGACCAATGCTCCAACCGATTGCCAGTCTAAATGTCTGACACGCTGTTCGCTCAAGCCTGCAAAGCCGTCAGTGATGCCGATGACTTGCGCATCACATTGCCGAATCAGGCAACGGGTCACAGCCCGAATCACTGCATTCAAACCGGGGCAATCTCCCCCACCCGTCAAAACTCCAACTCTCATATGAACCTCTCTTCATGAAGCGTGCGCTCACGTACGGCATTGCGTAAGGGGGAGAGGCGTCTTCAGCGAATCAGAATTTCAACACGGCGATTGCGTGGCTCCGCCACTTCGTCAGCAGTCGCCACAGCCAGTTCACGCTCTCCGCGCCCAATAGGAGTGATCAGGTCGGCCGGAAAACCTTTACTGACCAATAGATTACCGACAGCACGTGCGCGACGCAAAGACAGTTCGTCGTTGGCTTCTGCTTTCCCTACGGTATCGGTATGACCGATGACCAAAATCTCTCCTCCTGCACGCGCTTTTGCTTTTTCTACAAGGGCAGGAAGTTGGGACTCAGACTCGGAAGTCAATTGCGACTTACCAGGTAAAAAACGTAGCACAAACACTTCAGGGGTTGGCGGTTGAATACGAAGGATGTCGCCGTAACGGGCACGAACTTCTTCAGCACTGGCGGTACGCTGTGTGTAGCCGTCCGATGTGCGTTCCGCAACCGCAAATGGTTGATCTAAAACAAGACGCTTATTCTGTTCTTCAACGCTGACTGCTGTTTTGATTGGTTGACCATTCGCATCTTGTTGCGGTAACAAGATGACTCGGACACTTGGTGTCGATGCAGGAGGAGGCGACGCAGGAGTCGAACAAGCGGTGAGCCCAGCTGTCAACAAAAAAAGGCTCACAATGGCAAGGTGTCGTTGCATTAGCAAGAAGTCAAGTAAGAATGAACGGCTCAAGGCTGCGCTTCGATGATGAAGTCTGTGCCTCGTACCCCGACCACGGTCGTGGGGGTAGTGATCTTAATCAACTCTGGGTTGGTTTTCCCCATGATGCCTGTGACCACACGCATTGCACCCTGAAGCACATTGACCAAGATGCTGCCATTTTGAGACTTGGGGTCATAGCTGTAATGTGTCAAGTCAATGCTGGAGTTAGGCCCGGCTGATAAAACAGTTCCATCGCTGAGGGTCACGGCAGCCGCACTATTACGCCCAGTCACGATACGATCGCCCTCAAGCAAGGTGCCGCCTGGCAGTGCAATCAGACTTTTACCGTCACGAATGATCTTCACATCACCTTCAAGGTTTTTGAGTATGCCGCTGCGTTCTTGTGCCGAAGCCGGATGCGATGCACCTAGGAGCAACACCAAAACCAGAACCATGTGCTGTATCAAGGTGGTCATCGTTTGCGTATTTGAATAAGAAGATGAAAGGCGGGCAAGAAAGAAGAACCCGATTATGCGGTAGAAGTCTGTTTTGAAGATGTAATAAATTTTTCCAGTACTCGAAGCTTTAAATTTTTACGGCAGAATACGTGCCTTTTTTCTCTGAAAGACTAGAGTCTGATGTCTGTGTTCGATGTTCGTCCTGCGGTGCTGCATGATGCAGCAACCATTGCACAAATTCATGTCGATGCTTGGAAGTATGCCTACAAAGGCCTCGTTGCTGAGGCTGATTTACAAACACTTTCAATTGAAAAACGTTTGGCGATGTGGCGCGAGGCCATTGAGTATGCAGAGCCTCAAGTGTGGGTGGCTTGCGATGCACTTCAGGAGGTGGTGGGGTTTGTGGCTTTTGATCGCTCACGCGACCCAAAAACCAAAGCCACAGTAGGAGAGGTTTGGGCCTTGTATCTCAAGCCTGATTGCATTGGCTTGGGTGTTGGCTCCACTTTGTGGGGGGCCGCCAGAGATGCTTGTGAGGATGAGGGCTTCACCGACATCACCGCTTGGGTATTTGCACGCAATGAGTTGGGTTTGCGTTTTTATGATGCCATGGGCTTCAAACGCGAAATGAAAACTTTACGAACCACTCCGGTTGGCTCCCAACGTCTAGAAGAGCTGAGAGTGCGCTTCAAGCTTTAAGTCGCTTAAAGCAATACATCGTCTGGCAGCAGCGCAGCCAAACGCTCGCTGATGTTATCGGCACGACTCGCGCCTGCAACAGCCTCGATGTGGATGAACAAATCGCGTGAAACGGCCAACATACCTTCTCGGTCTTTGGCCTGACGTAGACGCTCGCGAAAGTCGGCACTCAAATCCGGGTCTCGGCGAGACAACAGACGTTCAGTAATATCAAATAAAAACAGACGTGCAGTAGCTAAGGAACGCTTCCCCTCAAAACGATCTGCCGCCACTTTGATCGTTTGTGTGGTCAACGTCTCCACTTGTATGGGAACCGGTGCTGTTTCTGGTGGACGATTTTTACGCCGTGCAGACGATTCGATGGATTGACGACGTAAGTAACCTTCAAGCACCAGTTGATCAAGTGTGCCATCCTCGATCTGTAACAAGCGTACTAGTTCTGCATCTGTTTTTTGGCCATCTGCCAACAGCAATACAGCTCTCTCTTTTAAACCCAACACACGCTGACGTGAGCCTAGCTCTAGCACACCTTTGTCGGTTTTTTCGAGATACATCATCACACCGCCTCACAAACATAGATACAGCGCATACTTTGGCGGCTGGACGTGACAGGCGTGTGAATTTATGATGAATTTTTAGGGTTAACCCCTGAGTTTTTGTTTGGCTTTTTGTACGAATTCGTTGGTGTACGTGCGTTCAAGCGACAGTCGTTCAGGGCGGACTTCCCGGTCGATCCGGGCAACGGTTTGCAGGGCCGTGAGTGTCGCCTCGAACGACATGACACCATCGCTTGAAAAACCGTCCCTTAATTTCTCGAAGGCCGTGAGGTAGACACCTCGGTCACCATCAAAGTGATGATCTGGAATTGCCTTAATCAAGTCAGACGGTCCTGCTGTTTGCAGCCATTTCAGCGCCCGTATCATGGCGTGGGCCAACGCCAGGCAGACCAACGGTTGTTGGCGTTGAAAGTTCAGCGTACTGCATAAGACTTCGCCTGGCATATCGCCGCCGAAAATATCTCGACTCCCTCTTAAAGAACGGGTGTCGGCGACGACACGAATCTCACCGCGCTGCTCCAGCATGGTGATGAGTGGGTCTGCCACACTCAACGCATCGATATGGCCTAGTCGGTACTGGTCCAGCAAATCCGTTGTTGTGTGACTGATGACTTGCACTAAGTCAGACAAACGCAGTCCAGCGTGCTGGAGCAGGGTCGTTGCCAATAAGCTGCCTGTCGGAGATGGTGCCAACAGACCCAGACGACGGCCTTTCAGATCCTGCAAGTCACGGTAGTGAGGAAGGGTTTTGAGTGACACCCCCATGGCGACCAATGGGGATCGAGTCAACAGTAAAAAGGCCGAGGACTCCAGTCCTCTCACCTGCTGTGCCAAGGTCGTGGCGTAGTTGGCGACGCCTGCATCCACTTTGTTCTGTGCCAGGGCTTGTAATACCAAGTACTCGCTTTCAAATTCGAACAATTCTGCTTGTAAACCTTCAGCTCGAAAAAACCCTAACTCATGAGCAAGGATGAGGGGTAAGTGCTGCATCGCACGCAGTTTTGCAACCCCAATCCGCACTTTAAGACGAGGTTGAGAGGGTGCACTGTGAGTCCACAGGCTCAGGCCGAGTCCTGCCACACCTGTCAACAGACGAAACAAGCAGCGGCGTTTGACAGAGGCATCAAGGGTAGGTAAACAAGCATTCTTCACGGCAGCTCAGCATAAACTGCAAATTGCTGCGCTGCATCAGGAGCAATCCTGAGCGGGTTTCCCCTAAACGGTTGGTACTTATACTGCGATCAGCATCAGCGCGATATTCAATACGAGTCCAACAATCCACGCCACGCTGCGGTAAGTGGCTTTGTCGGCGACATACATCAGAATGTAGAACAGGCGACTGACCACAAACAAGAAGGCGAGTACGTCGATGCGAGATTGTGGGGCGTGCAATTGGTGAGCAATGATGACAGCGCCGATGAAAAAGGGCAGTGCCTCAAAACTATTGGCTTGTGCTGCATTGGCCCGTGCCCGCCAATCCACTTGTTTGGACAACCATTCGCGTGGGTGATGGTTGTCGTACCCACCATCCCGTCGAGACTGTTTGAACGCACCCCACTTGGCAATCAACGCACACAATAAGGGCAGTAAAGCGGCAATCAGCACGCAGGCGTAGGCCAAAGTGAAATGGGGCGTTGGATAGGAAGGCATATCGTCTTAAAAATACAAACAAAAAGAAAGGATTAGTCCTGTGCCGATCGCCGATCGACCAGCGCATGGGCAATCGTACCCAAGTCCACATACTCTAACTCGCTGCCCACAGGTACGCCTCTGGACAGGCGGGTGACTTGTACACCGGTGCCGCGCAAGGCTTGGACAATGACGTGAGCGGTGGCCTCACCTTCGGCAGTGAAGTTGGTGGCCAAGATCAACTCTTTCACGGCAGGGTAATGCTGATCCGTATGCAGGGGATCAGTCATGCCCTGCAAGCGTTGCAACAAGCGGGGCAAACCAATGTCGGCAGGTCCCAAGCCATCCAAAGGGCTGATTCTGCCCATCAATACAAAAAACAAACCTTGGTATGCGCCTGTTCTTTCTAAGGCCGCTTGATCGGCGGGATTTTCCACCACGCACAACTGCGTGCGTTCGCGGTTGGGATCGGCACAGGTGTCGCACACGATATGTTCGGTAAACGTGTGGCACAGCGCACAGTGTCGCACCGACTCCACTGCATGGGCCAAAGCGGTGGATAGTTGTAATGCACCTGCACGATCGTGTTGCAGAAGGTGGTAGGCCATGCGTGCAGCAGACTTCACTCCCACGCCTGGCAGGTGTCGCAGCGCCGAGGTCAGTGCGTGGAAGGCAGATGAATCGCTCATATTACAAAAGCGGTAGGCTTGAGCACGGGGTTCAGAACGGGAGCTTCATGCCGGGGGGCAAAGGCATACCAGCCGTCAATTTAGACATCCGTTCTTGACGAGTGTCTTCAGCCTTGCGCACCGCCGCATTGAACGCCGCCGCCACCAAGTCTTCCAGCATATCTTTGTCTTCAGCCAACAGCGAGGGATCGATACTGACGCGCTTGACATCGTGATTACAAGTCATCAGCACTTTGACCAAACCCGCACCAGACTCACCTGTGACTTCTACATTATTGAGCGCGTCTTGGGCTTTTTTCAAGTTGTCCTGCATGGTTTGGGCTTGTTTCATCAAACCAGCGAGTTGTCCTTTGTTGAACATACGGTTCCTTAGTTACGTTGATGATTTAAAAATCAAACGATCGCCATCAGCTCAATCAACCGTCATGGTGATGGCTTGTAGGCTACCGGGCACGATTGTGCCCCCAAATGCCTTCATCATTTCTTGCACAAACGGGTCTTGTCGCAGCGTGTGTTCGGCTTGCTGTAATTGTCGTGCAGCGGCGGCAGCAAGGCGTTTGGCGGGGGTATCTTCTGCTGGCCCCACACTGACCTCTAAACGCACCGCTTGCCCATGTTGAGCGAGTGCTTGTTGCAGACGCTCTCGCGTTATCATTTGGTCCAGAACGCGATTCTCAACTTGCAAGCGCCACACCGTTGCGTTGCCCTCCCCTTCACGCGCCATCAGTTGAGATTGCAAGGCCAGCTCACGCACCAAAGCGGTGATGCGTTCGGCATCTAGCATATCTTGCACCACAGTCGTCCAAAACTGGCCTAGAGTCCCACCCTCTTGTGGCGCTGCATCTGCAGTTTTAGGCTGGAGGGCTTCTGTCAGCGACGCAGCCTGTACAGGCTTGTGATCGGTCCACATCACCACATCGGCGGTAGGGGACGACGGTCTGGATGTGGTGATGGGTATCGGCGCGGGCGCAGGCGTAGGCGTTGGAGTCGGCACACGCACCGACACAGGCGTGGGCGCTGGAGCCACGGCTGGCTGAGGCGATGGCGGGCCGTTGGGTGCTGTCGTCGTGGCGTCACTCAGCCGAGAGCGGTTTTTTTTTTCACCCCCCCACCCCGGCGGTTGGAAGGCCAACAGGCGCAGCAACACCATCACCAACGCCGCATACTCGTCTGGCGCCAAGCCCAATTCAGTGCGGCCTTGCAAACACAAGCTGTACAGCAATTGGGTTTGATCGGCAGGCAAGGCTTGCGCCAAACGTGCGATCTCAGCACTGTCTGGATCGGCGGGATCAGGCTCGACTTGCGCCAATTGCGCCACCGCCATGCGTTGCAACACATCGGTCATTTCTTCCAATGTGGAGGCTGCGGCGATGCCTTGACGGCGCAGCGCATCGACAGTCGCCACCACCGATGCGCCATCGCCACACGCCAATGCGTCGATCAAAGCCAACACCGGCCCACGCCCTACTGAACCCAACATCTGGCGCACCATGTCTTCGCGCAAGACGCCCCCGCCAAAGGCAATGGCTTGATCGGTCAGGCTCAGGGCATCGCGCATCGAACCTCGGGCGGCACGTGCCAACAAGCGCAAGGCCATGGCATCGGCGGCGATGGTTTCGGCTGCCAGCACACGCTCCAAGTGCTCAAACACCGTTTCAGGAGCCATCGGCCGCAAGTTGAATTGCAAACAGCGGCTCAAGACCGTCACCGGGACTTTTTGCGGATCGGTCGTCGCCAAGACAAACTTCAGATACTCGGGTGGCTCTTCTAAGGTTTTGAGCATGGCGTTGAAGGCATGACC
>DLPA01000118.1:0-7567 GCA_002479815.1 bacterium UBA7470 | reverse complement strand
GATGCCGCATCCAGCTCGGTGTAATCGACAAACCGACCCGCATCAATCTCGGTACAGGCTGGGCATACACCGCATGGGGTGGCGGTGATGCCCCCAGTGCCATCAGCGCCGGTGCAGTTGAGGGATTTCGCCAAAATCCGCGATACCGTGGTTTTACCCACGCCCCGTGTCCCTGTGAACAAATAAGCGTGATGCAGCCGCTGCGTGGTCAGTGCATTGCCCAAGGCTTGCACGACATGGCCTTGCCCGACCATTTCGGCAAAATTTTTGGGGCGGTATTTGCGGGCGAGGACAAGATATGACATAGGACGTGATTCTAGAGGCTAGGCTTGCGGCTACAATCGCGGCTGACGGGCCTTCCCGCATGGGGAAGCGGCCAACCGGGTCAGGTGGGGAACCAAGCAGCCCTAACTGTGGAGCCAGTGCCGGGGTCAAGGCTCGTCAAATCCCCCCTTTCTTCACCCCCTACAAAGATGTCCGCATGGCATATAAAAAAACACCGCCCATCAGCGGATTGCTGGGGCGGTGTATGGGGAAGGTTGCAGCCACCGATGCGACTGCTGTGCTTGGCGTGACGCGGGGGATGTCTTAGATGGTGCGCTCGCCACTAGGAATCGCTTTGGCTTTCAAGGCGTCCTGACCTTCTTGACGGACGGCAGCGCGAGTCACTGCTGAGGTGTGACCGTCAGAAAAATCGGCCGCTGAAAATTCGCCAGTGGCAATTGCATCCGCTGCCAATGCGGCTTGGCCTTCTTCTTGTGCATGGGTACGTGTCTGTACAGCAGGTGTTGTCGCAGCCATGTCCACCGCAGAGAATTCACCTGTGGCTGGGCCAGCGGCCCACACAGGAGACAACCCCATCAAAGCAGTAGCGACAGACAGAAAACCAAACGTGCGAATAGAAGTAGTCATGATGAAAGTCCTTTCAAAAAGAAGTTGAAGTGGTCGAGCAAGTGGGGTTTCATCGGCCCTACCGGCTCGACTTCGGTGAGTTGTTGAACGCGACTCATCGATGGAGTGAACTGTATACTTGTTAAAATAAAAGATAAATATCAGTTTTATAGATAATTTATTGCTATTAAAGAAATAATAAAGGGCTTGAAATCCACAAAATTGACCTGAAAGGACGTGCGAAATGGATCGGTTATTGTCGATGCGGGTATTTCGACAGGTGGCAGACAGCGGTGGTTTTGCTGGAGCTGCGCGCGAATTGGAGATGTCGCCTGCGGTGGTGACGCGCTTGGTGGCTGATTTGGAAGCGCACTTGGGCGTGCGGCTGTTGCAACGCACCACTCGCCGCATGGCCTTGACCGATGCGGGAGAGGCGTATCTGACGCGGGTACGCGCCATTTTGCAAGACATCGACGACGCGGAAGCCGTGGTCAGTGCTCAAAACCAAGAAATGCGCGGCGTGCTGCGTATTCAAGCCCCACCCGTATTGGCGGTTCACGTGCTCGCCCCAGTGATTGCAGGTTTTAGGGCCTTGCATCCGGGGGTGGTGCTCGACATTGATGTCGATGCGCCAAACGATCCTCGACTTGAAGATCACGACATCACTTTATTGGCCACCAATGTGGATTTCGACGCAGCCATCATTGCCCGCCCTTTGATTCAATCGTTTGGGGTGCTGGTGGCGACACCTGAATATCTTGTCCATCGTCCTGCGTTGGCGCATCCTCAAGATTTGGCCCAGCACGATTGCCTACGCATCAAAGCCGCTGGCCCCAAGCCGGCGAGTTGGCGTTTGCTGCATGAAACAGAGCAAGATAGGGCGGTCGATGTGTCTGTCATGCCCGTGCTTTGGGTGAACCACATCGATACTTTGCTCAAAGCCGTGACAGACGGCGCAGGCATTGCAGCCATGCCGATTGAATTGGTCGGACCCGCACTGAGCGCCAAAACCTTGGTACGTGTGCTTCCCGAGTGGATCACAGGGCGCTACACCTTGTATGCCGCCATGCCCAGTCGCCGTTTTGTACCGCTGCGGACGCGGGTATTTTTAGACTACCTCAGCATTCAAATCCGCGCAGGGGTTGCCGAGCTGGGGGTATGAGTCTAAAAAAGTAGAGTAAAAAAAGTGAGCTGCTTACGCAGCAAAATCAGCATTTATGGCCAATTAAGTTTTGAAAAAAGCCTATTTTTTTCAAAAAAACTCTTCCAAAATGAACAAAATTAGCTTGTGGACTACAAACACAAGTTTCAGGGACCTTTTTTTATAGTTTTAAGCTTATTATTCAGATTAAAAAATGTCAAATGCCTACTAAAGATTGCGTAAGCAGCTCACTTTTTTTACTATCTTTTTTATCCGTTCGAGCAGGGCACATCGGCTCATAATGCCAGCCAGAAGGTGATGAATCTTATGACTGTTTTACAACCGGGTTTGATCGTGTTGCACGGCAACCACTGTGAGGATTTGATGGGGGCGGTGGCGGCGTGGTTACAGCGTCACCCCCTGCCGCCCTTGGTCACAGACACGGTGCTGGTGCAAAGCAACGGCATGGGCGAATGGTTCAAGACGGAGTTGGCCCGCCTCAATGGGGTGTGTACCGCCACCCAAGTGCAATTGCCTGCGCGCTTCATGTGGCGCACCTATCGGCAAGTCTTGGGCGCTGACCGTGTGCCGCGCACCTCCCCCATGGACAAAGCCCCCCTGACGTGGCGCTTGCTGCGCCTGCTGCCGCGTTTGCTGCACACGCCGCATCTGCAAGCACACTTCAGCCCCTTGCAGCACTTTTTAGAGGGCGATGAAGACGATCGGCGCTACCAACTGGCGGCGCAACTGGCCGATTTGTTCGACCAGTACCAGTTCTACCGTGCCGATTGGTTGCAGGCATGGGCGCAAGGGCAGGCGGTGTTGATCGACGCGCAAGGCCGCACGCAGCCCTTGCCCCCAGAACAACACTGGCAAGCCTTGCTCTGGCAAGCCTTGTTGGACGAGTTGGGGGACGAGCAAGACCACCTCACCCGCGCCGCCGTGCATCCCCGCTTCCTTGCACAAGTGCAGGCCCTAGCGCACCCGCCCGTGGGCTTGCCCCCCCGCATCGTGGTGTTCGGCATGAGCCATTTTCCGCAAGCCTTTATGGAGGGCATGGCCGCCTTGTCGCGCCACTGTCAGGTCTTGATTGCCATGCCCAACCCTTGCCGCTTTCATTGGGCCGATACCTTGGATGGGCGTGAGTTGCAGCGGCTGCAACGCCGTCGCCTCCCACTCAAGCACGGGCGCGACCTCAGCGACACCCCCGTCACCGAGCTGCACGCCCACGCCCACCCCTTGTTGGCGGCATGGGGCAAAGCCTCGCGCGATTGTTTGCGGATGTTGGATCGCTTTGACGACACCGCGCAACACCAAGCCCGTTTTGAGCTGGCGCGTATCGACCTGTTCGATGAAACCCCCAGCGACGCAGACACGCCCCTGCTGCGGCAACTGCAAAACGACATCCGCGACCTTGTGCCCGTGGCGGAACGCATGGCGCAGCCCCCCACTTGGCAGGCAACAGATCGCTCCGTCGTGTTTCACATCGCCCACAGCCCCTTGCGTGAGCTGGAGGTCTTGCACAACCGTTTGCTGGATGTGCTGGCCGATGGCAAGCTGGAGCCACGCGACATTGTGGTCATGATGCCCGATGTGGGGGCGCACGATGCCACCATACGCGCCGTGTTTGGGCAGTACCCGCGCAACGATCCGCGCTACATCCCCTACCACATCACCGACCAGCACTTGCGCCAAGGCAACCCCTTGCTGCACGCCTTAGAGTGGATGCTGCACTTGCCACAGGGTCGCGGCAAATTGTCGGAATTGGCCGCCCTGTTTGAAGTGCCTGAAATCGCCCGCGCCGCGCGTGTCTCCCCCGAAGACTTGCCCCATTTGACGCAGTGGATGCAAAGCTCGGGCATACGCTGGGGCTTGAACGCCCAACATCGGCAAGACCTAGGGCTGGCGACGTGTGGCGAGCAAAACACCGCTTGGTTTGGCTTGCAGCGCATGCTTTTGGGCTACGCCACTGGCGATGCAGGCCTGCATCAAGCGGCTGCGCCGGGCTTGGAGGATGTCACCCCACTGCCCGACATTGGTGGCCTAGAGGCGCATCAAGTTGGGGCGCTGGCGCACGTCCTCCACCATCTGAACGCATGGCATACCGCCTGCGCCACCCCCGCCACCGCCCCCGAGTGGGGCGCTCGCGCCCACGCCTTGCTCCAAGCCTTGTTCGAGCCGGTGGATGAGCTGGGCCGCAAAACCCTGCTGGCCTTGCAAACGGCGCTGCACACATGGCAAGAAGCCTATGCACGGGCCGATTGCACCGAAGCCCTGCCCTTGTCGGTGGCTCGACACGCATGGCTGCAACTGCTGGACGAGCCGCAACTGCAACGCCGTTTTCGGGTGGGGGGCGTGACGTTTTGCACCCTCATGCCCATGCGGGCCATTCCGTTTCAAGTGGTGTGTCTCTTGGGCATGAACGATGGTGACTACCCGCGCCGCACCCATCGCTTGGATTTCGATTTGTTGGGCGTCCCCGGCCAACAACGCCCGGGCGACCGTTCCCGACGGGACGACGACCGTCAACTCATGCTCGAAGCCCTGCTGTCGGCGCGTCAAGTCTTGTACCTCAGTTGGTGCGGTCGCAGCCCGCGTGACCACAGCGAACAACCCCCTTCGGTGCTGGTGTCGCAACTGCGCGACCACATCGCACGGCTGTGGGGCGATGCGGTCTTGGCGCAACTCACCACCGAACACCCCTTGCAAAGCTTCAGCCCGCGCTGTTTTGGCGACGATGCCCCCCAACGCACATGGGCACGCGAGTGGGCGGCGGCGTATCAAGCCCCGCACCCATCAGCAGCACCCCATGCGCCCTCACTCGCAGCGCCTGCCGTCCCGCCGACCCTGACCCTTGTCAACAAAGACACGGCCTTGCCTGTCACCCTCCAAGCCTTGCGCTACTACTTGCAACATCCCGCCCAAACGTGGTTCCGGCAAGGGCTGGGGGTGGTGTTTGAGCAAGAGACAGGCTCCATTCCCGACGATGAGCCTTTTGAGTTGGACGGCTTGACCAGCTACGACTTGGTGCAAGAGTTGGTACGCTCTTTGTCCGCCTACGCCGACGATGGGCAAGATGCGCGACGACTCACCCAACGCCTATCGCACATCGAACGGTCGGGACGCTTGCCCCTAGGCTCTCAGGCGCAACGCTTATCGCAGCACACACAGCACGAGGTGATGCAGATGCTGCGGGCATGGCGCACCGCCTTGGCCGATTACCCGCACCCGGCCCCACGTCAAGCCCTGCACCGCGTCGCCCCCGCAGGCATGGTGTTGGACGACTGGCTAGACCCCTTGTATGCAGCCACAGCATCTGCGTCACGCGCTTGGCTCACGCTGACAGCCAGCAAGCTGGGGGGGAAAGGCAGTCCCAAAGACGAGCGCACAGATCGTACAGAGGGTAAGGGTGATGCTGGCAAAGCCAAAAAGCCCACGGTGCGAATGGAGAAAATGCTAGAGCCGTGGTTGATCCACCTCGCAGCCTTGGCGCAAGGCGTGCCGCTGTCCATGCGTCTGATTGGCGCGGATGGGGTGGTGCATATCATCCAGCCACCCGCGTCCTCCGACGATTGGGTGTGGACTCAAGCTCAAGCCCAAAGCCAGCTTGATGCGTTGCTGGATGCCTATCAACAAGGCCAAGCGCAAGCCTTGCCTTTGCCGTTTAAAACCGCACTGGCTTGGGTCACACACGTTCAGACCTCGGAAGAAAAGGCGCGTGAAGAAGCCCTGAAAGCCTATGCGGGGGACTATCAAAGAGCCGGGGAACTCCTCTCCCCCTACTGGCAGCGCCTATGGCCCGAGGCGGAAGACTTGATCGACAGCCCCGCGTTTTACGACACCGCCACCCGTCTCTACGGCCCTTTGTACGCTTGGGTGAACTCGGGGGCGGTGCGCTTTGAGGCGTGGGCTACACCAGACCCCGCTACACCAGACCCAGCTCCGCCATGCTGACGGCTTGCGTGCGCGTGACGACGAAATGATCCAGCACCCGCACGTCCACCAACGCCAGCGCCGATTTGAGGGTGCGGGTCAGACTCTCATCGGCGGCAGAGGGTTGGGTGCTGCCGCTGGGATGGTTGTGTGCCAGCACCACGGCGGCGGCTTGATGGTGCAGGGCGCGAATCACCACCTCACGCGGATAGACGCTGGTTTGACCCAGCGTGCCCCGAAACAGCTCCTCAAACGCAATCAAGCAATGTTGATTGTCTAAAAACAAGCACGCAAAGACCTCGTGCGGTTTTGCACCGAGTTGCAGTTGCAAATAGCTGCGAACGGCTTGCGGGCCGTCGAACAAAGGCCGCTCCCGCAGCTCTTGCGCCAAGGCACGGCGAGCCAATTCGACCACCGCCAGCAATTCCGCTTGCTTGGCCGGCCCCAAGCCTTTGATGGTTTTAAGCGCCACGGCAGAGGTGTGCAGCAAGCCCGCTGGCCCCCCGAACTGATCGAGCAGCTCTTGCGCCAGCATCAAGACGTGCTTGCCTTGTATGCCCGTGCGCAAGAGCAAGGCCAACAACTCCGCATCGCTCAAGGCTTGGGGGCCACGCGCCAAGAGCTTTTCACGGGGCATGGCCTCCGCTGGCAGGGTTTTGAAGCTCATGACAGCCGTGCGAGCTGGGCTTCTACCTTGGCTAAGGTGGCAGAAAAATCGGCCACACGCTTTTGCTCTTGCGCCAGTACCGCAGGCGGGGCTTTGGCGACGAAGGCTTGGTTGCTGAGTTTGCCGTTGGCCTTGGCGATTTCGGTTTGCAAACGCGCCACTTCTTTGCCCAAGCGCAGCTTCTCAGCCGCGACATCGACTTCCATGAACAAGCACAAACGCGCTGCACCGACCACCGCCACGGGTGCGGCTTGGGCGGCTTGCGTCCATGCGGCTTCATCGCTGAACACCTTCACTTCGCTCAACTTGCCCAAGGCTTTGATGACGGGGGCGGCTTGGCTCATGAAGGCTTCGTCGCCCACGACGTACAGCGGCAAACGCACGGCGGGCGAGACATTCATCTCACCGCGCAAATTGCGGCAGGCATCGACCACGGCCTTGAGCTGCGCGACATGGCGCTCGGCAGCTTCGTCGATGCGCTCGGGCTGGGCGACAGGATAGGCCGCCACGCTGACCGACGCGCCGCCACGCGCTGCCACGGGCGCGACTTTTTGCCACAGCTCTTCGGTGATGAAGGGCGTGATGGGGTGGGCCAAACGCAAAATGGTTTCCAAGGTGCGAATCAGGGTGCGGCGCGTGCCGCGTTGCTGCTCGGCGTTGCCCGTTTGGATTTGTACCTTGGCGATTTCCAAGTACCAATCGCAAAACTCGTTCCACACAAAGTCGTAAATGTGCTGCGCCACCATGTCCAAGCGGTAGTCGGCAAAGCCTTTGGCGACTTGGGCTTCGGCGCGTTGCAGGGCCGACACAATCCAGCGGTCGGCTTGGCTGAAGTGCAAATAGCCGCCACCGGGCACGCAAGCATCGGCGCTGTGATCGGCCAGCCCACAGTCTTGGCCTTCACAATTCATCAGCACAAAGCGGGTGGCGTTCCA
>DLPA01000222.1 GCA_002479815.1 bacterium UBA7470 | reverse complement strand
GGATGCTGACCCTTCCCCTACAACTCACCCATGCGCAAGCACAGGCCAGCCTAAGCGACTGGCTTCGTCATGCGGATGCCGAGCCAG
Source organism: bacterium UBA7470 (assembly GCA_002479815.1). Classification (GTDB taxonomy): domain Bacteria; phylum Pseudomonadota; class Gammaproteobacteria; order Burkholderiales; family Burkholderiaceae_C; genus UBA2334. Next base: position 4,670 of record DLPA01000222.1, on the reverse strand, counting down.
GTGGGACGGTGAAACTGGATGCAAAAAACGTGCAGCATTTTGACTCTTCAGCCTTGGCAGTTTTGTTGGCCTTGCGCCGTGAGCTTGTCAGTCGTGGGCAAACCTTGGTCTTAGAAGAAGTACCACCTCGACTTTCCGAATTAGCAGCTTTGTATGGCGTAGATGAATTATTGGGACTGCCTGCTGCGCATTCATCCCCAGCCACGGCAGGCTGAGCACCTATTTGAGTTTCTTTATGATTGAAGTGCCTTCTGCCTCTGCGGCCCCACCTCCTGCCATTTCTTTTTCCAAGGTTGCCAAAACCTTCCAAACGGCCAAAGGGCCGTTTTCTGCCCTCAATGGGGTGGATTTTTCCGTGGAGCAAGGCGAAATGTTTGGCTTGCTTGGCCCCAATGGGGCGGGCAAAACCACCCTCATCAGCATTTTGGCGGGCTTGACGCGGGCCACCTCTGGACAGGTGTCGGTGCTGGGGCACGATGTCGTGAGCGACTTTGCCCAATCGCGCCGTTTGTTGGGTGTCGTGCCGCAAGAGTTGGTATTTGACCCTTTTTTCAACCTGCGGGAAGCTTTGCGGATTCAATCGGGCTACTTTGGTATCCGTCATAACGCCGATTGGATTGAAGATTTGCTGCACAGCCTAGGACTGGCCGACAAAGCCGAGGCCAATATGCGGCAACTCTCAGGCGGCATGAAACGGCGGGTCATGGTGGCGCAAGCCTTGGTCCACAAGCCCAAGGTCATCGTGCTGGACGAACCCACAGCGGGCGTGGATGTGGAGCTGCGCCAAACCCTGTGGCAATTCATCAGCCGCTTGAACCGCGAACACGGTTGCACCGTGCTGCTGACGACCCACTACCTCGAAGAAGCCGAAGCCTTGTGTCAACGCATCGCCATGATTAAGCGTGGCGAAGTGGTGGCGCTGGAAAAAACCTCGGAGCTGCTGCGCCGCGCCTCTTCCAGCGTCTTGCGCTTCAAAACCGACCAGACCTTGCCCCCACCCTTGGCCGCCAAAGCCCGCATCACCGGACGGGTGGTGCAACTGCCGATTCACGATGCCAACGAAGTCGAAACCCTACTCGCGCAATTGCGCCAAGCGGGTGTGCTGGTGGAGGACATGGAAATCCGCAAAGCCGACTTGGAAGACGTGTTTTTAGACGTGATGGGAGCACAAGCCTCATGAGCCAGATGACCGGATGGCAAACCCTGTTTTACAAAGAAGTGCTGCGCTTTTGGAAAGTCAGTTTCCAAACCATCGCTGCCCCCGTGCTCACCGCCGTGCTCTACATGATGATTTTTGGGCACGTACTGGAAGATCACGTCAAGGTCTATGACACCGTGAGCTACACCGCCTTCTTAGTGCCCGGCTTGGTGATGATGAGCGTGCTGCAAAACGCCTTTGCCAACAGCTCATCGTCGCTGATTCAAAGCAAGATCATGGGCAATTTGGTGTTCGTCTTGCTCACTCCCATGTCGCACTGGGCGTGGTTTGTGGCCTATGTCGCCTCCTCGGTCGCGCGTGGCCTGTGCGTGGGCTTGGGCGTGTTTTTGGTGACGGTGTGGTTTGGTCAACCCAGCTTGCAACATCCCTTATGGATCGCGGTGTTTGCCTTGCTAGGAGCTGCCATGCTGGGCGCAATGGGTTTGATTGCGGGCTTGTGGGCTGAGAAATTCGATCAACTCGCCGCCTTTCAAAACTTCATCATCATGCCCATGACGTTTTTGTCGGGCGTGTTTTACTCCATCCACTCCTTGCCCGCGTTTTGGCAACAAGTCAGCCATCTGAACCCGTTTTTCTACATGATCGACGGTTTCCGCTATGGCTTTTTTGGCGTGAGCGATGTGTCGCCTTGGCTGAGTCTGGGCATCATCAGCGTGACGCTGTTGCTGGTGTCTGGCATTGCGGTGCATCTCTTGCGCACGGGTTACAAAATCCGGGGCTGATTTTTATTATTTTTGTGTGTGACCTGTCATGACTGCTGAAGAACTCCAATCCCTTATTGCCACAGGCTTGCCCTGTACCCATTTAGAAGTCGGCGGCGACGGTCGCCACTGGTCTGCGGTCGTTGTGTCGCCTGAGTTTGAAGGCAAACGCCTGATTGCCCGTCACCAGCGCGTGTATGCCACGCTGGGCCAGCGCATCAAAACCGACGAGGTACACGCCTTGTCCATGAAAACCTACACCCCCGCTGAGTGGGCAGCGCAGTCTTAATTGTTTGCTTTTTTGCTTTTGTTTTTGCTTTCTTCGTTTGTATGGATAAATTATTGATCCGTGGGGGTCGCCCGCTGCATGGGCAGGTGACCATCTCTGGCGCTAAAAATGCTGCTTTGCCTGAGCTTTGTGCGGCCTTGCTGACCGCAGACCCCATCACCTTGCACAACGTGCCTTTTTTGCACGACGTGCAAACCATGAAAAAGCTCATCCGCAACATGGGCGCGCGCGCCGAACGTCTGCCCGATGGCACGGTGGCTTTACAAGCCCCTGCGGACATTCAAGCCGTCGCCCCCTACGAGTTGGTCAAGACCATGCGGGCCTCCATCTTGGCGCTAGGCCCCTTGCTGGCGCGGGTGGGTCATGCCCGTGTGTCTTTGCCCGGCGGCTGCGCCATAGGCTCACGCCCCGTCGATCAGCACATTCGGGGGCTGGTGGCGATGGGCGCACAGATCGAAGTCGAACACGGCTACATCGAAGCCCGCTTGCCCACGGGCCGCAGCTCACTCAAAGGCGCACACATCAGCACCGACATGGTGACGGTCACGGGCACTGAAAACCTGCTCATGGCTGCGGCCTTGGCCGACGGAGAAACCGTTCTTGAAAACGCCGCCCAAGAACCCGAAGTGGTCGATTTGGCCGAGATGCTCATTCGCATGGGCGCACGCATTGAAGGCCACGGCACGAGCCGCATCCACATTCAGGGCGTGAGCGCCTTGCACGGCTGCACCCACGCCGTCGTGCCCGACCGCATCGAAGCAGGCACTTACTTGTGCGCGGTGGCTGCGACGGGCGGCGATGTGGTGCTGCAAAGCGCGTGCGCCACGCATTTAGATGCCGTCATCGACAAACTGCGCGATGCAGGCGTGACCGTAGAAATGGTGGCCGATGGTCTTCGTGTCGCCTCTGCGGGCGCACCCACCTTGCGGGCGCAGAGCTTTCGCACCACCGAATACCCAGGCTTCCCCACCGATATGCAGGCCCAGTTCATGGCGCTCAACGCGGTGGCACAGGGCAGCAGCACGGTGATCGAAACGATTTTTGAAAACCGCTTCATGCACGTGCCTGAGCTGGATCGTTTGGGCGCACACATCCAAGTCGAAGGCAAGACGGCGGTCATCGACGGCTTGGGCGAGCAACGCCGCTTGAGCGGGGCCAATGTCATGGCGACCGATTTACGCGCCTCGGCCAGTTTGGTGATTGCGGGCTTGGTGGCGCAAGGCGACACCTTGATCCACCGCATCTACCACCTCGACCGAGGTTACGACCGCATGGAAGCCAAACTCTCAGCCCTAGGCGCGGACATTCAGCGCATCCGATAAGCCGTTCATCCGCGCGTTGATCTTTATTTTTATAGCGACCTCCCCATGATTACCTTGGCCCTGTCCAAAGGACGCATCTTCGACGAAACCCTGCCCCTGCTGGCTGCGGCGGGCATTGAGGTGCTGGAAAACCCAGAAAAATCCCGCAAGCTCATCCTGCCCACCAATCGGCCTGATGTGCAAGTGGTCTTGGTGCGCGCGTCTGACGTGCCCACCTATGTCGAATACGGCGGGGCCGATGTGGGCGTGTGCGGCAAAGACACCCTCATCGAACACGAGGCCGAATGGGGCATCAACGGCCTGTTTCAGCCGCTGGACTTGCAAATTGCCAAATGCCGCATGAGCGTGGCAGTTCGTGCCGATTTCGACTACGCCCACGCCGTGCGCCAAGGCGCGCGTCTGTCCGTTGCCACCAAATACACCGCCATTGCCCGCGAATTTTTCGCCACCAAAGGCGTACACGTCGATCTCATCAAACTCTACGGCAGCATGGAATTGGCCCCTTTGACGGGTTTGGCCGATGCCATCGTCGATTTGGTGTCCACGGGCAACACCCTCAAAGCCAATCAACTGGTCGAAGTCGAACACATCATGGACATCAGCTCGCGCCTCGTCGTCAACCAAGCCGCTTTGAAAGTCAAGCAAAGCCAATTGCGCCCCCTGATTCAAACCTTCACGCAAGCCGTGGCTGCGCGTGCGGCTTAAGTTTTTTGAGGATTTGCTATGAATCTAAAAGCTACTCCCGCTTATATATCAACCGATGAATCCGATTTTGAGCAAAAATTTACCCAGCGTCTGCATTGGTCTGCCGACACCGATGCGGCCATCGAGCAGCGCGTGACCGACATCTTGGCCGACGTGCAAAAGCGTGGCGACGCTGCTGTGTTGGAGTACACCGAGCGCTTTGACAGCCTGAAGGTCGACAGCATGGCCGAGTTGGAGCTGACGCAAATCGAACTCAAAGCCGCGTTCGATGGCTTGCCTGCCGAGCAACGCGACGCCTTGCAAGCTGCCGCCGCACGTGTGCGCAGCTATCACGAGGCGCAAAAGAAAGCCAGCGGCGAAAGCTGGACTTACCGCGATGCCGATGGCACGTTGCTCGGTCAAAAAGTCACACCGCTCGACCGCGTGGGTATTTA
>DLPA01000060.1:6662-12920 GCA_002479815.1 bacterium UBA7470 | reverse complement strand
AACTCAGGCATGGGGGCGGCTTCGTAGGCATCCCATAGCGTTTGGCCCTCAGCACATGATGCACCTTTGCCTAGGCCAGCGGCTCGACAGATTGGACATTGGGCATGGTGCGCTTGTTAGGCACGATCTGCCTGTTTCCAGTCGTTTGCATCGTTGACGGCATGGCGGCTCAGGTACTCCACCAACTCCTGTTTATGGGCAACATTACCAAAATCGTTTGGGCTTTGATGTGTTTGCGGTGGAATGGGTGGAATGAAAGGCGGTTCAACCCTTTGTAGGGCAGTGGTTTTCCTTGCTCTGGCTTGCGCCAATAACTCAGCCATGCCCATAAATCACCCCTCGACTGAAAAACGAACGACATAAACACGAATAGATCGGCCTTGAATCTATGCTTTAACGGTAAAGTGTGATTCCCTGTGGATAAGCTGCGGTCGATCGTTTTGGACGTATGCGCCGCGCCAACTTTGGTTGCAGCAGGTTGCGCGATTCGAGCCTTCCACAGGGTCTTTGCCACAAGTTTCTTGCGATCCTCTCTTGTCTCCTGAACATTGTCCTTCGTAGCCTTCGCAAGCCCTTAGAAACTCTCCTACTTTGCGCGGTTCCAAAATAGCCGCCATGTGCTTTTTTATCACTGGCTTCAATGCGCCTTGAAGGTCAGGCACGGGCTTATGGGTGCATTTGCCCGTTTGGATACCATGCCTGAAAACTTGCCCGATACATTGCGTAATGGCGTGCGCGGCTTGGACGTAACTTTCAGCGTGGCCTTCGCTCCACCCTTCGGCCTTTGTCTTGTGGAACTCTCTTGCCACCTCTTTAAAGGTGTTTCGTTCCATCGCCTGAGCTTGCGCCTTGGCCTCTTGTTTGGCTTAACTGGGGTCTTTGCCCTGAACCAGCAACTTGCGGGCTTGGGACAGGGTGATGAATAGGTAGTTGCCTATCGAATACACCTTCTGCTTTCCCTCGAATCGGTACGCGACACGCCAGAATTTGCCCGTAGCCGTGACGTGCAGGTAGAGGCCATGACCATCACTGTATTTGTCACCAGCGGGGCTGGCCTGTCCATTTGACCTGTTTACAAAAAGTATCCGTTAACGCCATCCAAAAATCGCCATTGCAGGGTGTTGGTATGCGCTTCACGAATCAGCAGATAAGCCAATCCCAATACCAACAAAAACACGCAATGGAATGATGCGCCTTGATACGCAATCAGGCAACAAAAAACCCGTTCACCTATGAAAATGAACGGGTTATGAGATGGGATGATATGCGCTAAATCAGGTATTCGGTGCAGTCTTGGCACTCCAAATCATCGTGATGGTCAAGATGCCCAGCACGACACCCAAAGACACGGTGACGGGGATTTTGTAGATGTCGATCAGCATCATCTTGGTGCCGATGAAGACCAGAATCACCGCCAAGCCATAGTTGAGCAAGTGAAAGCGGCTGGCTGCGGCTTGCAACAAGAAGAACATGGCACGCAAGCCCAAAATCGCAAACACATTGCTGGTCAGGACGATAAACGGGTCTTTCGTGATGGCAAAAATCGCCGGAATCGAGTCCACCGCAAAAATCACATCGGTCAGGCCCACCATCGCTACCACCATCAGCAAAGGCGTGGCGATTTTTTTGCCGTTTTCTACCGTCCAAAAGTGTTCACCATCATAGGATTTGCTGATGGGCATGAGACGGCGCAACAGTTTGAGCGCAGGGTTGTCGTCCAAGCCTTCTTCTTTGCCAGCGGCCCACCACATCTTCACGCCCGTCAAAATCAGGAACGCGCCAAAGACGTACAAAATCCAGTGGAATTGCTCCAACAGCCACGCACCCACCAGAATCATCACGGTACGCAACACAATCGCGCCGATGATGCCGATCATCAACACCCGCTTTTGGTAGATGGGCGGTACGGCAAAGTAGGTGAAGATCATCAAAAAGACAAAAATATTGTCTACTGCCAGACTTTTCTCAATGAGATAGCCTGTCAAAAACTCTAAAGATTTTTGATTGGCAGCTTCTATTGAACCGGTCGTGTCTTTGATGGCCCACCACAAAAGGCCGTTGAACAAAAAGCTTAACGCCACCCAAATAATGGACCAATTCAGGGCTTCTTTGACGCTCACCTCATGAGCACCTTGCTTTTTGAGCACGACAAAATCGACAAACAAAGCTGCAATGACGAAGGCGACAAAGACAGCCCATAGCCACAGGGGCGCGATGGTATTCATAAAGACCTCAGAAAAAACGGTGTTGAACAACAAACACCTGCAAGGTCTTGCAACCACATGGGCAATTTGCATTGCGCCGTGGGGCAGTACCGGTCACGAGGTGACGTATTGACGGCGACTGCCTTCTGCCGAGACCGAAAGCGGGTTCGGTGGCAGATTTGCTACTCCCCTTGAAGGGATGCGTCATTTTATGGGGATTTGCTAAAAACCATCAGATTTAAAGGGACTCTCAGCGTTAAGCGAGCGATAACCCTGGCGCATTAGCGTCAGGTGCTTATTGCAGGAATAAGCATCATGCGTGTGTTATTGGCTGAAGATGACGATTTGCTGGGCGCTGGGATTCGTGTCGGTTTAGGACAACAAGGCTTTTTAGTCGATTGGGTTCGTGATGGGTTTGCCGCCAGCTGCGAGTTGCAGACAGGCATTTATCAGGCCATGATTTTGGATTTGGGACTGCCCCGCCAAGACGGGATGGACGTATTGCGTCAAGCCAGAGCCTACAAGATCAAAACGCCAATTTTGGTATTGACCGCCCGCGATGCAGTCAATGCCCGCGTGGCAGGCTTAGATGCGGGGGCCGACGACTACATCGTCAAGCCTGTCGATTTATATGAGTTGGCAGCACGGTTGCGGGCGCTGATTCGGCGGGCGCATCATCAAGTCGAACCTGTACTGCACATTGGGCGCATCGGCATCGACCCAGCCGCTCATCGCGTTTTTGTCGATGGACAAGTGATTGATCTGGCAGCTCGTGAGTATGACTTGCTGCACGCGCTGATGCTGAATGCAGGGCGTGTTTTGAATCGGACGCAGTTAGAGCAGCATTTGTACAGCTGGGGCGAGGAAATCAGCAGCAACGCCATCGAAGTTCACATTCATCATCTGCGGCGCAAGTTGCCCCCCAAAACCATCGAAACGGTGCGTGGTGTGGGGTATTTGATGCCCAAACGGGCTGCCTCCTCGCTGTCGTATGAGGCAGCGTCGTGATGAACCCGCCTCGGGTGCAGACGACACCCGCGCCCCAAGCGGGGTACGCCTTGCAAACCCGTTTGCTGACGTGGGTACTGGCGGCTGTAGGCATTGTCTGGGCAGGTGTGATCTTTGAAACTTGGCGCGATGCCGAGCATGAAATTGGTGAGTTGTTGGATGCGCATTTGTCCCAAGCGGCGGCTTTGTTGGTGTCTCAGCCCCTAGACGACTTGAGCGATTTGGCGCGTCATGAAACACCTGTGCTGCACGAATACCAGCCCAAAGTGGTCTTGCAAGTGTGGCATTTGGATGAATTGGTCGTCCGCTCAGCCACCGCGCCCATGCAAGCCTTGGCGTACCACCAGCAACGTGGCTTTTCTCAGATCCAAATCAGTGGTGAGCAATGGCGGGTGTTCAGCGCTCAAGGTAAAGATCATCACATTGTGATTCATGTGGCCGAACAAGATAAAGCCCGTACCGATGTGATCTGGGCCAGCTTGCGCAGTGTGATTTGGCCTATGGCGATTGCCTTTCCTTTGTTGGGCCTGGTGATTTGGTGGGCTGTGCGCCGTGCGGTACGTCCGCTGAGGGAGTTGAGTCAGCAGGTTCGTGAACACCAACCCGATACCGCCCAAACATTGGCCTTGCACACCGCACCCCAAGAAATACAGCCTGTGGTGCAAGAGCTGAACCGTTTGTTTGCGCGGACGGCCCAACTCATTGAGGCCGAGCGCCGCTTCACCGCTGATGCGGCGCATGAGTTGCGCACTCCCATTGCAGCGATACGGATGCAGGCACAAGTGGCGCAGGGCGCTGGTGACGCGCTAGAGCGTCAAACCGCGTTGGCGGCCACCGTGCAAGGCTGCGACCGCGCGACACGGTTAGTCGAGCAATTGCTGCAATTGGCCCGTCTGGAAAGTCAAACACAAGTCGAGCAGGTGCGTGTGTCGGCATGGACTTGCGCCCAAGTGGTGCTGGCCGATTTGCAATACTGGGCACAGCAGCGGCAGCAGCGTTTGCACCTGCAAGGCGCACTCGATACCCTTGTGCCTGTACCTGAGGCCTTGGCGACGGTGCTGTTGCGCAATTTGGTCGATAACGCGTTGCGTTACAGCCCCATCGGGGCAGACATCCGCATCACCGTTCAAACCGGCCTGTATGGAGTGGAGGACAGCGGGGCGGGCTTATCTGAAGCCGACATCGCTCGTTTGGGCGAACGTTTCTTTCGCGTGTTAGGCTCAGGCCAGTCCGGCAGCGGCTTGGGGTGGTCGATTGTGACGCGGATTGCACGGCTGTATGGCTTGCAATGGCACATCGGTCGCAGCACCGAGCTGGGGGGCTTGGCGGTGTGGATGAGCTGGTCGCCCTGAGTACCGGCTGTTAAGCCATTCTTCATGCGGGTTTTTTACAGTCAGCCCTCATGAATAACGCCCCTGACTTTCCTCCGATGCCCACACACCTCGCGGTCGCTGTGGGCGGTGTCGCTTTGCTGGCTGCCCTCTCTGGGATGGCCCACGCCAGCCCTCCTGCCGAAAAAATCATGTGTACAGAGGCTCCGCGCAGCCAGTGGATGAGCGAGCAACAGGCTCGCATGATGTTTAAAGCCTCCTCCTACGCACTGGTGCGCTTCAAAGTCTCTAAAGGCAATTGCCACGAGTTTTACGCCGTGGCTGCCAATGGCGATGTGGTGGAGGCCTACCTTCACCCCGTCACTGGCGCGGTGGTGCGAGAAACCCGTCTTCCTGCACCGCAAGCCACCTCCTCTGTTTCTTCCTCTACGACTGGCGTTCGCCCATGACTTCCTCTTCTTTAAGTGCTACTTCATCGTTGTCGGCAGTTGCCGGCGGTACAGGTCGGAGAGACTTTCGCTACGGGTCTGCTCTTGTGGCCCTGCATTGGTTGATGTTGCTGCTGATGATCGCCGTCTATGCCAGCATCGAGTTGCGCGTGCTCTACGCCAAAGGCACGGAGCCGCGTGAGTTTATGAAAGCCCTGCATTTCATGTTTGGGCTTGCCGTCTTGTGCATGGTGGCCTTACGACTGGTGGCGCGGTGGGCCAGTCCGCAGCCCAGCACCCTCGATCACATCCATCCCAGTTGGGTGCAGCTTGCGTCCACTGTCGGGCATCTGGCCTTGTATGCGTTGATGATCGGGATGCCGATTCTGGGCTGGTTGACCTTGAGCGCAGCAGGCAAACCCATCCCCTTCTTTGGCTTAGAGCTGCCCGCGCTGATGGCCCCCGATAAGGCGCTGTCTAAATCCTTCAAAGAGTTGCACGAAACCCTGGGTGAGTTGGGCTATTGGTTGATAGGATTGCATGCCATCGCCGCTTTGGGTCATCACTACCTCTTAAAAGACGGGGTGCTGCGCCGGATGCGCTTGATGCGCTGAACCTGTCCACCTCCACCTCGCCTTATGTCTTTATCGCCCCATCAGGCCCTCCAACTTTCGATTGCTGCTGCCCTCACCACCATTGCGCTCAAATCGGGTGCGTGGTGGCTCACGGGATCGGTCGGCTATCAGTCGGATGCCTTGGAGTCCTTGGTCAATTTGGCGGGCGCGATGTTTGCGCTGTGGATGGTGGCGATTGCCGCTGTCCCCGCCGACGAGCGTCACCCCTTCGGTCATGGCAAGGCCGAGTATTTCTCGACCGCGTTTGAGGGTGGGCTGATTTTCGTGGCGGCCTTGGCGATTTTGTTTGCAGCGGTAGAACGGCTGCTGCACCCCAAGCCCCTAGCGCAATTGGGTTGGGGAACGGCCTTGTCTGTACTGGCGAGCGGGGTGAACTGGGCAGTGGCGCAGGTGCTGTTCAAAGTCGCCGCCTCACACCGCTCGGTGGCCCTTCAAGCCGATGCCCGCCATTTAATGACCGATGTGTGGACAACAGCAGGCGTGGTCACAGGCGTGGCGCTTGCCAGCCTCAGCGGATGGGCATGGCTGGATGCGGTGGTCGCCTGCGCGGTGGCCTTGCACATTCTGAAAGAAGGCTATGAGCTGATGCACCGCGCCATCCACGGGCTGTTGGATCATGCGTGCAGCGCCGAGGAGTTGGCGCAACTGCAAA
>DLPA01000060.1:0-6481 GCA_002479815.1 bacterium UBA7470 | reverse complement strand
CCGTCGCCGATGACCTAGAGCAACACGCCAAAGCCAAGGCACACACCGAGCTGAACACGCACATCGAACCCCTGGGTCATGTGTAAGCGCCACAGTTACCTAAAAATCAGTAGCAAAAAAAGTGAGCTGCTCACGCAATTAAACAGAGGTTTTTGACATTTTTAAATCTGAAAAAAAGGCTGTTTTTTTAAAAAAAGACGGTTCAAATATGAGAAAAAGCCATTTTTTTGTCATGACAACAGCGGGGAGACTGATTTATGACAAAAAAACGGCTATTTTTACGAATGAAAAACCGTATAAACTTGGTATTTGTTGCGTGAGCAGCTCACTTTTTTTGCTATCTGATTAAAGAGCTGTCAACGCATCCATGCTGACCGCATGGGCGCGAACGTCAGCCGTGAATTCAGCTGGGTTTGCCGAGCAGTGCTTCTTTAAGTTGATGATCCGCAGGGCTTTTACCCAGCCAGATGCGCAGCAGGGCGTTGAAAAATTCTGGCTCTTTGAAGGCCTCGCCTTGCACTTTGTCGCGCACGGTGATGTAAGTCCCTTCACCGGGCAGCCAGTCAATCAAGATGGTGTCGCCATGGGTGAATTTTTTGTTACTGGAAAACACTTCACTCATGCGAATGAGGCCCGGCACCAAGCGCGACATCTCGTTGCGCGGCGTGTTGTCTTCGACGCCGCGCGTAAAGAGCTTGCCAAATTCGTTGTTGTCGATGTCGCGCAGCATGGTCAAGCGTATGCGTTTAGGACCTGCAACAGACAGTGCAGTTTCAGGGGTATCGGTCTTTTGCGACAAATACAAACCCGCTGCGTACACCTTAAACACGGCCTTGTAACGTACACCCGCGCCGTTGAGTTGCAGACTCTGCCCCTGCACCGTGATGCGATTGTCGAACTTGATCCCTCCCGCTTCGGTGGTACTTTGCGACCACGCGCACAAAGAGACGCTGCTCAGGCCCAGTGCGGCGCTGCCCAGCATGAGGTGACGGCGCGATAGGCCAGACAAAGGGAAGGAGGAGGGTGAGGGCGAGAATTGCATGGGATGTCTCCGTGTTTACGAACGGTCGTGCTTTTTTTATATTTTCCACTTTAATAACAGGTAGGGGTATTGGGGTTGTTACGGATGTCAGTTATAAGTAAGAGTTTGGCGGCACCTCGCACCCCGCAAATCGGCTTTGTTACACTGTCACTTATGTTTATTCATCGCACCACCACCACAGGTTGCAGCGACCGGGGAGCTTGGCCCTGGCGACGCTGTTTGTTTGTCTGACGCAGTTATTGGCGACAGGCACGACGACAATGAGTGGGTGGGTGCAGGTGCAACAGGGCCGTTCTGATCGCCTTGTTGGGCGCAAATGACCATCGGATCATGCGCAATCGATCAGTGCCAAGCTTGGCGACAAAGCTTGCGGCCTGTACCACCGTGTTCCTTACCGTCGCGTCTGTCCCCTTCAAAAGTTTGTGCATTCATCATTGTTGATGGGTGTTTTCGACGGGGTTTCTTGTGATCACTGAATCTGAATTTTTACGCCTGGCCGGTGAAGGCTATAACCGCATTCCTTTGATGGCAACCGTGTTTGCCGATTTGGAGACACCGCTGTCGGTGTATTTAAAGCTGGCGCATACCTCTGCCGCGAGTCCGGGGGCCGTGCCCGGTGCGAACAGCTTTTTATTGGAGTCTGTAGTGGGGGGCGAGCGTTTCGGGCGTTACAGCTTCATCGGCCTGCCTGCCCGCACATGGTTGCGAGCCACAGGCTTTGGGGCAGAGGCCAAAACCGAAGTGGTGACCGATGGGCAGGTGGTCGAAACCGATCATGGCAACCCCTTGGACTTCATTGCCGCGTATCAGCAACGCTTCAAAGTCGCGTTGCAGCCCCAAATGCCGCGTTTTTGCGGCGGTTTGGCCGGGTATTTCGGCTACGACACGGTGCGCCACATCGAAAAAAAATTGGCCCACAGTTGTCAGCCCGATCCTTTGGGCAGCCCGGATATTTTGCTCTTGCAGTGCGAGGAGTTGGCGGTGATTGACAACTTATCGGGCCAACTGCATTTGATGGTGTATGCCGATCCGGCCCAGCCGCGTGCGTATGCGATGGGCAAGGCGCGGCTGACCGAGTTGAAAGCCCGGCTGCGCTCGGCGGTCTTTCCGCCGACGGCGGCGCCGACTGCACCCCAAGCCGAGTCACGCAGCTATGCCAAAGAGGATTTTCTGGCAGCGGTGGAGCGGGCCAAGGCGCTGATTGCCCAAGGCGACTTCATGCAGATTGTGATGGGGCAGCGCATTGCCAAGCCCTTTGAGCAAAGTCCTTTGAGCCTGTACCGCGCTTTGCGCTCCTTGAATCCCAGTCCCTATATGTATTACTACAACTTCCACGGGGCCGATGGGCGTGGGAGTGATTTCCATGTGGTGGGAGCCTCGCCAGAGATTTTGGTGCGCCAAGAGCAAGTGACGTTACCAGCAGCAGACGGTCAGGCCGAGCGTTCAGCGCGCAAGATCACCATTCGTCCCTTGGCCGGCACACGCCCACGCGGGGCCACACCCGAAGCCGACAAAGCGGCGGAGGCGGAATTGATCGCTGATCCGAAAGAGCGTGCCGAGCATGTGATGCTGATTGATTTGGCACGCAACGATATTGGTCGCATTGCCCAAACGGGTTCGGTGAAGGTGACGGAGGCCTTTGCCGTCGAGCGTTACAGCCACGTCATGCACATCGTCAGCAACGTGGAGGGTTTGCTCAACAAAGGCATGACCAGCATGGACGTGCTCAAAGCCACCTTCCCCGCTGGGACGCTGTCTGGTGCGCCCAAAGTGCATGCGATGGAGTTGATCGACCAGCTAGAGCCTGTCAAGCGCGGGGTGTATGGCGGGGCGTGTGGGTACTTGAGTTTTGGGGGGGATATGGATGTGGCGATTGCCATTCGCACGGGCGTGATTGTCGATGGCACTTTGTATGTGCAAGCCGCCGCCGGAGTGGTGGCCGACAGCGTGCCTGAGATGGAATGGCGCGAGACGGAGCACAAAGCCCGCGCCTTGTTGCGGGCCGCCGAACTCGTTGAAGCTGGATTGGAATGAGAAGGAGCCGCACCATGACCAACCTGTTGATGATCGACAACTACGATTCGTTCACCTACAACATCGTCCAATACTTGGGCGAATTGGGCGCACACGTACAGGTGGCCCGCAACGATGAAATCACCTTGGCTGAGATGGATGAGATGTGGGCCGCAGGGATGTTTGACCGCTTGGTGGTGTCACCCGGTCCTTGCTCGCCCGCCGAGGCTGGCGTGTCTGTGCCTGCCATCCGCCACTTTGCAGGCCGTGTGCCAATTTTGGGGGTGTGCTTGGGGCATCAAAGCATAGGCGCGGCCTTTGGTGGCAAGATCATTCGCGCTCAAACGTTGATGCACGGCAAAACCAGCGTCATCACCACGACGCAGCAAGGCGTGTTTGCGGGTCTGCCAGAACGCTTTATGGTGAACCGCTATCACTCGTTGGCGATAGAGCGGCAGACCTGTCCCGCAGAATTGGCGGTGACGGCGTGGACGGACGATGGTGAAATCATGGGCGTGCGCCACACCAGCCTGCCCATCGAAGGCGTGCAATTCCACCCTGAAAGCATTTTGACGGAGCATGGCCATGCCATGCTGCGGAATTTTTTGAATGCTTGATGCGACGAGGCCTCTCGTTGCTTATCCCATCAGTTCAATTGTCTAACTGTTCAACTGTTTGATTCAAAGGTTCTTATGCCCCATACCGCGAAAATTACCCCGCAACAAGCCTTGCAGCGGACGATAGAGCACCGTGAGATATTCCACGATGAGATGCTTCACTTGATGCGCCTCATCATGAGCGGTGAGATGTCTCCTGTCATGATGGCGGCCCTCATCACCGGCTTGCGCGTGAAGAAAGAAACCATAGGGGAAATCACCGCAGCCGCACAGGTCATGCGCGAGTTTTCAACCAAGGTGTCTGTCACGAATACCGAGCATTTGGTGGACATCGTGGGCACGGGGGGCGATGGTTCTCATACGTTCAACATCTCCACTTGTTCCATGTTTGTGGCCGCTGCTGCTGGCGCGCGTGTGAGCAAGCACGGGGGGCGTAGTGTCAGTAGTAAAAGCGGCAGCGCCGATGTGCTGGAAAGTCTGGGCGTGAATATCCATTTGCCGCCTCATGACATTGCACGGTGCATCGAAGATTTGGGTTTAGGGTTTATGTTTGCCCCCAATCATCATCCCGCTATGAAAAATGTGGCTCCAGTTCGTCGAGAGCTGGGCATTAAAACCATTTTTAACATTTTGGGACCACTCACCAATCCCGCGAATGCACCCAATATCCTGATGGGGGTGTTTCACCCTGACTTGGTCGGAATACAGGTGCGTGCGTTGGAGCGGTTAGGTGCTGAGCACGCTGTGGTGGTGCATGGCTTGGATGGCATGGATGAGGTCAGTTTGGGCGCTGCCACCTTGGTCGGTGAACTCAAGGATGGCGTCGTGACCGAGTATGAAATTCATCCCGAAGATTTTGGCTTGGCGATGGCCAGTAACCGTGCCTTGAAGGTAGAAACTGCCGACGAATCGAAGGCGATGCTGCTAGGCGTGCTCCACAATCAAGCTGGACCTGCGAGAGACATTGTGGCGCTGAATGCGGGCGTGGCTTTGTATGCCGCGGGCGTAGCCTCCACCATATCTGAGGGCTTGCTGCGAGCATTTGAGGTCTTAGAAAACGGTGCAGCAAAAGCCAAATTAGAAGCTTTGGTGGCATTTAAGTAAAAAAGGGCGGCTTGATGCCCGTGTCTTTCTGATAACCCATTCTCGCTCAAGGCAGCTCCCTCTACGGGGGGCGCTTTCAACTCTTCAACGAAAGATCATTTACATGAGCAGTGATATTTTGCAACGCATCGTCGCGACCAAGCACGAGGAGATTGCACAAGCCCAACAACACAAACCCTTGCACATGGTGCGCGAAGACGCCGAAAGCCGATTGTTGACACGGGATTTTGTCGGTGCTTTGCGCCAAAAGCAGGCCCAAGGCCGTGCGGCAGTCATTGCCGAAGTCAAGAAGGCCAGTCCGTCTAAGGGCGTGTTGCGGGCGGATTTTGTGCCTGCCGATATTGCGCAAAGTTATGCCGAGCATGGAGCTGCTTGTCTATCTGTACTGACCGATAGACAGTACTTTCAAGGATCGCCCGAGTTTTTAAAGCAAGCACGTGCCAGTTGTCATTTACCCGTGCTCCGTAAAGACTTTATGGTCGATGCTTACCAAGTGTATGAAGCCAGAGCAATGGGAGCCGATGCCATCTTGCTGATTGCAGCGTGTCTTGATGACAAACAGCTGTCTGATTTGGAAGACTTGGCCTTCAGCTTGGGGATGGCGGTCTTGGTCGAAGTGCATGATCGAGTCGAACTGGACCGTGCTTTGCGTTTAAAAACACCCTTGATTGGGGTCAATAACCGCAATCTACGTACATTTGAGGTGAGCTTGGAAGTCACGCTCGACTTGATCCGCGATGTCCCGACGCTGATTGACGATGCGCGTGTGCTCGTAGCGGAGTCAGGCATTTTGACGCAGGCTGATGTGCAGCAACTGCGCCAAGCGCAGGTTCCAGCATTTTTGGTAGGGGAAGCATTGATGCGAGCGCACAACCCCGGTGTTGCGTTGGCTGAGTTGTTTGCATGAGCAGCAACATCCGTTTAACTTCTATTGATTGGCGTTCATGGTCTGTGACACCAGACTGGCAAGCAATCGTAGAACGCTTTTTTACAAGCGCAGCAGGCATCCAGTTGTTGACACGCTTACAGCAACGGTTGGATGCAGGCGCAGTCGTGTATCCAGCCGAACCATTGCGGATGCTGGCACTGACGCCGCTGAAGCAAGTACGGGTCGTGGTTGTCGGGCAAGACCCCTACCATGGCTCAGGACAAGCAGAAGGCCTGGCCTTTTCAGTCCCTCAAGGTCGAGTGATACCGCCATCTCTGCGCAATATTCGCAAGGAGTTGACCCGGAGTTTGGGTGCATCTCCCCAATGGAGTGGCTCTTTAGTGTCTTGGGCTACACAAGGCGTTTTATTGCTCAATACAGTCTTGACTGTCGAGGACGGTAAGCCAGCGAGTCATTCTGGGTTGGGCTGGGAGATTCTGACTCAAAATGCACTAAAAGCTTGCGATCAGCAGTCAAAAGTGTTCATGCTTTGGGGTAATCATGCGCAGGCCTTGGCATTGCAATTGAACCTAGACAAAAGTAGGCACCAATTTTTATCTGCCACGCATCCGTCTCCGTTATCAGCCACCAGAGGCACAACCCCCTTCATGGGTTGCAACCATTTTCAAAAAGCCAACGAATGGCTAGAGCAAAAAAAACAACAAAAGATCGACTGGCTTGTCGATTTGAATAAGAACATGGCATAATACAAGGCTTACGGAGAGGTGCCCGAGTGGCTAAAGGGGGCAGACTGTAAATCTGTTGGCTTACGCCTAC
>DLPA01000103.1:594-35251 GCA_002479815.1 bacterium UBA7470 | reverse complement strand
TACTCGCCGCCGGGCACCAGGTTGAAGTGACGACGGATCATGCGCATCAAGTCGCTGAGTTCGCCATCGCTTAAAAAAGTGGGCGTACCACCACCTAAGTGCAGTTGCGAGACGTTGTGCCCACGGCCCAAGTGCTCCACTTGCAACTCCACCTCCCGCGAGAGGTAGCGCAGGTATTCAGCCCCACGCTCGTGGTGTTTGGTGATGACTTTGTTGCACGCGCAGTAGTAGCAAACGGATTCGCAAAACGGAATATGAATGTACAGCGACACAGGCAAGGCCATCGACCCCGCACGGCGTTGCTCTAAGGCTTGCACATAATCGGTGTCGGTGAAGGCTTCGACAAAGCGATCAGCCGTGGGATACGAGGTGTAGCGTGGGCCTGGAATGTCAAAGCGCTTCAAAAGATGTTCTGGTATGACGTGGGTCACGGCAATTTCTCCGGTTCTGGGCGAATGTGCCATTCGCCAGCCCCAACAGGCTTGACGTGCGTCAAAGGTTGGTGTCAAACCCCACTTCAGTCTGGTACCGTAGGGCATCAAGTACCACGATCACCACCCAGGACGCACCAAAAACAAAGCGGACACTTGAACAACAGCGATGTCAGGTACGCTTGATTTTGTGTTTACAGTGGCGTTTTCAGCTGAGGCGTTTTTTATATGGATGTGCAAAGTATCAAAGTTGCTTGTTCTAGCTGCAACCTGCGCGAGTTGTGCCTGCCCGTGGGCCTGAATGAACACGAATTGGACAGGCTCGACCGCGTCATCTCCACCCGCAAACGGGTCAAGCGTGGTACAGCCTTGTTCAGTGCAGGCGACAAATTCACGTCCCTGTACGCAGTGCGCTCAGGCTTTTTCAAGACCTGTGTGACCACGGCAGACGGGCGCGATCAAGTCACTGGCTTTCAGATGATGGGCGAGATTTTGGGCTTGGACGGCATTGTCCAAGACCACCACGCCTGCGACGCGATTGCCTTGGAAGATGCGGAAGTGTGTGTGATGCCCTTCGATCAAGTCGAACAGCTCTCACGGGAGTTCACCACGTTGCAGCACCACGTTCACAAAATCATGAGCCGTGAAATTGTGCGTGACCACAGCGTCATGTTGTTGCTGGGCAGTATGCGGGCTGAAGAACGTTTGGCCGCGTTTTTGCTGAATTTGGTGCAGCGGCTGCACGCACGCGGTTTTTCGCAATCGGAACTGATTTTGCGCATGACCCGCGAAGAAATCGGCAGCTACCTCGGCATGAAGCTAGAGACGGTGAGCCGCACCTTCTCTAAATTTGTGGAAGAAGGCATCATTGAGGTCAAACAACGCTATGTGCTGATTAAAAACACCGATGCCCTGCGGCACATCGTCAGCACGCCACAGTGTCGGTGAGTCAGACTCACCTCTCTCGTCATCAAAGTTTCATAAGGAACACACACACTCGCTGGGCCATTGTTTGTAAATAAGGAGTCCTTATGGCCCAAAGCATCCGCGATGACGACGGTGTGAGCAACACGTCTGGTAATGTGTCCCTGAACGAGGTGGTCGAAAAGGCGCTGATCGCCCATCCCAGCCGCCGCTCTTTACTCAAAATGGGCTTAGGCGTCTCTGCCCTGCCCTTCTTGGGTGGTTTGGCCGCCTGCGGTGGCGGCGGTGATGACGAAAAAATGTTGGGTTTCAGCGGCATCCCGACCTCGACGGCCGACGCGGTCAGCGTCCCCGCAGGCTATGTGGCAAGTGCCTTCTTGCCTTGGGGCGAACCCATCAATGCCACCGCCCCCGCTTGGCGTGCCGATGCCAGCAACACCGCTGCCGATCAAGAGCGCCAAATGGGTGACAACCACGACGGTATGTGGTTTTTCCCCTTCAACGCCACCGCCACGGCCTATGGCGACCGCAGCGACGAGGGCTTGCTGGTCATGAACCATGAGTACATCAACCCCGAATACTTCTACGCGATCGAGGCCAACACCTCGGCCACCGACTGGATGGCGCCTTTCACCTTGGAAAAAGCCCGCAAAGCCCAGGCGGGTCATGGGGTCAGTGTGGTGCACGTCAAACGCAGTGCGGATGGGAGCTGGAGTCACGTCAAAGACTCGCGCTTCAACCGCCGCATCCACGGCAATACGCCCATCAGCATCCAAGGCCCTGCTGCCGGTCATCCGCTGATGCGGACTGCCGCCGACCCCACAGGGATGGAGGTGCTGGGCACGCTGAACAATTGCGCCAACGGCTGGACACCTTGGGGAACTTACCTCACCTGCGAAGAAAACTGGAACGGTTACTTTGGCGCGCCCACCAGCGGTGCGAGCATCGCCCCCGCCTTCCAAGATCAAAAAGCCGAGATCATCAATGGACAATCGCGCTACGGCATCACCAAAGAGGGGTTTGGCTACCGGTGGCACACCGTCGATCCGCGCTTTGATGCCGATGTCAACCCCAACGAACCGCATCGTTTTGGCTGGGTGGTGGAAATTGACCCGTTTGATCCGACCAGCAAACCGGTCAAGCGTACCGCTTTAGGTCGTTTCAAACACGAAAATGCCGAGGTGGTGATTGCCAACAACGGCAAAGTGGTGGTGTATATGGGCGACGACGAGCGCAACGAGTACATCTATAAATTCGTTTCGACAGGCACTTTTGACCGCGCCAACCCCACCAGCGCCGCCAACCGCCGCCTCTTAGAAAGCGGCACCCTGTATGTGGCGCGTTTTGATGCAGGAGCGACCACGGGCGACCAAATGGGCACGGGCGTGTGGCTGCCTTTGGTGGCGGGACAAGGCAGTTTGACTGCGGCCAACGGTTTTGCCAACCAAGCGGAGTTGCTCATCAAAACCCGTCAAGCTGCCGACCGTGTGGGCGCGACCATGATGGATCGCCCGGAGTGGATTGCCGCCAACCCCAAAAAGGCGGGCGAGGTCTATATCACCCTGACCAACAACAACCGCCGAGGCACCACCACCGCCTCATCCAACAAGGCCGATGGCTCTACCTCGGCGGGCAGTGCCCGTCCACCGGTGGACGAAGCCAACCCCCGCAGCAATAACGTGTGGGGTCACATCGTGCGCTGGAACGAAGCGGGTAGCGATGCCACGGCACTGACGTTTGGCTGGGATATTTTTGTGATGGCAGGTCAACCCAGCATCACCGATGGTCGCAAACCCAGCGCCAATATCAACGCCAACAATGTATTCAACAGCCCCGATGGTTTGGCTTTCGACAGTTTTGGTCGCTTGTGGATACAGACGGACGGCAACTTTTCTAACACGGGCGATTTTGCAGGCATGGGCAACAACCAGATGCTGGCCGCCGATCCGCAGAGCAAAGAAATTCGCCGCTTCTTGGTGGGGCCATCGGGTTGTGAAATCACGGGCGTGACGTGGACACCCGACCGCAAAACCATGTTCATCAACGTTCAACACCCGGGCGAAGTCGGCAATCACCCCCGCGCCCCAGCCGCTTACGCCACAGGGAGCGACAACTGGTTGGCACGCAATCCCACCTCGTTTTCGCAATGGCCGACGGCGGGTGCGCGGCCTCGCTCCGCCACCGTGGTGGTGCGCCGCAGCGACGGCGGCGTGATCGGCGGCTGAGACTTGCCGCACGCATGGCACAAGCACGGCCAGTGGCCTGAAAAAATCATAGTAAAAAATATGAGCTTGTTACGCAGTTAAATCAAAGCTTTGACGAGCTTTTATTCTTCAATAAAGCCACGTCAAATCTAAATTAACGACGAAAACACCTGTTTTTCATATCCGAAAAACAGGTGTTTTGCTTTTTGGGCATCATTTTTTCAAAAAGAGTGGCATTTTCTAGAAATAGAATCGGCCAGAGTGCCCGATTTACTTGCGTAAGCAGCTCACTTTTTTTGCTATCGAATTAAGCATCCTCATCGGCAGGGGGCTTGGTCTTTTGGAACCAATTCGCACCCAGAATGCCAATTTCGTACAAGATGCACATGGGAATTGCCAATGCCAACTGAGAAATGACATCGGGCGGTGTGACGATGGCGGCAATGACAAAGGCCACCACGATGAAGTAACCACGAAACTCTTTGAGTTTTTCAATGGTCACGATGTTAAAACGCACCAACAACATCACCACAATTGGCACTTGAAAGGCCAGACCAAAGGCCAGATACAAAGACAAAATGGCTTCTACATAAGAAGCAATGTCGGGCGTAGCAGCCACCGCCGCTGGCGCGAATGCCTGAATAAAACCAAACATTTTGTCTAAGACAAAAAACTGCACGAATGCGATGCCAATGTAAGCGAGTATGCTGCCAAAGACGATGAGTGGTAACGCAAAACGCTTTTCATGGCTGTACAGGCCGGGGGCGACAAACGCCCATGCCTGATACATCAGCCACGGCAAGGCCAGCAACACACCCGCCATCATCAACACTTTTAAGGGAATGAAAAAGGGCGAGAACACGCCCACGGCGATCAGCTTGGCATCGGGCGGCATATGCGCCCTGATGGGCATGGCCACCAAGTCAATCAAGCCCGATGGGCCGGGCCAAATCGCCAACAGGCCCATACACACGGCCACACCAATCAAGCTGGCGACAATGCGATTACGCAACTCAAACAAGTGAGCGACAAACGGCTGCTCAGTGCCGGCCAGTTCATCTTCCGGCGTGGGGGGATTAGAAGCCATGAATCAAGTTTCAAACAATACGGCAACACCGGCGCATCAGGCCAAGGGGGTGCGTTTAGGACGAAAACGCGCGACACGAGCCGCACCTGATTGCACCCGCGTGCGTACTTTGGTGCGGGTTTTGTACCACTGCGGCATGGCTTGCTGCTTGAGTCGCCATTTCTTCTTCGGATGCTGATACGTGGGGGCAAGGGATTGCCCCATGTGCTCCAAAGCCGCTGCTGTATCTGTAGAACTGGTGGGGGAGTTGTAGGCTTGTGTCGCGTCTTGCCAAGATTTTTCAAAATCGGAAGCGGTGGAGTGGATCGAAGACTCCACATCTTTGGCCGCGCCCTCCACTGAATCCTTCATTTTTTTGAGTTCTTCCAACTCGATGGAACGATTGACTTCCGCTTTCACATCAGCCACATAGCGTTGGGCTTTGCCTAGAAAAGTCCCCACCATGCGGGCCACTTTCGGCAGCTTCTCAGGGCCAATCACCACCAAAGCCACGACCCCAATCAGGGCCAGCTTAGAGACACCCAAATCAATCATGCTTGGCCTTTAATACAAACTGACGGACGCGAGCTGAATGCGCCTAGACGCATCAGCTCTTGGTTTTTGCGTCCACATCGATGGTAGTGGCAGTTTTGTCGGCACTGGTTTGCTGCGTGACTTGTGGTTTGGCCGCTTCGTCTGCGGCAGCCGTGCCATCGCGCATACCGTCTTTAAAGCCTTTGACCGCACCACCCAAATCAGAACCCAGGTTCTTGAGCTTTTTCGTGCCAAACACCAGCACCACAATCGCCAACACAATCAGCCAATGCCAAATGGAGAGACTACCCATCACGTACTCCTAAATTGAGTGAATCAAACTAAAACTTAAGTCCAGACTAATATAAGGACTGGAATTTTAAAGGTCTAAAGCCGGGGGCCGAAGACGGCATTATCCCTTGATCCAAGGACGTGGCCCACCCATCACATGAATGTGCAGATGATGTACCTCCTGACCGCCTTCTATTCCAGTATTGGTCACAATTCGGAAGCCCCCTTCTGGGTAAGGACGACAGCCTTGCTCTAGAGCGAGCGTAGGTGCGAGCGTCAGCATACGCCCCAACAAAGCTTGATGCGCCACCCCCACGTGCGCTAAGGAAGGAATGTGCAGCTTGGGAATCATCAAAAAATGCACTGGCGCCCAAGGGTTGATGTCGTGAAATGCAAAGATTTCATCGTCCTCATACACCTTACGGCTGGGAATTTTGCCTTCGACAATTTTGCAAAAAATACAGTTCGGGTCATGTGCCATTGCTTAACTCTCCACAGGACGGCCCGCATTCATGCGCACCATGCCTTTGATCATCCGATACAAAAACCAAATGGAAATTGCCGTCCACGCCAACCACCCAGGCACAAGCAGCAACAACCACAAGGGCCAAGTGAGTAAATAAAGCACGCCGGCGATCAACACGCTGCGCAAGCGCCATTTGAAGTGACTTTCTTGCCAAGTGCCTGCGGCATCATCGCGCTTTACGAAGTCCAAAACCGCAGCCACGATCAACAAGCCCACGCCCATTTGAGCACCTGGCAACACACCGGCCACCGCCACAATCAGGTGCAAAATGTAACTGACTGTTCCTATGGTCGTTAAGGAACTGATGCGATCTGTATCTGAGGACATAACAGGCTCCATGTCGCCCCTGTAATGAAGGACGAAGACATACACATGATAGAGCCTTTAGGTGAGGCAAGTATGACCAGACTTCAAGAGCCTCTTTGTTGTTCACGCTCTTTGACTTTGCGCAAGGCTTTTTCTTCTAGCCCGCTTTGCCCTTCGCGGCGTGCCATTTCAGCAATCACATCCGCAGGAGTGAGTCCGTAATACGACAAGGCCACCATGCTGTGAAACCACAAATCGGCCACTTCATTGACCAAGGATTGCGCGGCTCCACCGTGCTGCATATCCTTGGCCGCCATGACGACTTCGGTGGCTTCCTCACCAATTTTTTTCAAAAAGGCATCTGGCCCTTTATGAAACAAGCGGGCCACGTAACTGGTTTGCGGGTCTCCGCCATGCTGAGGTTTACGGCTTTCCAGCACTTGCGCCAGGCGTGCCAGCATATCCTCACCAGTCACGACAGGTAGGTCAGAAGTGTTCATAGACATGGGTTCAGCAGTCGGTTGATAGAGGTGCTTATGGGTAAATGTCGTGCGGGTCTTTCAACACCTGCTCCACAGACACCCAAGCACCTTGCTGATATTGCTGGAAAAAACAGCTGTGCCGCCCTGTATGACAGGCAATGCTCGGCTCGTGACCTTGCTGTGTCACTTTGAGCAAGACGACATCGTTGTCGCAATCCAAGCGAATGTCGTGTACAAGCTGAACGTGACCGGATTCTTCGCCTTTGAACCACAGTTTCCCACGCGAGCGGCTGAAATACACCGCTCGCCCAAGAGCAGCGGTTTTCTCTAAAGCTTCACGATTCATCCATGCGAACATCAACACATCGCCTGTGGCTTGCTCTTGGGCAATCACTGGCACTAAGCCGTGGGCATCCCATTTGATTTGATCTAACCAGCTCAAAATATGCTTTCAATAGCATTCACCGCTTATCAATAAAGCGCAAGAATGGTTTTTATAAACGAACTGGAATACCGCGCTCGGCCATGCGTGCTTTGGCTTGAGCGACCGTGTATTCACCGTAATGGAAAATGCTGGCCGCAAGCACGGCATCTGCACCACCTTGCTGCACGCCATCGGCCAAGTGATCCAAATTGCCCACACCGCCTGAGGCGATCACAGGAATATCCACCACATCCACAACGGCACGGGTCAACGCCAGATCAAAACCGGCCTTGGTGCCGTCTCTATCCATGCTGGTGAGCAGAATTTCACCCGCACCGCGTCGGGCCATGTCTTTGGCCCATGTGAGGGCATCTAAGTGCGTATTTTTTCGGCCGCCGTGGCTATATACATCCCAACCCGGCCCGACGGCTTGCCCATCCGCGTTGAGTCGGCGTTCGTCCTCTGGCAGACGGCGTTTGGCATCAATCGCGACCACAATGCACTGGGAACCATATTTCGTCGCTGCAGCGTCGATGACTTCGGGATTGGCAATGGCGGCAGAGTTGAAACTGGTTTTGTCAGCTCCCGCATTGAGCAAACGGCGCACGTCTTCCACCGTTCGCACACCACCACCGACAGTCAAAGGAATGAACACTTGACTGGCAACGGCCTCGATGATGTGCAAGATCAGATCACGCCCATCACTGGTGGCGGTGATGTCTAAAAAGGTGAGTTCATCCGCCCCTTGTTCGTTGTAACGGGCTGCAATTTCGACTGGATCGCCTGCGTCACGCAACTCCACAAAGTTAACCCCTTTGACGACCCGACCACCTGTCACGTCTAAACAGGGAATGATGCGTTTTGCCAACATAAATAGATGTGTCGCGGTTGTGGGCTTTAAGCTTGGGTCAGCTCATCGGCCAAGTTTTGTGCGGCTTGGAAATCCAAATCACCACTGTAAATAGAACGGCCACAAATCACGCCAGAAACGCCTTCGCTCTCCACTGCACACAGCGCGCGAATGTCGTCCAAGTTCGATAGTCCACCAGAGGCAATCACCGGAATACTCAAGGCTTGAGCCAACTTGACGGTGGCTTCGACATTGATGCCACTGAGCATCCCATCACGACCAATATCGGTGTAGATGATGGACTCCACGCCGTAGTCTTCAAATTTCTTCGCCAAGTCCACGACCTGATGACCGGTCAGCTTGCTCCAACCGTCGGTAGCGACTTTGCCGTCCCGCGCATCTAATCCAACGATGATGTGCCCACCAAACGCGGAACACGCATCTTGTAAAAAGCCTGGATTTTTGACCGCCGCCGTGCCAATAATGACATAACGCAGACCTGCATCCAAATACCGTTCGATGGTATCCAAATCACGAATGCCCCCGCCCAACTGAACATCGACCTCATGACCGATTTCTTTGAGCACTTTACGAATGGCAGCTTCGTTTTTCGGTTTTCCTGCAAATGCACCGTTCAAATCCACAAGATGGACCCGTCTGGCCCCTTTATCCACCCATCCCCGCGCAACAGCGGCCGGATCGTCTCCAAACACGGTTGTTTGATCCATATCCCCCTGAATCAGGCGAACACAGAGACCATCTTTCATATCAATGGCAGGAATGAGCAACATGGCAAATAAGAAAAGTAAGGTGAAAAGAAAAACAAAGCATCGCAGCACACAACCATGCTGTGTGGTGCTTTAAGGAGTCCAGAACAAAAAATTACGATAAAGCTGCAATCCCTGATCGGCACTTTTTTCAGGGTGAAACTGTGTTGCGAACAAGTTGTCCCGCGCAATGCTTGCGGCAAACCGACCACCATAGTCAGTTTCACCAGCAATATGCTCATTTTTGACAGGTTGAGCAAAGTAGCTGTGAACAAAATAAAAGTACGTACCGTCAGGAATACCATCCCACATGGAATGCGACGCATCGGTGTAGGGAAGACGATGAAAAACGCGATTCCACCCCATTTGAGGGACTTTGTAACGACTGCCATCAGGCTGGATTCGCCCTTGCAACTCAAATCGCTTGACGTGTCCAGGAATCAAGCCTAGCCCTTGGGTATTGCCCTCTTCACTGTCGTTCAGCAACATTTGCATCCCGACGCATACCCCAAAGAGTGGTTTATGTGCAGCAGCGTGAAGCACTGCATTCAGCAGACCAGATTCCGTCAACTCGCGCATACAGTCGCCCATGTGCCCCTGACCGGGTAAGACAACCCGATCCGCATCGAATACCTGTTGGGGATCAGACGTGACCACCACATCAAAAAAGCTGTCTTTTGCAGCATGAATGACCGCTTGGGAAACTGAACGAAGGTTGCCACTGCCGTAATCAACGACAGCCAGCTTTTTTTGTACCATGACAATGACCGCTAGTTCTATAGCTTGTGCAAAGGGTTAATCAGCACTATACGTAAAAGACTCAAAGAGCGCCTTTAGTAGAGGGGATCATATTGGCAGATCGAGCATCAAATTCAACGGCCATTCGCAACGCGCGCGCAAAGGCTTTGAAGACCGTTTCTGCTTGGTGGTGGGCATTTTTGCCACGCAAATTATCTATGTGCAGCGTCACACCAGCATGGTTGACAAAGCCCTGAAAGAATTCAAATGTCAATTGCGTATCGAAACCACCGACCATCGAGGCCGTAAAGGGCACATCCATATGCAGCCCAGGTCGTCCAGACAGATCAATGACGACACGGGACAAGGCTTCATCTAAAGGAACATACGCGTGGCCATAGCGCCGGACACCTTTTTTATCACCAACGGCTTTTGAAAATGCTTGCCCTAGAGTGATCCCTACGTCTTCTACGGTGTGGTGCCCGTCAATGTGCAAGTCCCCTTCTACTTGCACTTCCAAATCCATCAAACCATGACGGGCCAACTGGTCCAACATGTGATCGAAAAAGCCAATGCCGGTTGCCAGTCGAGACTGACCAGTCCCGTCCAAATTCAAGGCGATACAAATTTTGGTTTCTGCTGTATCGCGCTGTACTTGCGCGTAGCGAGCTGTCGATGTCATGGATAGTCAAAAATTAAAGCGATGCTTGCAATGCGCTCAACAACTTCGCATTTTCATCAGGCGTGCCTACAGTCAAGCGCAAACAATTGTTCAGCAGATCGTGCATTTTAGAAACATTTTTGACCAATATGCCCTTCTGTTTTAAGCGTTCAAAGCACAAATTTGCATTGGGAACCCGAACAAGAATCATATTCGCTTCGCTCGGGTAAGCTTTAACGCCTGACATCGCCGATAAACTTGCAAGCAGGAAAGACCGCTGAGCACAAATTTCTTTCGCTTGTGCAGCAAACACATCCTGATGTTCCAAAGCGAATATGGCACATTCAGCATTCAAAATACTGACGTTGTAGGGGGGGCGAACCTTGTTGATTTCTGCAATGAGTGCCTGAGCTCCAAGCAAATATCCAATACGCACCCCCGCCAGCCCAAATTTAGACAAGGTTCGCATGAGCAAAAGGTGGGGATATTGCTGCATCTTCAGCACATACGATTGAGAGGCAAAGGGTTGGTAGGCCTCGTCAATGACGACCAACCCCCCATGTTCAGCCTGACATTGAATCAAACGATCCATCACCTGCTCATCCCAAAGATTGGCTGTGGGATTATTAGGATACGCCAAATACAGTATCGCAGGCTGATGCGTTTGAATAGCCTCTTGCATCGCCACCTCATCCAACTCAAATTCCGCTGTTAAGGGCACACCATGGAACGCTAACCCTTGCAGCTGGGCACTCATGGCATACATCACAAACCCAGGAACTGGAGCCAAAATAGACGCGTTTGGTAAGTCGCAGGCAATGGCCAGTAAAGAAATCAACTCGTCAGATCCATTACCGAGCATCAAGTCGTAACCTGTAGGCAGCTGCACATACTCCATCAGCTTGTGTCGGAGAACATCAATCCGATTGGCAGGATAACGATGGAGCGCTGATTGTCCTAAGCGTTGTCCCAATTCCGTTTGTAAGGAAGACGGCAACACATAAGGATTTTCCATCGCATCCAGCTTCACCATGCCGTCTGCATTCTGGATGGCGTAGGCGTGCATGGATTGAACGTCTTGACGAATGACTCGCAAACTTTTATTCCTAAAAATGAAGGCCATAAGCAAGCTTATGGCCTTTCTAGTTACCAGTAAAACTTTAGTTACGTTAGTTATTTCGGACAGTGATGACCGATGTCGCGATCCTATTTTGAGAATCGACGACTGTAATTGTGACATCGGTATCTGATGCGACCCCTAAAGCAGCACTACCGGCGGTCGTCAACTCAATCACACCGTCAGACCTCACAGGTGTCACAACTTGAATGCGGCTTACATCACTGCTAAAGATTCTGTAGTCGCCAGCGGACTGGCCAACCAAGGTGAGGTTGATCGTTTGATTGGCAAAGTTTTCAGAGATGGTCAGATTGGATGGTGCCATACGGATGCCCAACGTCCCAGCAGTGATCGTTACGTTCACTTTTGCAGAGACACCTGCAGAGTCAACGACTGTGACATCCAAAACAGAAAGCAACAATGGCGTCAAAGTAAACTCACCAGCCGTGGTCAAGGTGCTAGGAGATACAGAAAGAGCACTAGGAATAGCAGAGGTGACGGTGTAAGGGGGTGCTCCACCAATGATACGAACAGAGCCAGGGGTGTTCACCGGCAAACTCAGTATGGATGCACTTAAGCTGAGTGTGGTGGTTGCTGCGCTACTTGCCGTCACTACAACGGTTATTTTGCCACCACTGGCATCTGTAATCACAACGTTTGCCGCTCCAGTTGCCCCGCTCGGCGCTGCAAGTGTCAACTGTGTTCCAGCGACGCTTGCATTAACCACCTGCTGATTACTTGTGGCTGCTGCGTAGGGCGCTGTTCCTCCCCCTATCGCGAATGTCAGGGTGCTGTTGGGAGAAATACTCAAAGTTGTAGGAGCTGTCGTAAATAGTGCTGTTGTAGAAGATCCGCCAGAGACAACCGTGACATTGAATGTCTTTTGAGCACCCGTCGCATCTGTCACAGTCACTGATGCTGTACCGTCGCTTGCAGGCGTGACTGCTAAGACCGTACCCGTTACAGATACTCGTACGGAAGCAGGATTGCCAGATTGCGCGGTATATGGTGCTTTACCACCGCCAATGACGAAATCCCGCGCTCCACCTGTGGACTGCAACGTCAATGTGGCTGGCGCGTTCGTGAACAAGGGCACGACACTGCTTGGTGGAACGGTTCCTGATATGGATACAGAAGTACCAGCTGCATCTTTCAAGATCAAATCAGCAAGTCCTTCAGAATAGGCTGATACGGTCAGCGTGTTGCCAGAAACGCCGACATTCATGACGGTCGAATTACTGGAGGTGGCAGTATAAGGGGGCAGTCCCCCACCGACGGAGAAAGTGTTGTTAGAACCGGCAACCATCGTCAGTGAGGATGGAGCTGTCGAAAAAAGAACAGGGCCGATCGAGTTAAGTACAGAAACTGACTTCTCGACCTTGTTGTTGTTTGCATCGAAAACTTGTACTGCCGTGATACCAATGGAAAGTGCTTGAATTTTCAGCATCCCACTTTGTATGGATACCGCAGCCACATTGACATTTCCAACAGTGGCTCGGTATGGTGGAGAACCACCGCTGATGGAGTATTCAACGACGTTAGAAGGAATGAGACTGATGGCATCAGGCGCCTGGACTTGCAAGGCCTGAGAGCTCTCTATAACTTCAACGCTGATTGAATAAGATGCCCCTCCCCCTGAAGGCGATACGACCACGTTTGTGGTTCCTTTCTTCAAAGCAGCAATCAACAACTCGGAACCATTGACCAACACCTTTGCGACATCTGGCGCAGATGTAGTGACCGCATAGGGCGCTTTGCCTCCTGTGATGGCGTAATTCGCCGATTGCCCAATAGGCAGTGTCAGCGTGGAGGGTGCGTTCACAATGAAGTTAGAGGGACTGGCTGATCCTGTAGGCACGCCTGCACTTCCCCCACCACCACCGCAGGCTGTCAGCAACCCAAGCAGACAGCAGATCCATAGTTTTAAAAAACTCATGATTAACCTCTTCAATTATTACGAACGAAATCCTTGGTGGAAACCACCTTCGGCGTTATGAATACCAGTAATTCGGACTTGTTTGATGTTTTGCTTCTAGATTTGAACAAGTTTCCAACAACAGGCACGTCGCCTAGAAAAGGAACCTTATTTTCAGCATCTTGCTCTTCAGACTCAAATATCCCGCCAATCACAACTGTACCGCCATTTTCAACCAACACCTGCGTTTGTACCCTTTTGGTGTTAATTGCTCGTGCGCCTAGCAATATCTCTCCTGGACTGTCTTTGTTGACCTGGACATCAAGTATGACATTCCCTTCGGGCGTAATCTGTGGTGTGACCTCCAGTTTTAAGCCTGCACGACGAAATGCCAGTGTCGTAGCGCCACTTGCTGCTGCTGTTTGGTACGGGTACTCTACACCTTGCTCAATGATGGCTTTGACTTGATCAGCTGTGACGACACGTGGACTAGAAACGATTTTTCCTCGACCGTCGGCCTCTAAAGCAGACAGCTCTAAATTCAAGTATCTGTTTGCTGACGAATTGAACAAAGACAACGCAAAGCTGGCAGGGTTGAAGCCCCCTAATGCAGCAGCTGGCAAATTATAAAAAGTGGTGTTGGTAGTTGTGAGTGGTACGATCCCTGCTCCTGTTGTCGTGTTAATGGCATCGTAGGTTCCCCCCAATGCCACCCGGTTTTTACCCCCAATCGAATAGCCTGCATCACCACCACGAACACCTCTTAAATCAGCGCCTCCCAATCGCACCCCCAGAGATCTGCTGAATTTATCATCTGCCTCGACAATTCTCGCCTCTATCAAAACCTGGCGTACAGGTACGTCTAACTTAGAAATCAAGTCTGCGATTTGCTGTAGGCGACTTGGAATGTCTGAGACAAATAACTGGTTAGTTCTGGGCTCAGCGACTGCCCGACCACGGGGTGAAAGAAGCCCTTGTGATTGATTGTTACCAACGCCTTGTGGTGCGCCACTGGCAGAAGATGAACCCAGCTGTGAAGCAATGTCGACTGCTTTCGCGTAGTTCATTTGAAAGCTTTGTGTTTTCACAGGCTCCAGGCCTTCGACAGTCACCCGAGCTTCCAGTTCCGCTTTTTCTCGTGACGCAATCTCTTCACGAGGGGCAATCCATATCACATTACCCGTTTTCTTCATGCCGAGACTTTTGGATTGCAGAATGATATCTAAAGCTTGATCCCAAGGAACTTCTTTTAACCGCAACGTGACCGTACCCACCACCGTGTCAGAAGTGACAATGTTGAAGTTCGTAAAATCTGCAATGACTTGTAATAACGACCTGACTTCAATGTTCTGGAAATTCAGTGATAATTTCTCGCCTGTGAATTCTGCATCGCCTTTTTTAGCCTGCATATTTTTATACGGCTTGACTTCAACTACAAAACGATTGTCATTTTGATATGAAGAATACTCCCAATTACCAGTTGAAGCGATGGATATTTTGCTTTTACCAGCAACCCTGTTGGCAGTAATTGACTGCACAGGTGTTCCGAAATCAGTGACATCCAATCGTTTGATCAAGGCATCTGGTATTTGAGCGTTGATTAGCTCAATTTCTATACCAGCCCCTTTTTGCTGAACGTCAACACCTACTTTTTCGTTTGGTAAGTCGATGATAATTCTTCCCACTCCATCAGATGATCGCTTAAAGTCGATGTCTTTAATCTGAGTTCCTTGTGATATATTCTTTTCATTGGAAACCAGACCTTGAGATCCCTCTGACACAAGAGAATCCAAACTCACAACAAACGAATCTCCTTCTTTGTTTAATTGATACGATGCAAGCTTTTTCAGTGCCAAAATTACACGCAAGCGATCGTCCGCTCGGACTATGGTAGCAGAGCGGGTATTCAGACCGCTGAAATCAAATTGCTGACGTTGATCTGCAGAAGTTCCGCCAGGAAAATCTATCGCTATTCTGGGTGGCGATTGGATCAAGAATACCTTTGGCTCTTCTTTTAACGAAGATGAAAAGTCTATTTTAATAATATCTTTTCCATTTTGTTGATAGCCAGTTACTTTTTTGAACTCAGATGCAGATGCTGAGTTCAAAAAAAGAATAGCCATTGCCGCCAAAGCGAAAAAAATGGATTTACTTTCAAAGCTAATTTTGACGAATTTCATTTTCTATTTTCCTGAATTGGGATTGCAGTAGTTTTTTCAACCCATTCACCACCAGTTTCTTGGATCAATTCACGCAAAGAAATTTCAGTTTCAGAGATAGAGAGAATTTTTCCATAATTTGGCCCTAAATAATTCCCTAATGACACTTGATAAAGCTGCTCATTCACTTTGAGTAATCCAATTTTGGCCTTCGATTTCTCTAGCGTACCAACGAAAGCGAAGGTGTCCAAAGGAAATCCCTCTAAAGGCTCTCTGCGGCGTTTAAGTTCTGGCTCAATCAAAGCAGAGTTTTTCGCTTCTGCAGACTCCAAATCAACACCCCCCCCCTCAGCGAGTTTTTTGCTGTTGAATGGGTCTTCAGCTGCCTCTGTACGGTATGGATTTGGTAAAAACTTTTTTGGCTCAGTGATTGATTGAACTTTAGGTCTGAATGAGTTTCTCTGCTCCTGCATCCACTCTGTCAAATCTTGTTCATCTGATACACCGCAC
Source organism: bacterium UBA7470 (assembly GCA_002479815.1). GTDB lineage: Bacteria > Pseudomonadota > Gammaproteobacteria > Burkholderiales > Burkholderiaceae_C > UBA2334. Next base: position 19,346 of record DLPA01000103.1, on the reverse strand, counting down.
CCAACCAACGTCAAAGTCACCCCCAACACGATACCACTGCATTTAGCTCGGAGAATAATACTGAACGACATTATTTTTTGCCTCCAGCCGATAACGCTTTTTTCTGCACTGCAACCTCATCAGGGTCTAGGTAGCGATATGTTCTGGCAACTCCCTCTAGTGTCAGTAATTGTGTTTTATCTTTAGACAATGGAGTGATGGACGCATCACCGAATGTGACGATACGTGAAAAGTGAGCGATGTCGGATGCAAATTTACCCATATCATGATATGAGCCTGATATCTTGAGCGCAATGGGTAATTCAGCGTAATATTCTTTCACAATCACCTGGCCGGGTTTGAAATGTTCAAATTGTAGATTTCTTTCTACACCGGCCTGGTTAATATCAGACAAGAGCGCATCCATTTCTGCCTTACTTGGCAACTGCTTTTCCAGTTGATTGACATACTGCTTGACTTGCTCCAGTTGCCGCTTTAGTTCATCCAAGTTGATTGCTTGCCCAAGCTTTGTTTTATAAGTTTCTTTTAACGTTTGCTCGTTCGCTGATTCTGCAGCCAATTCATCTTGTAGTGTTGAAAGCCAAAAAAACCAAAGTGCGACTATCACCAAGGACGACACGCCTAAGAGTAAAAAAGCTTTTGGAAATGTGGGCCATCTCGATGGATCGTTTGGGTTGAGTCCTTTGAATTGACTTTGAATATCTAAAACAAGTGCTTTAGGGTCAATTTTTTTATTTTTGATATCCATCATTTGACATCACTTCACAGCGTTTGTAGTTTCGGCGGCATCTTTTTGCCGAGAAATCGTGAGTTTTAACTGAAAACTAAATACTTTCTTTTTCTGATCTTTTACATTTGAAGAAACAGGAGTAGAAATAATTTCGACCAGCTCAGGCTTTGTCAACCATGGGCTTTTCCCAGAAAAATTACGCAGCAACTCAGAAACACGCTCTTGTGACTGCGCCATACCTGTCAGTGTCAGTGATAAACCCGCTTGCTTGAGCGAGGTCAAGTGAATTCCTTCTGGTATGAACGCAGCCAAGTCTGAAAGTATATGTACGGGGAGATTTCTATCGGCTTGTAGGTCTTCTACTGCTTGCTGCCGGGCCTTCAAAGCTGCCATCTCTGTCTGTAAAGTTGCAATGTCCTTGATTTGTAATTCAAGTTTTTTGGTTTCATCAACCAACATTTGATTTCTCATTTTCTGAGTATCAATTTGGATCGACAAATAATAGCTGTACAAGAACGCAAGCAGCAATCCAGCACAAGCAGCTGCAGCAAGCATCACAAAGAACTGCTCTTTTCTGCGCTTCTTTGCAGCTTCTCTGTGTGGAAGTAAATTGATTAATATCATGCCAGATACCTACGCAAAGCCAAGCCAGTTGCAGTTAAATAAGACGTACTCTCCTTATTGATTTTATTCGCTCGCAAGTTTGCGCTGATATCCATACCTTCAAAAGGATTGGCCACTGAACAAGCAAATCCAGATTGCTCATGGATTTCTTCTGACAGGCCAAGAATACCCGCTGCGCCTCCGGCCAGTAAAATATTGTCTACTTTGCTATTCGGCGTGCTAGTAAAAAAGAACTGCAACGCACGCATGATTTCTTGTGCCAGATTCAGTCTGAATTGAGGCAGCACAACCGTCTCATAATCTTCGGGGAGGTCGTTGTTTCTTTTTTTAGATTCGGCTTCTTCGACTGAAAACCCGTACTGACGCGCGATCATTTGTGACAACTGTCCACCACCAAACGCTTGGTCGCGCTCATACACCACATCCCCATTCAAGACGACCTGCATTGCTGTGGTAGCTGAGCCAATCTCAACCAGCGCAATCAAAGCATCTTTGCCTGCAGAAGGGGTCAGCTTGATCAAACGATCAGCAGCAAGGCGAGAAGCATAGGACTCAATATCAATGATGATTGGCTTGAGTCCTGCTGCCTCTGCCAGTCCTTGCCTGTCCTGTACCTTTTCTTTTCTGGATGCAGCAATCAAAACCTCAACGTCACTGGGGGACGAAAGACTGGGGCCAATCACACAGTAGTCAAGGCTCACCTCGTCCAACGAAAATGGAATGTACTGGTTCGCCTCAGATTCAACCTGAGTTTCCATCTCGTCCCCAGACAATTCAGCAGGCAATAAGATTCTTCTCGTGATCACAGCAGAAGCGGGCAACGCAAGGGCTGCAGACTTTGTTTTGCTGCCAGACTTACGGATCACTCTTCTCAACGCATCTGCTACTTCATCAAACTTTTCGACGTTTCCGTCAACGACCCACCCTTTCTCTAAGGGCTCCATCGCACAACGCTCCAGTATCAAATCGCCTGTTCGGGTTCGACCCAGTTCTACAACTTTGATACTAGATGCACTGATATCAACCCCCATCAGAGATGCTGGTTGACGACTCAGCAAAGAGTTTAGAAATTCCAAGACGACCTCGGCAAAAAACGTTGAATAGCCTTACTGCTGTTTGGGTGAGCATCTATGCTAGCAGCAGACCCACAGCTTAGCAAAACTATATCTGACTGATGGGGCGATGATGCCTGATTTCTGTGCGTTCTCTCTCAGATAAGGATTTTTATAATCGACATCTTGCTCACTTCACAACCAAGGTTCACATGGCGGAATATACATCCCCGACAACTGATGCACCACGCAAACCATCGGCCATCAAAACACTCGTGAAGTGGATGGCAACGCTGGTGGCCCTTGGAATGTCGCTCATCGGGATCGGTTTGCTGACCGTTGGACTCGTTTTTGCAGCCACATACCCCAATCTTCCAGACGTTTCTAACCTTCTGGCATACCGGCCGAAATTGCCTTTAAGGGTATTTTCTGCAGAGGGCGAAATGCTGGCCGAGTTCGGCGAAGAACGCAGGGAATTTACTGCAATTACGGATATTCCTGATGTCATGAAGCAGGCCGTTCTCGCTGCAGAAGATGCCAGATTTTTCGACCATCATGGCGTGGATTATCTGGGCATGATTCGCGCTGCTTTGGCGAATTTCGGTAGAGCCAAAAGCCAAGGCGCGTCCACGATCAGTATGCAGGTGGCAAGGAACGTGTATCTGAGCGCCGAAAAAACATACACCCGCAAGCTGTACGAAATCCTTCTCACTTTTAAGTTAGAACATCAACTCAGCAAAGATCAGATTTTAGAAATCTACATGAACCAGATTTTTCTGGGCCATCGAGCCTATGGGTTTGCCGCAGCATCGCAAATTTATTTTGGCAAGCAACTCAAAGATGTCAGCATTTCTGAGGCGGCCATGCTTGCAGGTTTACCGAAAGCACCCTCGGCTTTCAATCCCTTCAGTAATCCACAACGCGCCAAAATCCGCCAGCACTACATCATTGATCGGATGGTTGAGAATGGGTTTATCAAATCTAGTGACGCAGAGACAGCAAAAAATACGCCCCTCAAATTGAAGACCAGCCAGCCAGCAGAACGGGTGCGAGGGGACTATGTGGCGGAGATGGTGCGTCAAGCCGTTTTCAGTCAATACGGAGATGAAGCCTACACACGCGGTTTAAACGTTACCACCACCATACGCAGTACAGAACAACAGGCGGCGTATCGAGCACTGCGACAAGGGCTGATGGATTTTGAACGTCGGCAAGTCTATCGTGGCCCTGAAAAGTTCATTGTCATTCCCAGTGAGAACACTGCATTAGAAGAAAACGTTGATGAGCTTTTGGCGGAATACCCTGATAACGGGGATGTACTCGCGGCAGTGGTACTAGAAGCCTCTGCCAAGCGTGTGCTGGTGATGCGTCAAGATGCCAAAACGGTAGAGATCACCGGAGAAGGACTCAAACCCGTTCAATCAGGCTTGGCAGAAAAAGCACCCCCACAGATCAAGCTGCGTCGGGGTGCGATTGTGCGGATCATTAAAAATGCAAAACACGGATGGGACATCACCCAACTGCCCGAAGTAGAAGGGGCCTTTGTTGCTTTAGACCCACGCAATGGCTCTATCAGGGCGCTGGTAGGTGGATTTGATTTCCAGAAAAACAAGTTCAACCACGCCACCCAAGCCTGGCGACAACCGGGTTCTAGCTTCAAGCCTTTTATCTATTCTGCTGCCCTTGAAAAAGGAGTCCATCCGGCCACCGTGGTGGACGACAGCCCCCTGTTTTTTAGTGCAGCAGAAACCGGCGGCAAGCCTTGGGAGCCCAAAAACTATGACGGTAAATTTGAGGGTGCCATGTCGGTGCGAACCGCATTGGCAAAGTCCAAGAACATGGTGTCGATTCGCATCTTGCAAACAGTCGGAGCGCACAGTGCTCAACAATGGGTGAGTCGCTTTGGATTTGACTCCAACAAGCATCCTCCTTATTTGACCATGGCCTTGGGTGCTGGCGTGGTCACACCTTTGCAGATGGCCTCTGCCTATGGCGTGTTTGCCACAGGAGGGCACTTGGTACCCCCCATGCTCATCAGCCGGATTACAGACCATCAGGGCAACGTCATCCTTGAGGCTCCCCCGCAAAATTACACCGAAGCACAGCGCGTATTGGAGGAGCGCAACGCCTTCGTCATGGGTAGTTTGTTGCAAGAAATCACTCGATCAGGCACGGCCGCACGAGCACAAGCCACACTCAAACGTCCTGATTTGTACGGTAAAACCGGCACCACCAACGATGCCATGGATGCTTGGTTTGTAGGCTATCACCCGACGGTGGTCGCTGCGGTTTGGGTGGGGTATGACAACCCCAAAAACTTAGGCAGCCGCGAAACAGGCGGGGGGCTGAGTCTCCCGATTTGGATCAGCTATATGCAGGAGGCGCTCAAACAAACCCCTGTGGTGGAAATGTCTCGCCCAGACAGTGTGGTTCAAGCCGGTGATTGGCGTTACGCCGAATACGAGCATGGCGCAGTTGATCGCTTAGGTTTCGATCAAGCCTTGGATGCAGCAGGGGCAGAAGACACACACAGTCCAGCGACACCCGTCGTCCCCGACGAACGCAAGGGCATTATTGACTTGTTCAGGCAGTAAACACAAGAGAGCTGTGCGCTTGCTCTGAAGCCACACTGCTGAGCAACGCAAACAGTTCTCCAGCGCCTTTGGTATCCCGCCATTGCGTGGCCTCCCACCGAAAGTGATAACCGCCACGCCTTGCTGCAACCCAAATCTCATGCAAAGGTTTTTGAAGATTGATGACAATTTGCGAACGATCAGCGAAGGTCAGCGTGACCATCCCCCCCACACGTTGGTTGTCCAGATCAACCTCCGTTTCCTCATTGATGCGATCACACGCCAACTCAATCGCTTTGAGGGCGGCTTCCGCTTGCTCCAAATACTCTTTGTCCGTCATACCCGTTTCCAAACAGTTTTTAAATGGTTTTTAAGATGATGTCTCAGACGATTCTAGGGCGACTGCGCACGCCCCTCAAAAGCGCGTTCGCCTTAAGTGTGCTGAGCACAGGGCTATTGATCGGCGCTTGTGGTCAAAAAGGCCCGCTGACCTTACCCAGCACAGGCACCGGTGCGAACGCCAGCACAAGCACCAACGCAAAAACCAACGCCAGCCCCCCCTCAGCGACCACCTCCACCGCCAGACCTTGATTTGTACCGCCATGAACAGCACCTCTATTTCTGCCCTCCCCTTGAACAGCCATTTGAGCTACACCGCCGATGGGCTGGCGCTTGATGGCGTTGCCCTCGCGCCCTTGGCACAGCAACATCAAACGCCCTTGTTTGTCTATTCAAAATCAGCCATGCAGGACGCGCTGACTGCATACCAAGCAGGTTTTGAAGGCCGCCAAGTCTCCATTTGCTACGCCATGAAAGCCAATTCATCGCTGGCGGTTTTGCAGGTCTTTGCGCAAGCAGGCTGTGGTTTTGACATCGTGTCTGGCGGCGAATTGGAACGCGCTTTGGCCGTTGGCGCTGCACCGAATCGCATCATTTTTTCTGGCGTGGGCAAAACCCGCGCCGAGATGCGTCGTGCATTGCAAGTGGGCATTGGCTGCTTCAACGTGGAAAGTGTCGCTGAATTGAACGTATTGAACGAAGTGGCGCTGGCGATGGGCACGCAAGCCCCCATCAGCCTACGTGTCAACCCCAACGTCGATGCCAAAACCCACCCCTACATCTCGACGGGCTTAAAAGGCAATAAATTTGGGATTGCCCACGAGGAAGTGCTCCAGACCTACCAACGTGCGGCGCAATTGCCGGGCTTGCGTGTGGTGGGGATTGATTGCCACATCGGTTCACAAATCACCGAAGTCGAGCCTTATCTGGATGCGATGGATCGCATTTTGGATTTGGTCCTTGCCATAGAAACCGCCGGTATCGCCTTGGCGCACATCGACTTTGGCGGTGGTTTAGGCATCGACTACCAAGGCGACACGCCGCCCCGCGCCAACGAGTTGTGGCAGTCGCTTTTTGCGCGTTTGGATGCGCGCGGTTTTGGTCAACGCCATTTCATGATCGAACCCGGGCGCTCGCTGGTAGGCAACGCCGGCGTATGCCTCACCGAAGTGCTCTACCTCAAAGACGGCGAACACAAAAACTTCTGCATCGTCGATGCCGCCATGAACGACTTGCCACGCCCAGCCATGTACGAGGCCTACCACCGCATCGTTGAAGTGCAGCCTCGCGCCCGTGGCGCTGCGATGTATGACGTGGTAGGCCCCGTCTGCGAAAGCGGCGATTGGCTGGGCCGCGACCGCAGCCTCACTGTGCAATCGGGCGATTACTTGGCCGTCTTGTCGGCAGGCGCTTACTGCATGAGCATGTCCAGCAACTACAACACCCGAAGCCGTGCAGCTGAACTGATGATTGCCGAAGGTCAAACGCACCTCATCCGGCAACGCGAACCCTTGAGCGACCTGTGGCAACGCGAGCATTTATTGCCCTCAGCGACCTCAGCGGCCTGAGACTCTCTGCCCTCAAACAGCACAGAAAAAGATAGTAAAAAAAGTGAGCTGCTCACGCAGGAAATACGTGTCTTACAGCTTATTTCATTCAAAATAAATGACCTAAAACCATAAAAAAACAGTAAAAAAGCCCGTTTTCTGCCTTAGAAAACGGGCTTTTTGTTCATTCAGGGGACTGTTTTTTAAGAATAACAGTCTTTTTTAAGATACATATCGGCTGTAAGCCACGTATTACTTGCGTAAAAAGCTCACATTTTTTACTATGCTTTTTGCTAACTTACAAACTGCCATAGCTGTGCAAACCAGACAAAAACATATTCACGCCGAGGAAAGCAAACGTCGTGATCGCCAAGCCGATCAAGGCCCACCACGCCGACACCGTGCCGCGCAAGCCCTTCATCAGACGCATGTGCAGCCACGCGGCGTAGTTCAACCACACGATCAAAGCCCAGGTTTCTTTGGGGTCCCAGCTCCAATAGCCGCCCCACGCATCCGCTGCCCACAGTGCGCCCAACACCGTGGCGATGGTGAAAAAGGCAAAGCCGATGGCGATGGCTTTGTACATCACATCGTCCAGCACCTCAAAGCTGGGCAGGCGCTCGGCCAAGCGTTGGCGTATGCTCAACACCCCCGCCACGATCAGGGCTGAGATGCCAAAGTAGATGAACCAGTAGCTGCTGCTTTGCTCGGTTTTGCCTTGTCGGAACACAATCGGTTCAAAACACAGCACCACGCCCAGCAACCACAGCGGGGCCAACTTGTACCAGCGGGTTTCGCTGGCGCTTTGTTTGATGAGGTAAGCGAAGGCCACCATCGCAGCAATGGCAAAGGTGCCATAGCCGACAAAGTTGGCGGGTACATGAATTTTCATCCACCAGCTTTGCAGGGCCGGAATCAAGGGCTGAATTTGATGCGCTTCGCGCACCACGGTGTACCACAGCAAAAAACCCACCGCCGCACTGACCACCAGCATGACAAACGACCCCAAAGCACGGGTCTTGTAAATGGCCTCGTAATACAGGTAAAACAGCGCCGTCATCCAACAAAACAGCACAAAGACTTCGTACAAATTGCTGACGGGGATGTGGCCGATGTCGGGCCCCATTTGGTGACCTTCGTACCAGCGCACCATCGTGCCCACCAAGGCCAGCACCACGCCCGCCCACGCCACTTTAGAGCCTAGCGCCTCCATTGTGGGGGCGTGTTGACGTGAAAACACCCCCAACCAGTAAAACACCGTACTCATAAAAAAGAGCATACTCATCCACAAAATTGCGGATTGGCTTGATAAAAAATACTTCAAGATGAAGGCTTGATCGGCGCGTGCCAAATCCGCCTTGCCATCGACTTGATAGGTGGCAATCGCCCACAGCGACAATACCGCCACACCGATCATCAAGGCTTGCAGCGGTCGCCAAAACCACCCCAACCAGATCAAGGCCGGCACCGTCCCCGCCAGAATGCTGGTTTCATACACGTCCATCACCGCCCCGTAGCGGAAGAACACCCAGCCTGCACCGATGAGCAAAAGGGCGGCAAACAGCCAATCGCTCATCGTGCGTTGGCTGAAAAACCCCGGATTGAGCGTCATGGTTTGAGGGCTAGACTGGGTGGCCGCATGGCCCCGGCCTTGATTCAAGCTCTGCGTGTTCATCGGATGTCCTTTGATGCGTCAGTTGAGGTGAGATGTGGGGAGGAGCAAGCGAGTTTTCAGTTGCTCAAACTCTTGATCGACTTCCAGCGTCTTGCGGTTACAAGATAAAGCCATTTGAGCATGACTGCCTGTTTGCTCGGCAATGGCCGTTTTTTGAGACGTGATCCATACCCACAAGCGTTTTTCACGCACGTACAGCATGGCAAATACGCCCAAAATCAAAAACAAACAGCCCAAATACACAATGTTTTTGCCCGGCGCACGCGCCACTTGAAACACGCTGGCTTGCACTTGGGTGAAGTCCTGCATCAAAAACGCCATAGGGGCGGTGTAAAAAAACGCATCACTGAGGCTCAATACGGCTTGGGTCGTAAAAGACCGTGCAGCCTCGTCACGCGGCAGCGGTTTTAAGCCTGCACGCTCGCGGGCAACTTGGTTCAGCTCGAACAAAGCACCATTCAAGATGCGCACCAGCACTTCACTGGCGCGTTCACGCTCGGCGGGTGGCACGTTGGACTCCATGAACAAGGACACGGCTTGCAAGCCGCCTCTCGGTGCTGGCAAATCCGTGGTGGCCTTGGCTGCCATGTCTTTCAAGGCCGGATCAACGCCGGCAAACAAATCAAGCGCACGTTGTGCAGAGGCGCTCAGCGCCTGCTCTAACTCTGGTTTGCCCGGCTCCACAGCCGACTTGACATAACGAGACACGGCGAGACGACGCAAATCGTCGTCCTGCAAGGCGGCGCGCAAACGCAGCCAAGCGTCCATACTGTCTTGCTCATCCGCAGGCACACGCAGGTAGCGGAAGGGTTCGCCAGTGGTGTCACGCATACCCAGTAAAAATACGCGGTTGCCGTCGATCTCCACGGGTAACATGTAGTTGTTGAACTCGGTGGCTTGTCCGGCGGCATCACGCAGTTTGTAGGAAATGCTGGGGCCGATGTTGCGAAGGTCTTTGGGTGTGACCGTTTTGTTGGCCGCACCCAAACGGCTTTCAATGGAATGCGTCAAATCCACTGCCCGTACATCCGCACCATTGGCATTGGCATTGGTGTTGGTGTTCGCGCTGAAGTTTTCGACGTTGATGACGCGCAAGCCCGTGTATTCCAGCGTCAACTTCTGATCGCCGTTGCTCAAGGAGGTCGTACCGCCAATGACCCCTTCGACCGTGAAGGGCTTGGTGTTTGCCGCCATCGGCACCGCTTTGAGTTTGACGCTAGAGCCACCATCGTCAAAACTGGATTGGTAAATCGCCACACCACGATGAATGGCGGGATGATTCACCTCGACCCGTGCTTCGCGTTTTTCGCCCGTGTCGTGGTCGTGAATCACGATCTCACTGGCAAATAATTTGGGCATGCCTGTGGAGTAATACTCGACGATGAATTTTTTCAACTCCACAGAAAACGGCAAATCTTGCAGCAACACGCCTGTGGGTTGACTCAAAATGGCCGTACCAGCCGTGGCGCCTTCTGTCACCAACAAGTTACCGCGAAACGTGGGGTTGGTGGGGGATAAGCGATGCTGGGCGGGTACTTCAGAAATCAGTCCACCACCTTTGTAAATTTCTTTGCCGTTGAGCCACATTTGAGCGCGGACGATCAAATCGCCGTCCAACAAACCGCCTATGCACACCAAGACAATGGCGCTGTGCGCGGCGATATAGCCCAATTTGTTGGCCGCGCCTGCTTTGGCCGCCACCATCCAGCCCGTAGAACCATCCGGCTGTGGACGCGACTGCAAGCGCACCTTCCACCCCCCCGAGGCCAAGAGTTGCCCGATCTGTTGTGCAGCATCTTGCGGTGCGTGGGGCAAGTCGCCAGCGGCTTTGTGCTTAAAGGCTTGAAGACTTTGTGCGCGAATGTTTTCTTTATACGCCTTCAAATCAGCCACAATTTTTGGGGTATTGCGCAAAATGCACAAGCTGGTGCTGACCACCAAAAACGCCAAAATCACCAAAAACCACCATGCGCTGTACACAGAGTACAGGCCAAAACGCCCAAACACTTCTGACCAAAAGGGGCCAAACTGATTGACGTAATTGTTGATCGGTTCATGTTGTTTCAGCACCGTGCCAATGACGGAAGCAATACAAATCACCGTCAACAAGGCGATGGCAAAACGCATGGAGGACAGCAACTCCACCCATTCATTCCACCATCGAGACAAACGCGGCGGCTCCAAACTATCGGTGCCTATGGTCATGACAAACACTCAAACAAAAAAACAAGATCAATATGCGAACAAAACACCACCTAGACACAGCGTTTTGAACACCACCCGTAATGGAGGCGCAAAAAAAAAGCGGGTCAAGACCAGACCCGCCCCGTGCTAGAGCACCCGAACCAAGAAAAGTTCCTCAGCTTCAGGGCGCTGCATCAACTGGTACCCATGTTGCACAAGGTATGTGCCCGATTGTCACCTGAAACATTATTGATGGCTTATATACCTACAAGACTGAAGGCCAAATCCAACACCGATCAACGCAGCCCAGCAATGTAGTCCGCGACAGCTTTGATTTCTTTATCGTTCATTTTGGCAGCCACTTGCGTCATTTGAACGCTGTTTTTGCGCACGCCATCGCGGAAGGCGGTCAATTGCCCTGCGGTGTATTCGGCGTGTTGACCGCTCAGGCGCGGATATTGAGCTGGAATGCCCGCGCCGTTGGGGCTGTGGCAACCCGCACAGGCAGCCACTTGACGGTCGGGAATGCCGCCACGGTAAATGCGCTCGCCCAACGTGACCAAATCTTTATTGACTGCCGCACCGTTTTTGGCTTTTTGCTCAGCCAACCAAAAACTGATGTTGCGCATCTCTTCATCTGACAGCGCGGCAGCAAAACCTTTCATGACTGCATTTTCACGTTTACCAGACTTGAACTCTTGCAGCTGTTTGACCAGGTATTCGGGATGTTGCTGGGCCAATTTCGGATTGGCGGCCAAGCTGGAATTGCCGTCAGCTGCATGGCAAGCCACACACACCTGACCATAGGCGGCAGCACCTTTGGCAGTGTCGGGCTTGGCTGCTTGTGCTTGTGCGGCGAAGGAAGCGGCAGCAAGAGCTGCTGCACAGAGGGAGGACACAACAATGTTCATGGCGTGGGCTAAGGTATAAGCGATGAGATTTAAGAATGCCGTGAAACCAACACAGCAGCGACATGCAGAAAAACTTTCTGATTTTACAATGTCGCCTCGGGAAAACCCCAGAATGACTGAGCCATCTACTCCACTCCTACCCCCTCCCTCCCCGTCCAGTACGACCCAAGCTGCGAAAACAGCAACGGCGTGGCTGCACACGGCACGCTTTTTAACTACCGCCCCTCAATTGGAGTACCTGCCTCGCATCCATGAGCCAGAGATTGCCTTTGTGGGACGCTCCAACGCGGGCAAATCCACCGCCATCAATACGCTCACACAGCAAAAACGGCTCGCCTTTGCCTCAAAAACGCCCGGGCGTACCCAAAGCATCAACCTATTTTCTGTCGGCAAACAAGGCTGCACCGATGCGGTGTTGACCGATTTACCGGGCTACGGTTATGCGGCAGTTCCCAAAGAGGCCAAATTGCGCTGGCAGCGGGTCATGGCGAGCTACTTACGCACGCGGCACAATCTCAACAGCGTTGTGATGCTGTGCGATGCACGTTTGGGCTTAACCGAGCTGGACGACATCTTGTTAGAAGTGATACGCCCTCGCGTCGAACAAGGCTTGAACCTTCTGGTGTTGTTGACCAAGGCCGACAAGCTCACCCGTGTAGAGGCACAAAAAGCCTTGTCGATTGCGCGACTGCAAGTCGGCGGCGGACAGGCCATGCTGTTTTCTGCCCTCAAACGCCAAGGCGTAGAAGAGGTTTCCGTGCTGCTGCGGCAATGGGCCACAGCCGCCCAACTTCAGCAGGAACGCGACCATGAACCCGCCCCCAACGCCAGTCCAAAGCTTCCCCCAGATTCAACACCAGACGCTTGAGCTGCCCCACGGCATCCACTTGCGCTGCCGCATCACAGAGCCTTGGACAGCAAAGGCACAGACCCGCCCCGCACGTCCGCTGCTGGTGTTTTTGCACGGCTTTCCTGAAGCAGCCTTCATTTGGGATGATTTTTTACAGCACTTTGCGTCCCCAGAAGGCGGCAGTCACGTCTGCGTTGCGCCCAATCTGAGAGGCTATGCTGGCTCCAGTGCGCCAACGGATGTATCGGCTTATCGCGCCAAACATCTGGTGCAAGATATTGTTTCTTTAATACAACACTTCACAACATCTCAAGGCATACAAACGCCTGTTGTTCTCATCGCCCACGACTGGGGGGGCGCGGTGGCATGGAATGTGGCCGCCAGTTGTCCAGACCTCTTAGCCAAGCTGGTCATCATCAACTCGCCTCATCCAGCGACGTTTTTACGCGAACTGGCGCACAACCCGGCGCAACAAGCCGCAAGTGCGTACATGAATTTTTTGGCTCGCCCTGATGCGCCTGAGCTGCTGGCAGCCGACGATTTTGCGCGCTTATGGCCCTTTTTTGAGCATATGGGCGCAAGCACTGGCTTGTATGCGTGGTTGACCGATGAGGTGCGCGAGCAATACCGCGACGTATGGCGGCAAGGACTACAAGGCCCCTGTCACTACTATGGCGCATCGCCACTGCGTCCTCCTTCTGCAAACGACCCTGCTGCCACAGCCGTCACCCTGCCTGCCTCGGTCACACACGTCCGCATTCCCACCCAAGTGATTTGGGGGCTGGCAGACATCGCCCTTCCCCCCAGTCTGTTGGACGGACTGGAACAGTACATTCCTGATTTACGGATTGATCGCATCCCGAATGGCTCCCATTGGGTGATTCACGAACAGCCACAGGCGCTGATGGCTTTCATGAAGGCATTTTTGTAGCCCCCTGACGTGTCCAGTCTCGGGATAATGCGGGGTATGACGAAGAAACTGAAAATTGTGGTGGGCCTTTCCGGCGGGGTCGATTCTGCGGTGAGTGCCTATTTGCTCAAGCGCCAAGGCCATGAGGTCGTGGGCATCTTCATGAAAAATTGGGAAGATGACGACGACAGCGAACATTGCACCAGTCGGCAAGACTGGTTGGACGCGGCCAGCGTGGCCGATGTGATCGGCATCGACATCGAACACGTCAATTTCGCAGCGAATTACAAAGATCGCGTATTTGCCGAGTTTTTGCGCGAGTACCAAGCCGGCCGCACCCCCAACCCCGACATTTTGTGCAACGCCGAAATCAAATTCAAAGCCTTTTTAGACCACGCCTTTGCCCTCGGAGCCGACAAAATCGCCACCGGCCACTACGCCCGCGTGCGCTGCGTCGATGCCCAAAAAGCTCTTTTGCCCCCAGAAACGGCTCGCTTAGGCGATGGCCGTTTCGAGCTGCTCAAAGGCTTAGACGCTGGCAAAGACCAAAGCTATTTTCTGCACCGCCTCACCCAAGCGCAGTTGTCCAACACCCTGTTTCCGGTGGGCGAGTTGCACAAAACCGAGGTGCGCCGCATCGCCGCCGAGATTGGGCTGCCCAATGCCAAGAAAAAAGATTCGACCGGCATTTGCTTCATCGGCGAGCGTCCGTTTCGGGAGTTTTTGAACCGCTACATCGCCCACGCACCCGGCCCGATCAAAAACCCGCAAGGCCATGTCATCGGTCGCCATGTGGGTTTGAGCTTTTACACCTTGGGTCAACGCCAAGGCTTAGGCATAGGCGGCATCAAGGCCAAGGGCGCACAAAAAGGCGGCGGCGACCATGCGCCGTGGTTTGTGGCGCGTAAAGAAGTCAAGACCAACACGTTGTGGGTGGTACAAGGGCACGATCACCCGTGGTTGTTGAGCGAGGGCTTGCACGCCCTAGACCTGAGCTGGACAGCAGGCGCAGCACCTGCCCTGAGCGACACCGATGCCAACGGGCAAGCCTGTCGCCACTTGAGCGCCAAAACCCGCTACCGCCAAAGCGATGCCCCCTGCACGCTCTACGCCGCACCCACCAGCGGCTCCTTGACCCAAGCGGGCGATGCCAGTGGCATACGCCTGCACTTTCCCGCGCCGCAATGGGCCGTCACGCCCGGGCAGTCTGCTGTGCTGTACGACGGGGACGTGTGCTTGGGCGGCGGGGTCATTGCTTGAGAGGGGTCGCCCGCGCCTGCGCCTGCACCCGCGCCCCTTCAAAACCCTTGGCTGCTGGCAACGGCAAACCAGTCGCTCACCAGCCCTAGGTCTATCCACGCTTGCTGAAAGCCCGGTCGGTAGTAGATACGCTCGGCACGGACTTGCAAGGCAAATCCGGTTTGACTGTATTCGCGGGTCGGAAAACCATCCACCAACGTAGAAGACACGCCCAAGGGTTGCAAGAGGTCGGGCAACACTTGCTCGGCCCAGTTGAACACGCGCATGGCCTGTGCATGGGGGGCTGCGCCGTACAAATCGGCGCAAGCAGCGGCATCGTCACCGCGCAAGCTGTTTTGGAAGGTGTAGCTGTTGTAAGGCGCGGCAAACATCACCGATTGGGATGTATTTGAGTGACTGATGCCCAGCATATGCCCCCATTCATGGGTGAGTAGCCCCCCCAGATTCAAAGCAGCACTTTCGCCTGTGAACCTTGAGACACGAGACAGATTCAGCCCCATGTCGGCATCCACGATGGCGGGGAGTCGGTCGGCATTGGTGCGATACCACCAACTGACATTGCCGCTGAAACTCGCCAGATCGGTCGGAAACACCAGCCATCCAATCACGCTGAGTCCATCCACATCGACCGCGCTTTGTTTTTGCATGACAGGCTTCACCCCCGTCGTGCCTATCACTTCAATGCGAACATTACACACATCGCTCCATTTATTGGCGGTGCGCTGTAACAATGCGAGCATAGAAGCTAAATCCCAATGGGCGGGTGCGTCTGTGGGGTTGTAATACACCTGCAAGACGGCAGGAATTAAGCGAGCGCGGGCTTGATGCAGCACATATTGCGGTTGTTCTACCGGAGCAGACTTGGCGGGTATATCGCCTGTCGCACCACTGAAATCCGACCTCTTGTGACGAGAAGGAGAAATCACAGTGCCTGCGGAGGATGTCAGCTCTCCATCACCACAGCCTACCACCAGCCCTGTCCAACCAAGGATCAAGGTGCGCCATATCCAACGGTACATGAGTGATTTCTCCAAAGCATCAGCCGACAAATAGACCTTGATGGTACGCGCTGCAAGGGGTGCTTGCTCATACACATTCAGTGAATCATCCCTGTCATAACTGTTTACTGCAAAAGTGCGGGTTTCATTGCATTTTTTTACAATCGCAATTGTGCATGGCTAAACCAACTTGTTGCCAAACTACTGTAAGGGTCGTCGTTATAATTAGAGATCAAATTTTTTTATTCTCCGCTGCTGATTCGGCAGCCAACTCTTCTTCCTCAGTACATGCCATGAGCCACGACTCTCACTCCGGCCCAATTCAAACCCCGAGCCAATTCCTTTGGACCTCATTTTTCTCGTTCGTTGTGCCCGTCTTTATCATCATCGGGTTGGTGTACTTCGTTGTCTCAGCGAATAAAACAGCACCTGGCGTTGACAGCTCAGAGTTGGCCGTGGCCACCCGTATCCAGCGCGTGGGTGCGGTGGAGCTGAAAACCGGTGATCGTAAACTACGCTCTGGTGAAGAGGCTTACACAGCGCAATGTGCAGCATGTCACACGGCTGGTTTGGTAGGCGCACCCAAACTGGGCGATGCGGGCGCTTGGGGACCACGCATCGGCACAGGACTGGATACCCTGATCAATTCAGCCCTCAAAGGCAAGGGCGCAATGGGCGCACAAGCTGGAGGCGATTTGAACGATTTGGAGATTGCTCGTGCCGTCGTACACATGGCCAACTCAGGTGGGGCGAAGTTTAAGGAACCAGCTGCACCCGAGCCTAAAAAATAAGGTTGTTTGTCTGTGTGTTTAGTCCAAAGCCGGATGCGTCCGGCTTTTTTATTTTTGTGCTCAGACACGAGCGAGCAAGGCGGGATGCTGATGCTGCGGGCTGCGGACGTAAGCAAAGTGTGAGGGCAGCTCCGCGGCCGATCTTTCTACGCAAGACCATTGACTTAAAAAATCGCAAGCCACGCCTACATCTTGGGTATGTACCAAACCCAAACCCAGTGGTGTGTCTAAGTACAAATGACCCAGCTCGTCGCTGATGGCTTGTTTGACAACGGTGACGGCATGGGTGTGGGTATGAACTTCTCCGTTGTCCTGCACGCGAAACACCCACGGCGCATAGGCCAGTTCTACATACACTCGCTGAGGGCCGTTTTGAAAAAACCAGCGTCCCTCTTCGTCATGCCCATAATTGCGACCAATAAAAGCGACCAACTTGTCGTGTTGCAGTAAAGCACCCTTGGCCTCAGACACGTTGTTTCGGATCGCTTCTTGAAATGTGCCTTGTTGCTGTGTGCGGTCGTCGCGCATCCACCACTGGCCTCGACCATCTAAGCCTAACCAACCATAGCAGGCGGGGACATGGGGCCATTTACGCATGGCTTGCAATACGATGTCGTCCATTGGGTTTATTTCCAACTGGTTAACGATGATGAAACAGCCATGCCCCCACCGCGCTGGGCATTTCCATGAACAGCGCCTGCGCAGATTGCTGCCAATGATGCGATGGAAAACCGACGTGCCCCCCATGACGGGACTGCCACAGCGAGACCTGAGAGCTGACTTGCTGGGGTGTAGGCAAAGAGCTTGCAGGAATAAAAGGATCGTTTTTGGCATTGAGCAGCAAGCTGGGCACTTGAATCTTGTGCAGCACTGGCAAGGCCGATGCCCGTAACCAATAATCTTCGGTGTTTTTGTACCCATGCAAAGGTGCTGTAAAAAGATCATCAAATTCGTACAGCGTTTTGGCTTTTTGCAGCGCAGGTGCATCAAACAGATGTGGAAACTGCTTCCATTTCTGAAGCGCCTTCGGGATCATGGTATTCAGAAACATACGGGTATAGACGTGGCGATTAAAGCCCTGCCCCATCGCCCGACCAGAAGCGGCCAAATCCAAAGGCGAACAGACGGCCGCCACCGCTTGCACCAAATGCAGCGCCTGTGCCCCCGACTCCCCCGCCCATTTACTCAAGGCATTGCCACCCAGTGAGATGCCCACCGCCCAGATCGGACGATGGGGGGCTTCGGCTTTGAAGCGGCGCAAAATCCAGTCGATTTCCGCAAAGTCGCCTGAGTGATACGCCCGAGGGGTGACATTCAACTCGCCCGAACAGCCCCGAAAGTGTGGAATGGCACATTCGCAACCTTGCGTCAGCGCATAACGGGCAAAGCCTTGTGCGTAATGGCTTTGAGAAGAGCCTTCTAAGCCATGAAACACCACCAATAAGGGCCACGCAGCGGGGACGCTCTGACGATGGGGGCGCACGCGATCGACATCAATGAAGTCCTCATCGGGTGTCGTCCAACGTTCTCGCTGAAACCGAATCCCCGATCTTGGCACAGTACGCCCTGCCCACAAAGACGGTACGATGGTTTGGCTGTGCCCGTCAGGCAGCCAAGAAGGCGGTTGATACACCCACATCCCGCACCCATTCCGCCTCAGTAGCGAGCGCCGTAGCGCAAATTGTTGGCGGAGGAACGTAAGTAGCGTTGTTCATCGTCCAAATCGCGGATGCGACTGCGTAGGCGGCGACGTGCTTCGTCGTTGGGGGCGCTGCGTAATTGCTCCTCAAGCCGACGAATTTCACTTTGATTGCTGTTGATGCGAGATTCGAGACGGTGAATCTCCGCGCCCGCGCGGTAAGGGCCTAAGAAGGCTTCCTCATTGCGCCCGCGACACACGCCACTGTAGCTGCGTCCTGCCAAGCCTTCGCGCCAGCCGACATTGGGCGTGCAATACGTCATGACACCCCGATCCCAGCCCGAGCGCCAGAGTGAGGCGTTGGGCCGTATGCCTATCTTGGCACAAGCATCGGCGTGCTCTGCCAAACGCGATTCGGCATGGCCTGCGGCGCCATCGTTATAGCCCAAACGCCCCCAATCTGCCGTTTTGCATTCCTCCTCACTCAAGCTTGCACAACCCGAAAGTACAAACAAACCAGATAAAACCATCGCAGTTAACAGAGGCCGACGACGTATAGCGTGCATCATGAACCTATCTCCAGAGGCAATAAAAAAACCGCAGCATGAATTCTCATTATCTGCGGCTCTGGTCAAGCATGTCGAGTGACGCTGGCGATTATTTCAAACC
>DLPA01000103.1:0-440 GCA_002479815.1 bacterium UBA7470 | reverse complement strand
CGCAGCAAATCCAGCATTTGAATGATGCCTTTCGGACGCAAATCAAAATGCGCACGCACCAAGGCGGCGATTTGATCGTCAGGAATCACGCCCGTGCCTTCGGTATAGACGGTGATGTTCATGGGATGCGCCACCCCAATCGCATACGCCACTTGAATCTGGCATTGACGTGCCAAACCCGCCGCCACGATGTTTTTAGCGACATAACGCGCCGCATACGCCGCAGAACGATCCACTTTCGTGGGGTCTTTGCCTGAGAACGCGCCGCCACCGTGGGGACAAGCGCCGCCGTAGGTATCGACAATGATCTTGCGCCCAGTCAAGCCGCAATCGCCTTGCGGGCCACCAATCACAAAACGCCCGGTGGGGTTGATGAGATACTCGGTGTCTTGCAGCCATGCGCTGGGCAGCACGGGTTTGATGATTTCCTCAATGACGGC
>DLPA01000122.1:4961-5081 GCA_002479815.1 bacterium UBA7470 | reverse complement strand
GAGCTGCTTACGCAAGAAATACGAGTTATATGGCTATTTTTAATCTTAAAAATACCCCATTTTTCTTAAAATTTTCCCTTCCCAAGGCCCAAAACCCGTTGTTTGGCACTGCAAAACGGG
>DLPA01000122.1:0-4819 GCA_002479815.1 bacterium UBA7470 | reverse complement strand
TTGATATGTCGATGAAATCGACAGATGGCAAGAATATGTCGAAAAAACGGCAAAAAATCGACACGTTGGGCGGTTCAACTCGTCCACGCATCCGACAGCGACTCGGCTTGTTTCAGCACCAGTTCTACCGCGTCGGGTTGTTGGTCGGGGGGGTATTTCCATTTTTGTAGGCAGCGGCGCACCAAAATCCGCAGGCGGGCGCGGACGCTTTCGCGCACTTGCCAGTCCACGGTGGTGCTGGCGCGGAGTTTTTCGGTGATTTCGACGGCCATTTTTTTCAGCACCTCATCGCCCAACTCGCGCACGGCGCTGGCGTTGTGGGCCAGTGCGTCATAAAAAGCGATTTCGTCCTGACGCAGGCCCAGCGTGGCTTCGCGCTCCAGCTCGGCCTGAAACGCTTTTGCCATGTCGATCAATTCTTCAATGACCTGTGCCGTCTCGATGGCGCGGTTGTGGTACTGGCGCAGCGTTTGCAGCAGGCGGTCGCCGTATTTCTTTTCTTGAATGACGTTGTGGCGTGCCCGCGCCTTGATCTCGTCGCGCAGCAGTTTCTCCAGCAGCTCCACCGCCAAGTGGCGGGTTTTCATTTGGCGCACGTCTTGCAAAAACTCGTCGGACAGCAGCCCGATGTTGGGCTTGTCCAGCCCCACCAGCGCGAAGATGTCGGCCATCCCGTCGGCGACGATGGCGTTGTCCAATATCTGTTTCAGGGCGCTGTGCGTCTCCTCGGTGGATCGTTTTTTGTCCACCGTCGTGAACTTGCTGAGGGCGGCTTTGATGGCGGAGAAGAACGCGATTTCCTTGCGCAGCGCGGCGGCTTCGTCCAGCGTGCCGCACAGCGCATACGCTTTGGCAACGGCGACCATCGTGTCCAGAAACCGCGTTTTCCCGTCCTTCAGACTCAGCAGATGGTTGGCGCAAGGCAGGATCAAGGCGGCGGCTTGCGTCTCAAAGACGCTGTAGTCGCAGCCGTGCATCATGCCGCGCACGATGTCTATTTTCTCCAGCAACACGGCCAAGGCTTCGGCGGCGTTGTGCGTCGGGTCGCCCTTGCCCTTGGCCTCGGTGTAGGTTTTCAGGGCGGCCTTCAACTCGTTGGCGATGCCGATGTAGTCCACCACCAAACCGCCGGGCTTGTTTTTGAAAACGCGGTTCACCCGTGCAATGGCCTGCATCAGGTTGTGGCCCTTCATGGGCTTATCGACGTACATGGTGTGGCAGCACGGCGCATCAAAGCCCGTCAGCCACATATCGCGCACGATGACGAGCTTGAGCGGGTCTTTCGCATCTTTGAAGCGTTTTTCCAGCCGCTTTTTCACGGGCTTGCTGTGCAAATGCGCTTGCAGCAGCGCCTTGTCCGCCGCCGAACCCGTCATCACCACCTTGATGGCCCCTCGTTCTGGGTCGTCGTCGTGCCACGCGGGGCGCAGGGTGACGATGGCATCGTACAACTGGGCGCAAATGTCGCGGCTCATGCACACGATCATGGCCTTGCCGTCCAGCACCGAGAGGCGAGTTTCAAAGTGATCGACCACATCTTGGGCGATTTGTGCCAAACGGGGCGCTGCGCCGACCAGTTTTTCCAGCGCCGCCCATTCGCTTTTGGTTTTCTCGCGGCTGGCAAGGTCTTCTTCGTCCTCCACCACCTCCTCGACTTTTGCGTTCAGCGCGTCGATGTCGGCTTGCTTCACGTCCAGCTTCGCCAAACGGCTTTCGTAGTAGATGGGGACGGTTGCGCCGTCATCGACGGCATCTTGAATGTCGTAAATGCTCACATAGTCGCCAAACACGGCGCGGGTGTCTTTGTCTTCCAGCGCAATCGGCGTGCCCGTGAAGCCGATGAAGGTGGCGTTTTTCAGCGCGTCTCGCAAGTGCTTGGCGTAGCCAAAGACGTATTGGCCCGTTTTCTCGTCCAAACGCCCTTTCATGCCGTACTGGCTGCGGTGCGCTTCGTCTGAAATGACGACGATGTTGGAGCGGTCGGACAGCAGCGGGTGCGCGTTTTCCCCGTCCAGCAGCGCAAACTTTTGCACCGTGGTGAAGACGATGCCCCCCGCTTGGCGCGAGGCCAGCATCTCGCGCAGCTCCTCGCGGCTGCCCGCCTGCACGGGCGTGGTTTTCAGCAAGTCGCTGGCGGCGCAGAAGGTGGCAAACAACTGCCCATCCAAATCGTTGCGATCCGTCACCACCACCAGCGTGGGGTTCTTCATCTCGGGCTGTTGCAGCAGCTTGCCCGCGTAACAGGCCATCGTGATGCTTTTGCCCGAGCCTTGCGTGTGCCACACCACCCCCGCTTTGCGGGAGCCTGTTTTTACCTCTTTGCCGTAGGTGGCGCGGTCTTCGCGCACCTCCAGCAGAGCCTTCTCGGGCGAACTGGCAGCGATGACGGTGGCACGCACCGCTTCCCGCACGGCGTGAAACTGGTGATAGCCTGCTGTCTTTTTGATGAGGGTGTCGCCGTCTTGCTCAAACAGCACAAAGTGGCGGATGTAGTCCAAAAACAAGGCGGGCGCAAAAAAGCCGCGCACCAGCGTTTCTAATTCCAATTGCAGGCGCGGTTTATCGTCTTCGTGGGCAAGGGTGCGCCACGGCAACATGCGCTCGGCCTGCGCGGTGAGCGACCCTAGCCGCGCCGTCCACCCATCGCTGACCACCAGCGCCGCGTTGCTGTGGAACAAGTCGCTGATGTCGTCTTTGTAGGTTTGCAACTGATTGAAAGCATCCCACACGTCGGTGTGCTCGTTGGACGGATTTTTCAGCTCGATCACCGCCAGCGGCAGCCCGTTGACAAAGGCCACCACGTCAGGCCGCCGAAGCTGCTTGATGCCCCTGACCGTGAACTGGTTGACGACCAGAAAGTCGTTGTGCTGCGGCTGTGCAAAGTCGATGAAATGCACCCAATCGGTTTTTTTGTCCTCGCCCACGGCAAACGTCACCGCCACGCCCGACAGCAGCAGCCGATGCACATGGCGATTGCGGCTCACCCTGTGCGGTTCGCTGACGGTGAGCAGCAGGTGCGCGGCCTGCTCCAGCGCCGTGGGCGGAATGTGCGGGTTGATACGCGCCAGCGCCGCCAGCAGCCGATCACGCAACACCACCTGCCGCTCATCCACCCGCTCAGGGCTGCTGCCCTCAGGCCCCATGTCCGGCCCATGCACAAACCGCCAGCCCGCACTCTGAAACCAGCCTATGCACAGGTCTTCCAGTTGTTGTTCGTTCATCATGATGCAGCTCCTGCTGAGGGCACAATCAAACCGTATGCTTGTGCCATCTCAGGATTCAGCACCTGCACAGACGCAGCAGGCAGCGCCCACGTTTTTACAACTGGCTGCAAGGCATACGCCAACGCCTCTTGCAGTGGTGGCAGCCATTCTTTCTTGTGCCCGTTGATGACCAACACGAAGCGAAACCCCTGCGTCTGCAAATCAAGCGTCTTGAAGGCATCGGGCAGTTCTTCTTGCGCAGCCGGATGGCGTTGCAGTTGGGCAGCCACTGCGAGTAGAAACGCATTGGTGAGTTTGGTGCGGATGTCGTCTATGAATGCAGCGAAGTGAGGCTGTGTTTGCGGTCTTGGACTGCTGGACTTGGCCTCAACGATCCACACCGTAGGCCCTTGTTGCTGCTGCCTCAGCAACAAAAACTCCGCCATCTGCACACCTTGCTGCACTTTCTGGTAACAGGCGCTTTTTTCGATGTAAAAGCACTGCCCAGACGGGTAAGGGCCAAAGGTCATCCCTGATTCAATAATGGCTTCAGTGGTCATGTCAGTGCCAGCTCCATTTCCTGCTGGTACAGGCGTATCGACTCTGCAATGATGGCGTTGTTTGGCATGCCACTCTTCAAATCGTCGCAGACCCAATCATGCTCGGTGGCAGAAATCACAGGAATCGACCAGCCGCGCTCCTGTGCAATCAGGTAGAGCTTCTTCACCACAAAATAAGAGTGACTCGCCATGAAAAATTGAATGCCGCGCTCGGCCAACATCGCCACGATGTCCAACAACTGTGAGATGGCGGTGGGGTGTAAAGCAGATTCCGGTTCGTCGATCAACACCACCGACTCCGTGTTCAGATAGCGATTGCCGAGCAAGGTATCCAAAATGGCGATTTTCTTGATGCCCTCTGCCGTCACCCCAATGGGGAATTTGTGCCGACCTTTGACAAACAGCCAGAGACCAGCCGCCTCGTCGTACTCAACCACACCACCCAAGAGACCTTCCAACTGCTTGCGCGATTGAGAAAATTCCTTGTAGTTCTTGCCTTTGCTTGGCGACACGAGCAGCGCCTTGGCAAGATCGAAGTAGGTGTCATCAAAACCGAATTCCTTATCCACCCCCCGCGATTTCAGAATGATCTGATGCAGGGACAACACTTCTTTCGCTGGCAGAAAGACCGAGTTGCTGGCGCGGGCTGGCACATGGTTGTCAAGATTGGAAATTTGCTTGCTGGTGTCCTTGCCAAAGCCATAGGAAAAGTCTTGTCCATTGAGCGTCAGCAAACTTGACAAAGGTGCATCGGCCCCCTTGCGCACCAAGTCACCAATCTTCACCTGAAATGTCCAATACAGTTTTTCAGCCAATATCTCGGATGCTGATCGTTGATCGTTGCCGCGTTTGTATTCTTCCAAGGTACGCACGCTGCTGTACAGGGCTTTGAGCAAAAAGGTTTTCCCACTGCCGTTGTCACCAATGACCAGATTGATTTTGCCGAGTGCTGACCAATCGACACGAGAAAGTGGGCCAAAGTTGTTGAGTTTGATTTGTTCAATCATTGTTTGTCCGTTTCGTCAACGTCCTGCACCGACAACTCGCCGGAGAGGA
>DLPA01000006.1:5925-7443 GCA_002479815.1 bacterium UBA7470 | reverse complement strand
CACCACAGGTGGTTTTCGCCACAGAAAGGCTTATTTTTTGAAATAAATGGTGTTTTTTTAAATTCAAATCAGCCAAAAGACTGGTTTTTCTTGCGTGAGCAGCTCACTTTTTTTACTCCTTATTTTGATAGCCTCATCCAGGCACGGCGCACATTCTCAGCCCTTGGCGCCATTTGCTGCACCGTCGGGCACGCCCAACTGACGCAAAATCATCGCCAAGGGACAAAAATTGGTAAAGCCAAATTGGAACAGATTCAAGCCCACAAAGGCGGTAAAGGCCAAAAACCACTGGTTCACAAACCAGGGACTGGCCTGCACGCCCAGCGCCAGCGAGAGCATGATGAACACGCCTGCAATCACACGAATCCAACGTTCAACGGTCATTTGAAATACTCCTTAAAAATGAAAAACAGAAAAAATGGGTGTCTAAAAAAGTAGCAATAAACCTTAGGTGTATTTGCGCTGGTACAGAGAAAAATACAAAACAGGAATGACCACCAGCGTCAGCAAGGTGGAGACGGCGATGCCAAAGATCAGGGAGACCGCCAAGCCGTTGAAAATCGGGTCGTCCAAGATGAAGAACGCGCCCATCATGGCGGCCAAGGCGGTCAAGGCGATGGGCTGCGCCCGCACCGCTGCCGACTGCACGACGGCTTGGGCAAAGGGCACGCCACGGGCCGTTTCCAGCTCGATGAAGTCCACCAACAAAATCGAGTTACGCACGATGATGCCCGCCAAGGCGATCATGCCGATCATGCTGGTGGCGGTGAATTGGGCGTTCAGCAGCGCATGGCCGGGCATCACGCCGATGAGGGTCAAAGGAATCGGAGCCATGATGACCAGCGGCGTGAGGTAGCTTTTGAACTGCGCCACCACCAACAAATAAATCAAAATCAGCCCCACGCCATAGGCCGCGCCCATGTCGCGGAAGGTGTCGTAGGTGATTTGCGATTCACCATCCCATTTCACGGCGTACTGGCGGTAGGTATCGCTGGGTTGCTTGATCCAGTATTCGCCCAAAGCGCCAGACTCCGGCAAAGCGGCAGCGCTCAGGCGGCTGCGGATGTCAAACAAACCATACAGCGGCGAGTCGAGCTTGCCCGCCATATCGCCCATGACGTAGCTGACGGGCAGCAGGTCTTTGCTCATGCGCGGGGTGTCGATGTGGCCTTGCGTCACCGTCACCAGTTCGGATAAAGGAACCATGCGCCCGTTGGCGGCTTTCAGGGGCAAGGCCAGCACCGCGTCCAAGCCCACTTGCTTCTCGCGTGGCAGTTGCAAGCGAATGGGGACGGCAAACTTGCTGTGACCGTCGTGCAAATAGGTCACATCGCTGCCCGACAAGGCGGCTTGCACGGTTTGCGACACCACCGCCACCGGAATGCCGAGCGATTCGGCGCGTTGACGGCGAATGTGCAAAAAGGCTTTGGGCGCGGCTTCTTTCAAGCTGGTGTCCACGCCCACGATGTCGGGGGTGGCGGCAAAGGCTTGCGCCAAGCGACGCGCCAAGGCTTCGCG
>DLPA01000006.1:2979-5780 GCA_002479815.1 bacterium UBA7470 | reverse complement strand
CGATGCGCTCCAGCTCGGGGCGCAGGCGTTGGGCGATGACGTGGCTTTGGTCGTGGCGATGGGCTTTATCGACCAAATTGACTTGCAAATCGCCACTGTCGGCCTCGCTGCGGAAATAGTATTGACGCACCAAGCCGTTGAAGGTGATGGGGCCAGCCGTGCCCGCATAGCCTTGGATGTCGCGCACCTCGGGCTGTTGGGCCAAGAACGCGCCCATGTCTTGCAAGGCAGCGGCGGTGGCTTCTAGGGGCGTGCCTGCGGGCATATCGACCACCACTTGAAACTCGCTCTTGTTGTCAAACGGCAGCATCTTCAGCACCACGGCCTGCACCAAGGCCAAGCCCACCGACAGCAGCAAGGCGACGACAATCCCCACCCACAGCAGCCAGCGTTTGGCAGCACTGGCCAGCAAGGGCGTGAGCACGCGGGTAAAGGTGCTTTGCAGCGTGCGGGTGATGGCACTGGGGCCGTGATCGGCGTGTCCGCCCGCGTCATGGCGGGTCAGTTTCAGCGCCAGCCAAGGCGTGACGGTGAAGGCGATGCCGAGCGACAAGACCATGCCCAAGCTGGAGTTGATGGGGATGGGACTCATGTACGGCCCCATCAGTCCCGACACAAAAGCCATCGGCAGCAGGGCGGCAATCACGGTGAGCGTCGCCAAAATCGTGGGGCTGCCCACTTCATCCACCGCACGCGGGATGATGAGGCGCAGCGGGTCGTGGGGCGTGAGCTGGCGGTGGCGGTGGATGTTTTCCACCACCACAATCGCGTCATCGACCAAGATGCCAATCGAGAAAATCAAGGCAAACAAGCTCACGCGGTTGAGCGTGAAGCCCCAAGCCCATGAGGCGAACAAGGTGGCGGTCAGCGTCAAAATCACCGCCGTGCCGACGATGACGGCCTCGCGCCGCCCCAAGGCCAAGCCGACCAGCACGATGACGCTGGCGGTGGCGAACACCAGTTTTTGAATCAGCTTATTGGCTTTTTCGCCGGCGGTTTCGCCATAGTCGCGGGTGATGGTGACTTCCACGCCGTCAGGGATCAAGGTATTTTGCAATTCGCTCAGGCGCTGGCGCACGGCTTGGGCCACATCGACGGCGTTTTCACCGGGCTTTTTGCTCACTTGCAGCGTCACGGCGGGATAGACCTGTCCGGCCTCATCGCCTTTGGTAAGGGCCGCGCCCGGGGTGTACCAGACGTGGCGGGCGGGCAGTTGTGCGCCAGTTTCCACTTGGGCGACTTCCCGCAAATAGACGGGGCGGTCTTGCACCACGGCGACCACCAAGTCGCGCACGTCGTTCTCGTCGCGTAAAAACTCGCCCGTTTGCACCGCCAGCATGCCCGTTTGCTCAGGATGGGCGACTTCGCCCGATGGCAAGCCCACATTGGCCGAGGCGATGGCTTGCTGCAATTGCTGCACGCTCACGCCACGTTCGCGCAGCCGGGACGGATCAAGCCAAACGTGGACGGCGCGACCGGGGCCGCCGATGGTCTGCACCTCGCGCGTGCCACGCACCCGTTTCAAGTCCTGTTCTACGCTGCGGGCCACGCGCTCCAAGTCCAAGGCCGCCGTTGGCTCACGGCTCCACAGCGTCACGCCCAGAATGGGCACATCGTCAATCCCTTTGGGTTTGACCACCGGCGGCATCACGCCCAAGCCTTGGGGCAACCAATCTTGATTGGCGCTGAGAACGTTGTGCAGGCGCACCATCGCTTCGGTGCGCGGTACGCCGACTTGGAATTGCACCGTCAACACCGCCACGCCCGGGCGCGACACCGCATAGGTGTGTTCGATGCCGTGGATTTGCGCCAGCACTTGCTCGGCGGGTTGGGCGACCATTTTTTCCACATCGGCACTGGACGCGCCAGGGAAGGGAATGATGACATTCGCCATCGTGACGTTGATTTGCGGCTCTTCTTCGCGCGGCGTGACCAGCACGGCGAACAAGCCCAGCAGCAAGGCCACCAGCGCCAGCAGCGGCGTGATGGCGTTGTCTTGAAACTGGCGGGCGATGCGGCCCGACAAGCCCAAAGGCTCGGGCGCATCGGCAGACGTGGGGCGATGACTCATGGCGTGTTCCTGTTCCTCGTCTGACGATCAAGGCTGACGCGGTGCAGCAGAAGTGGGCTGTGCGCCTTGCAAACCTGCACGCGCCCCATCCACCGCCACCCACTCGCCGGGCTTGAGTCCCGCCAAGACTTCCACCATCGCCTTGTCAGCGCCGGCCCCCAAGCGCACGGCCCGCAACACAAAACCCGGTGCGGCATCTGCTTTGCCTGCGCGTTGCACATACACCGCCGTCAACTCCCCTCGACGCACCACAGCGCTGGTAGGAACGGTCAAACGAGCGGATGCTTTTGTGTTGGCATTGGCATCGGCCACCGCGCCCACAAAGCGCACTTGCACAGGTTGACCGGGCACGAGTCCGGTGGACGCATCCGCCGCCAAGCCCAAACGCCATTCCACCGTTTGCGATACAGGATCGGCGGCTGGCACACGGGTTTGCTCATGCGGTTTCACCCCACGACCATCGGGCAACAACACTTGGACAGCGGACGCGGCGAGGGCATCGGCCTGCCGCGAGCCGGGGACGTGTACCACCGCCCGCATGGGTTGCGGCGCATACACCGTCACGATGGGGCTGCCGGGTTGGGCCACATCGCCCACCTCAGCATGGGTTTGCAGTACCCAACTGTCGTAAGGTGCGGTCAAGCGGGTGAAACCTTGGGCAATTTGCGACTGCACGCGGCCTGCCTGTGCGCCTTGGCTGCCCGCTTGGGCGGTGCGAAACTGCGCTTCG
>DLPA01000006.1:546-2864 GCA_002479815.1 bacterium UBA7470 | reverse complement strand
CGGGCGTTGTCCAACTGCGCGTCGGCCTGTGCGACTTGTGCTTGGGCTTGGCCGATGCTGGCTTGGGTCAGGCGGTCATCCACGCTGGCGAGCACTTGCCCAGCTTTCACACGATCCCCCGCCTTGACCGCCAACTGCAAAATCCGCCCACTGGCTTGCACCGACAAGGTGCTTTGGCGCACCGCTTGCAAATGGCCTTCCAGCATCAGCCCTTGGCCTTGGGCTTGTGGAGCCACCTGCACCACGGGGACGACGATGCCTTCTGCGGCTTGCACCCCAGGCAGATGGCCCATCACCCCCAAGCACAGGCCCCACACCACACGCTGAAACAGACGCAGAGATACACGCGCAGACATCACCAGACTCCAGAAATTGATTGACTGTCGCAGAGTATATTTTAATACCCCATAGGGTATAGCAATGAACTTGAATGTCCTATTGATTCGCCTGTCTTTGAGCGTCGGGACACGACAAGCTGCATCCAGGACAATCGGAGTAGTCTTGTTTTTTTCAAATGCCATTTATGTTGCAATACCACACCGTCCCCGTCACCCCATTTGCTCAAAATTGCTCGATTGTTTGGTGCGACCAAACCAGGGAGGCTGCTGTCATTGATCCAGGTGGTGAGCTGGATCGCTTGCTGGCCGAGATCAGCAAACGCGGCCTCAAGTTGACGCAAATTTGGCTCACCCACGCCCACATCGACCACGCGGGCGGCACGGGTGAGCTGGCGCGACGCTTGCAACTGCCCATCATCGGCCCGCATACGGGCGATCAGTATTGGATCGACGGCTTGCCGCAACAAAGCCAAATGTTTGGCTTTCCGCCTGCCGAGCATTTCACGCCCACTCGTTGGCTGCAAGACGGCGACACAGTGACGCTGGGGCAATCGACGGTGCAAGTGCGCCACTGTCCGGGCCACACCCCCGGCCATGTGGTGTTTTACAGCGCCGAAGCGCAGCGCGTGTTCGTGGGCGATGTGCTCTTTGCAGGCAGCATCGGGCGCACCGACTTCCCCGGCGGCAATCACCAGCACTTGCTCGACAGCATCGCCCAACGCCTGTGGCCCATGGGCGATGCCACGGTGTTCATTCCTGGCCACGGCCCCGAAAGTACGCTGGGCGAGGAGCGTCGCCATAACCCCTATGTCGGGATGCGACACGCAGGACAGCGTTGAAAACGCACAAGAAAAAAATCTGGCGTTACCATTTGCAGATTGACGTTTACGTCAACGGTAGCCGCTGGTGGCTGCTGTTGGTTTTGGCCCTGCTGGAGAGGGCGTTTTTATGGTCACTGCATCTACCACTTACACCATCAGCGACTTGGCGCAAGAGTTCGACTTAACGACACGCGCCATTCGCTTTTACGAAGACATGGGCCTGCTGCAACCCACCCGCACTGGCCCGGGCGGTCGGGTGCGAGAGTACAGCAACCGAGATCGCACACGACTGAAGCTGACGCTGCGAGCCAAGCGCTTGGGGCTGTCGCTGACCGAAGCCAAAGACATCATCGAGATGTACGACAGTCCCCGCGACACGGCTCCGCAGTTGGAGCGGTTTTTGCAAGTGCTGGCGGTCCACAAACGCCAGATCGAAGAACAAATGGCCGATTTGCAAGCCAATTTGGATGAGGTCAAGCTGCACGAAAAACAAGCGCGTGCGTT
This sequence comes from bacterium UBA7470, assembly GCA_002479815.1. Classification (GTDB taxonomy): domain Bacteria; phylum Pseudomonadota; class Gammaproteobacteria; order Burkholderiales; family Burkholderiaceae_C; genus UBA2334. The sequence continues at coordinate 1,201 of DLPA01000006.1, read as the reverse complement.
GTTGGACAAAGCGCGTGGCGCACCGAAATCACCAAAGTCTGCCAAATCGAACACGCCCTAGCCAGACAAGACCGTTTGCCCCATAATTGACGTTTACGTAAACGTCAACTGATTTTGAAATGGATGACTCGCCATGTCTGCTTCGTCCCCTGATCCTGCTGCGCAGCCTTTGTATGCGCGAGTACACGCCAGTCTGGCCCGCCAAGGCATGATGCAGCACTTGGGCGTGCGACTACTGACGGTCGCGCCCGGACAGGTGTCTCTGGCACTTCCGTATTCAGAGCGTGTTACACAACAGCAGCAGGGCTTTCACGGCGGTGCAATGGGTGCTCTGGCCGACATTGCAGGCGGCTATGCGGGCCTGACAGTTGCGCCTGAGGGCATGGAAGTCACAACCGTCGAGTACAAGATCAATTTTCTGAGCGCCTTCCAAGGGGGCGAATTGCACGCGCATGGGCGTGTGGTGAAGGCTGGCAAGCGCCTCATCATCACCAGTGCCGAGGTGGAGCACGTCGCCCCCGATGGCAAGCGCAGCCCCTGCGCCGTGATGCAGCAAACCTTAGTACCCGTGCCCAAAACCTATGAATGAGCACGCTTCCCAGCCCTGTGTTGTATCGAATGTTGATGTTTGATTGTGAATTTTTTAGGAGACTGT
>DLPA01000006.1:0-423 GCA_002479815.1 bacterium UBA7470 | reverse complement strand
GACGACCAATTCCCCATGGACTTGTGGGAAAAAATGGGATCGCTGGGCGTGTTGGGCATCACCGTGCCCGAGGCGTACGGCGGCGCGAACATGGGCTATTTGGCGCACATGGTGGCGATGGAAGAAATCAGCCGCGCCAGTGCCAGCATCGGGCTGTCGTATGGCGCACACAGCAATTTGTGCGTCAACCAAATCAAGCGCAACGGCAACGAGGCGCAAAAACAAAAATACCTGCCTAAACTCATCAGCGGTGAACACGTCGGCGCATTGGCGATGAGCGAACCCGGTGCGGGCAGCGATGTCATCAGCATGAAATTGAAGGCCGAGGACAAGGGCGGCTACTACTTGCTCAACGGCAGCAAAATGTGGATCACCAACGGCCCCGATGCCGACACGATGGTCGTCTATGCCAAAACCGAACCC
>DLPA01000219.1 GCA_002479815.1 bacterium UBA7470 | reverse complement strand
CAAGTCGGTGCGCTTCAGGCCCAGTCCGTACTCGCGGTTGATGCGCCCGCCGCCGTTGATGATGCGTTGCAAAAACGCCTGCATCAGCAGTTGCGGCCCGGCTTCTTTGAAGTTGAAGCCTTCCATCCACGCATCGGAATGTTCGCGGAAGAATTGCTGGAAAGACGAGAGCAGCTTGGGCATATCCAGCTTGCGTTCTGGCGTTAAAAACCACGGCTGAGGATAGTGCAGCACGGTTTGAATCGGCGAGGTGATTTCGCGGGGTAAGACTTCGCGGTAGATACGGTTGGAGATGGTCAGTTCGGGGCGCAGCCGAATCAAGCCCAAATCTTCGATGTATTGCAAATCGTCTTCAGGGAAATGCTCGGTGGTGGTTTCGCTGGACAGCATCGCCGCGATGACATGATGAACCCTAGGCTCACGCAACTTGTCGGCCAGCGCATCCAAATGCGTGGCGCGGCTGTAAATCAGGCGCTCTTTGGCGGCTTTGTAACGCTCTAGGCTGATGGGTGTGGCTCGATCCCGCGCTGCTTTGTCCTCCCACGTACATTCCAATCCCAAGGCATTCACCAGCCACGGCTGGCCTCGGGTGTCTTCCCACAGCTCGGGCCAGATGCGTTCATCGAAGACTTGGCCTGTCTCACTGGTGTGCTGTTGCCACAGGGCGATGGTTTCTTCTTTGCTCAGGTTCCCCAAACGCAGCGAGGTGGCTTTGATGTTGAAGGCGCTGCCACCTGTAATGATTTCTTGGTGGGCGGTGTGGATGCGGTAATCGCGCACATCGCGCACGCCGCACAGAATCACCGTTTGCGGGAAGGCTTCGGGGCGCTGTGCGTAGCCCGCGCGGATTTGGCGCAGCAGGGAGATGAGGGTGTCGCCTACCAAGGCATCGACTTCATCGAGCATCAGCACGGTCGGGCGGGGGGCTTGGGGGCGTTGGGGGTCGTGTTGTGACCAGTGGGCCAAGAGTCGGCGGATCAAGTCTTCGGGGGTGTCCTCGGTGAGCCATTGCAGGCGTTGGGCTTGCAGGCTTGAGTCTCCAAGGTATAAGTCAGCGGCATCGGCCAACGCGGCGCTGATGGACTTGATACCACGCTCCACATTCCCCCGCGCTGCCTGCGCCGCCTCAATGTTGACGTACAGGGCGCGGTAGTCGCTTTGTGCGTTCAAATGCTTCATCAAAGCCAGCAAGCAGGTGGTTTTTCCGGTCTGCCGAGGTGCGTGCAGGATGAAATAACGCTGTTGTGCAATCAGGGACTCGATGCTGTCCACGTCGATACGCTTGAGCGGATCAATCATGTAGTGGTCGCCCACGACGCTAGGGCCAGCGTTGTTGAAGTATTTCATGAGGGGCATTATCGGGCTATCTCATCATGAATGAGGGTTTTCAAAAACAATAGTAAAAAAAGTGAGCTGCTTACGCAAGAAATACGGTGATATTGGCATATTTCATTTCTAAAAAAAGCCTTTTTTTCTTAAAAAATACCCTAGCAAACACCAAAAACCCCGTTGTCCAGACAGAAAACGGGGTTGGAAGGCTATTTTTGAAGGATTTTGGCCTGTTTTTAAGTATGAAAATGGTTATATTGCCCGTATTTCTTGCGTGAGCAGCTCACTTTTTTTGCTATACAAATTTTTAGGACAAGCGCCCTTCCTCGACCGCGTGGCAGGCGATGTGGATGCCTTGCCATGCGTGCAGGGTGGGGCGTTCGTTGCGGCAGCGGTCGTTGGCGTGGGGGCAACGGGGGTTGAAGGCGCAGCCCGCAGGGGGATTGAGGGGGTTGGGCACTTCGCCTTGCACGGGGGTGCGGGCGCGACCGGTTTGGCGCATATCGGGAATGGCATCCAAGAGCATGCGCGTGTAGGGGTGGCGTGGCGTGTTGAACAGGGTGTGTTTGGGCGCTAATTCGACCAAACGGCCCAGATACATCACGCCCACGGTGTCTGAAACGTGGCGCACCACCGCTAAGTTGTGGCTGATGAACAAATAGGTCAACCCGCGTTGTTGTTGCAGGTTTTTCATGATGTTGAGGACTTGGGCTTGCACGCTGACATCCAAGGCCGAGGTGGGTTCGTCGCACACCAAAAATTCGGGTTCGGTGGCCAAGGCGCGGGCGATGGAGATGCGTTGACGCTGCCCGCCCGAGAATTGGTGCGGGTACTTGAGCATGTCCAACGGGGTGAGGCCCACCGATTGCAGCAGTTCACCGACTTTTTGCTTCAGCGCAGCGGCGTCGGTGACGATGCCGTGTTCGATGAGTGGTTCGGCGATGATGTCTTCCACCGTCCAGCGCGGGTTGAGGCTGGCGTAGGGGTCTTGAAAGATCATTTGAATGCGGCGGCGCAGGTGGTGGCCTTCGCGGGTGTTGAAGGTGGCGTGTGCGTCTTGTCCGTCAAATTCAAACGTGCCACGGGTAGGGGCGTACAAACCAACCAGCAAGCGGGCCACCGTGCTTTTGCCGCAGCCCGACTCGCCCACCAAGGCCAAGGTGGTGCCGCGAGCGATGTCAAAGCTCACGCCATCCACCGCCCGCAGCAAGAGCTTGGGCTTGCCTTCCAGCACGCGGTTGAGCCACGGGGGGGAGACATCAAACGTCCGCGCCAAGTCGGTCGCTCTGACCAGCACGTCAGGCGTTTGAGTGGTGGATATGACTTCAGTATTCATAGCTTTTGTCGCCAGCAAGCGGCTTGGGTGGCTCCGGCGTTCATCAATTCAGGGCGGTCTTGGTGGCAGCGGTCAAAGACGTGGGGGCAGCGGGGGTTGTAGGCGCAGCCTTTGGGGATGGCATTGAGGCGGGGCATCGCGCCGTCGATTTGGTGCAGGGCATCGCGGTCGGCGCTCATGTCGGGGATGCAGGCCATCAAGCCTTGGGTGTAGGGGTGGGCGGGGCGGTGGATGACTTCATGCACAGGGCCGATTTCCGCAATGCGGCCTGCATAGAGCACGGCCACGCGGTCGCAAGTTTCGGCAATTACGCCCATGTCGTGGGTGATGAGCATGACGGCGGCCCCGCGTTCTTTGCAAATGCGTTTGAGCAGGCTGATGATTTGGGCTTGGATGGACACGTCCAAAGCCGTGGTCGGTTCGTCGGCCACGATGAGTTGCGGTTCGGCAGCCAAGGCCAAGGCAATGACCACGCGCTGGCGCATCCCCCCCGAAAACTGGTGCGGGTAGTGGTCGATGCGCTGCTCTGCGGCTGGAATGCCCGTGTCTTTGAGCAGTTGGATGGCCCGCTCACGCGCTTGGGCGGGGCTGAGTTCCAAGTGCGTCAGGATGGTTTCGGTGAGCTGTCGCCCCACGGTGTACAGGGGGTTGAGCGAGGTGAGCGGGTCTTGGAAGATGGCCCCGATGCGACGACCGCGAATTTTTCGCATCTCGTGGGGGGGCAGGTGGTCGATGCGTTGCCCTTGCAGGCGTATCTCGCCCGCTGCGACTTTGCCCGGTGGCTCTAACAAGCCGATGATGGCGGCTCCGGTGAGGGATTTGCCCGCGCCCGACTCCCCCACCACCCCCAAAATTTCGCCCGGTGCGATGTCAAAAGAAATGTGATCCAGCGCCCGCAGCGTGCCGTGGCGGTTGGTGAATTCGACCACCAAGTTGTTGACTTCTAATAAACGCATGTGGTGGGTTGTCCTGTGTTGACTACTCCCCGTCATGAATG
>DLPA01000048.1:18716-18890 GCA_002479815.1 bacterium UBA7470 | reverse complement strand
GCATTATCCTACTTTGCCTCAAGTTGCGCAGGTGCGCCGATTCACATTCTTCGGCAATACATCCAAGAGCAGCAAACCCTCCATGAGGACACCTTCGGTGTCCGCGCTCTCAACCCCGGGCTGAACCCCGAGGCTTCCCGCGCGTTTGGTGAACGAGCTTCAACGCAAACGGGG
>DLPA01000048.1:2413-18541 GCA_002479815.1 bacterium UBA7470 | reverse complement strand
CGAATGAGCGTGCCCAAGGAGGGCGATGTGGGCGGTGCGCCTACGCCCAAAAAGCTCAAGGTGGCTTCAGAGATGATGGCGGTGGCGACTTGAATGGTGGCGAGCACCAGCACCGGCCCCAAGACGTTGGGCAGCACATGGCGGCGCATGATGCGGGCGTTGGACACGCCGGTGACGCGGGCGGCTTGGACGTATTCTTTCCCCCGCTCGACCATGGTCGAGCCGCGCACCGTGCGGGCGTACTGCACCCAACCGGTGAGGGAGATGGACAAAATCAAAACCCCGAAGGCCAAGGAGTCATGGGCATTGGGAAACAAGGCGCGGCCCACGCCAGCAATCAGCAGGGCGACCAAGATGGCAGGGAAGGAGAGCATGACATCGCACACCCGCATCAAAAAGGCATCGAGCCAGCCCCCCATGAAGCCCGCCAGCAGCCCCAAGGCCACGCCGACCAGCACCGACAAAGCGACCGAGGCCAAGCCGACCGCCAAAGAAATGCGCGTGCCGTACATCAGGGCGGACAAAATATCGCGGCCTTGGTCGTCGGTTCCGAGCCAAAAATCAGGATTGCCGCCTTCTTGCCATGCAGGGGGCAGCCGTGCGTTGGAGAGTTCAAGCGTGGCCAAGTCAAAGGGGTTGTGCGGCGCAATCCACGGCGCAAATGCCGCACTGAACACGCAAATGAAGGCCAGCACCGCTGCCGCCATCGCCACAGGTGAGGATTTAAAACTGTGGCCGATGTCAGAATCCAACCACTGAGCAACACGCTTGAACACGGAACGCACTCCTAGCGCTTAGGGTTGAACGGACATATAACGGAACGGCATCATGTTGTCGGCACGTTGAACCAAGTTGACTTTGCTGGACACGCCCCAAGCCAAGGCTTGTTGATGCAGGGGCAAATGGCCCACATCGTCTGCATGAATCTTGAAGGCTTCACGGATCATGGCGTTGCGTTTGGTGGTGTCGGTTTCAGACTGGATTTTGGCGGTCAACTCATCGACTTTGGGGTTGCAATAAGCGCCGAGGTTGAATTGACCTGCGCCTTTGTCATCGACACAGCGCATCAACGAGTTGAGCGGGTTGTGGGAGTCGTAGGTGCCGGGTGTCCAGCCCAGCAAATAAAAGCTGGTATCGCGGCGCAAAATTTTGGGGAAATACGTGCCCTTGGTTTCGGCTTGCAGGTTGATCTTTACCCCGACACGCGCAAGGTTGGCAGCGACGGCTTGGCAGATTTCACCGTCGTTGACGTAGCGGTCGTTGGGGCAGTTCATGCTGACTTCGAAGCCGTTGGGGTAGCCCGCCTCGGCCAGCAGTTTTTTAGCCGCTTCCACGTCGTAGGGCAGGCGCACGTTTTGGTCGGCATTGAAGCCATTGATGCCCGGCCCGACCATCAAGGCCGTGGGCGATGACGCGCCACGCATGACCACGCGCTGGATGGTGTTGATGTCGATGGCCTGATAAAAGGCTTGACGCACCCGCTTGTCTTTGAAGGGGTTTTTGCCTTTGACGTTCGAGTACAGCAGCTCGTCGCGTTTTTGGTCCATGCCCAAGAAGATGGTGCGCAGCTCGGGGCCTTGCAGGACTTTGGTTTTACCGCTGCTGTTGATGCGGGGTACGTCTTGCAAAGGCACGGGTTCCATCACGTCGATTTGTCCGCCCAACAAGGCGGCGACACGGGTGGCATCGTTGCCGATGGGGGTGTATTCCACGTCTTGCACGTTGCCTTCGATCTTGCCCCAGTAGTTTTGATTGCGCTGGAAGGTGGTTTTGACGTTGGGCTGGCGCTCGCGCACCCGGAAGGGGCCTGTGCCATTGGCTTTGAACGAGGCGGTGTTTTCGACACCTTTGCGTCTGTCCACGGGCTTGGTGGCTTGGTTTTTTTCTGACCACTCTTTGCTCATGATGTACACCAAAGAGATCACATCGGGCAGGATGGGGAAAGGCGCTTTGGTTTCAATTTCAACGACCAAGGGGCTGACTTTGCGAACCTCTTTGATGTCGTTGGTGTAGCTGCGCATATCAGAGCCATCGCCTGCGGCACGCGCAAACGAAAAGACCACATCGTCGGCGGTGAAAGCGGTTCCATCATGGAATTTCACATTGGGACGCAGTTCAAAGCGCCACACCGTGGGGCTGGTTTGTTTCCAGCCGGTCGCCAACGCGGGGATGAGTTCCAGTTTGCTGCCACGATCGACCAGCGGCTCATAGACGTTGCCTGTGACGCTGAGTTGCAACGACTCGTTGAGCGAGTGCGGATCCATGGACAAGGCATCGCCTTGGTTGCCGATGCGTATGGTTTGTGCATGGGCAACAGAGGCCAGCGCCGCGACGGCGAGGCCAGAAAGTACCAAAGCGGTTTTTTTCTTGAACGTCATCTTCAAATCTCCTAAAAACAAGAGCCACACGAAATCAACTCAAGGCAGCAGCAGGGATGCACCGCACGTCATTCAGGCAGGCGCAGAAGGGTCGAAGGGCATGCCCTGCTCAATCAAACTGGCGTGCAAGGCAGCCCCCAGGGGAAGCACGTCGTCATTAAAGTCGTAACGACTGTTGTGCAAAAAACAGCTTCCCACGCCGTTTTCTGCACCTTGGCCCAGCCGCAAATACGCACCGGGTTTGGCTTGCAACATGAACGAAAAGTCTTCAGCTCCCATGCTGGGTTCTAGGTGGCGGTTGACACGCTCGGCACCGACCAAACTTTCGGCGACATCCGCCGCAAATTCGGCTTCGGCTGGTGTGTTCAGGGTAGCTGGGTAGATGCGTTCGTACCGCACCGTGGCTGTGGCGCCAAACCCGAGTGCCACCGCACTGCACAATTCGTGCAGGCGTTGTTCGATCATGGCTTGAATGCTGGGCTTGAACGTACGCACCGTACCGACAAGGGTGGCCTCTCCGGGCACGACGCTGAATGCGCCCAATTCACCCGCGTGCATGGCGCACAGGCTGATGACGGCGCTGTCCAACGGCCTGACATTGCGAGACACGATGCTTTGCACCGCTGTGATGAGGTGCGCCGCGACCAACACAGGATCAACCGTGAGATAAGGGTGCGCCCCATGCCCGCCTTTGCCGCTGATGTGGATGGTGATGCGGTCTGCGGCAGCCATCATGGGGCCGGGGTTGATGCCGATGGAGCCAGGCGGCATTTGCGGCCAGTTGTGCATGGCGTAGACAGCATCGACCGGAAACCGCTCGAACAATCCATCGTCGATCATGGCCTTGGCACCCGCATAGCCTTCTTCGCCAGGCTGAAAAATCAACACCGCCGTGCCATCGAATTGGCGAGTTTCCGCCAAATAACGAGCTGCGCCCACCAGCATGGCGGTGTGCCCATCATGACCACACCCGTGCATGAGGCCGGGCTTGGTAGAGCGCCACGGAAATTCATTGTGCTCCGTCATGGGCAGGGCATCCATGTCTGCCCGCAACCCCAGCATACGCTTGCTGCTGCGGTTTTTACCGTGAATCACCGCAACGACGCCCGTTTTTCCAATGTGGGTGTGCAACTCATCCACACCGCAGACCTTGAGTGCCTCAATGACGCGCTGGCTGGTGTAGCGTTCTTCAAAGCCCAGTTCAGGATGGGCGTGCAAGTCGCGGCGCAGGCTGGTCAATTCAGGGTGGAATGTGGCAATGTGCGCAAAGGCACGGCCTTGCACACGCCAACGACTGGAAGGTGGGATGCTGTGGTGTGCGGTCATGTCAATGGCCTCCTGCGCGATCCATGCGTAGGCGGGGGTCTACAGCAAAATACAGTAAGTCAACAATCAAGTTAATCACCACAAAAATCAGGGCAATCAGGCACAAATACGCCGCCATGACCGGAATGTCTGCAAACGTGACCGCTTGGATGAACAACAAGCCCATACCCGGCCACTGAAACACGGTTTCGGTGATGATGGCAAAAGCAATCAAGCCCCCCAGTTGCAAACCGGTGATGGTCATGACAGGGACAAGGGTATTTTTCAAGGCATGACCAAAATGGATGGCCCGATCCGTCAGCCCACGAGCGCGTGCAAACTTGATGTAGTCGGTGCGCAGGACTTCCAGCATTTCGGCACGTACCAAACGCATGATGAGCGTGAGCTGAAAAATCGCCAAGGTGACGGCGGGTAGCGTGATGTGATGCCAGCCTTTGGCCGTGAGCAACCCAGTGGTCCACCCGCCCATGTCAACCACTTCGCCACGCCCAAAGCTGGGAAACCAACCCAGATTCACGGCAAACACCAGAATCAACAAAATCCCAATCAAAAACGTAGGAAGCGACACGCCGAGCAAAGAAAAGGTCATGAACACCTGTGCCCAAAAACTACCACGGCGCAAAGCGGCATAGACCCCCATAGGAATACCAAGCAATAATGCCAACGCAGCAGCAACCAGGGCGAGTTCCAACGTGGCCGGAAACCGTTCTGCAATCAAGCGCGAGACCTTGGCGCCTTGGCGCAAGCTCAAACCAAACTCACCCTGCGCGGCATTCACCAAAAAATGCCAGAACTGCACAACGAAGGGTTGATCCAAACCCAAGTCGGCACGCAATTGGCGAATTTGCTCAGGCGTGGCATCCTGCCCTAATAGAAAGACGACCGGATCGCCCACATATTGAAAAAGCATGAATGAGATAAAAGCCACCGTCACCATCACGATGGTGGCCTGTACCAACCGACGAAGAATAAAAGCAAACATGGAGCCAACCTATCTGAACGACGCGAACAGCAATACTCCTCCCTGACCCTCTGTTTCAATGCAAAAAGAGGGCGCGTTTTCTGCTGTCGTCAGTTCACTTTGATGAGTCGCCAGTCGAGCCGGTTGTCGGCCCGGTGTACGACCTCAATGTTTTTCTTCATCGCCCAAGGAATGACTTGGTTATGCAAAGGAATGTGCGCCACGTCTTGATTTTGCAAGGCGAGGGCTTTGGTCAGCAACTCGGTGCGCAACTTCAAATCGGTTTCTTTTTTGGTCCGCTCGACCAAGGCATCCATTTGTGGATTGGAGTAACGGCCCACGTTGTAGTTGCCGTCTCCGCCAGCACCGACACTGCGCACCAAGGACTGTATGCTGTAAAGCGCATCAAAGGTGGGCACGCCCCAACCCAACATATAAATGCTGGCTTCATACCGCTGGATCATGGGAAAGTAGGTGGCCAAAGGCAACGTCCGCAACTTGGCTTTGACACCAATTTTTGACCACATGGCGGTCACGGCCTGGCAAATCGCTTCATCGTTGATGTAACGATTGTTGGGGCAGGCAAAATCGACTTCAAACCCGTCTTTGTAGCCCGCTTCCGCCAACAGCTTTTTAGCGGCTTCGACATCATAGGGATAACGCTGATCGACGTCTTTCGACCAGCCGTTGACTTGAGGTGCCACCAACGCACCCGTGGGTTGGCCCAAGCCGCGCATGGTGACTTTATTGATGGTTTGAATATCAATGGCTTGGTACAGCGCCTTGCGTACTTTCACGTCTTTCAAGGGATTTTTACCCTTGATGTTGCTGCTGGGAAGCTCGTCACGAAACTGATCCATCCCTAAGAAAATCGTGCGGTTTTCAATGCCATCAATCACTTTCAGGTTGGGCGTATTGCGCACACGGGGTAAATCTTGAGGGCTGGGGTCTAATACAAAATCCACCTCGCCTGACAGCAATGCCGCCATTCGGGTTGCGACGGCTTTGACAGGGGTATAGACAACTTCGGTCACATTACTGTCCGCCTTGCCCCACCAAGCGTCATGCTTGATGAGCACAATTTTTTGATCGGGCTGCCATTCTTTGAGTTTGAATGGCCCTGTGCCCATTGCGTTGCGATGCGCAAAGTTTTCGTCTTGGGTTTTGATGTCTTTGGGTTCCACCGATTTGTTCTTTTCGGCCCATGCTTTACTCATCATCCGCAATTCGGTCATTTGGTTGAGCAAGACGGGATTAGGCTCTTTGGTGAAGACGTCGATGGTGTTGGCATCCACTTTCACGACTTTATCAATGCCCTGGGCATAGATGGTGAAGTTGGATGTTTTGGACATGGCACGCTGCAAAGAGAAGACCGCATCGTCAGCCGTGAATGCAGAACCATCATGAAACTTGACGCCTTGGCGCAAGCTCAACCGCAACTGAATGGGCGACACTTGTTTCCAAGAAGTGGCTAATACGGGTTCAATCTTGAATGTCTTGCTGTTGTAGTACACCAAAGACTCGTACACAGCTGCGTGTACCCCGTTGGCCAGCGCATTGTTTTGCGAATGAATGTCCCACGTGGGAATGTCACTTGCGCTGGTCCATTTAAATGTTTTGGCATATGCGGTCATACCACCTGACATCGCTAAAGCAACGCACAGCGCAGAAAGCTTCAAATTCATGAGCAACTCCAAAATGAACTGAGACAAACAGTATGCCTGAAGGGTGTCAGCTGATTGGAGGGGGTTTCTCCGTGGAAAAGTCCTGAGACTGACACGTTGGTGACGCACCATAAAGGCGCAAAAAATGACTCAATACCGTGCGCATTTTGTTGCTGCCAAGTCTAGGGTTTTCCCCATTATTGGGCACAGAGAATCGGCAATTTAAAAACTGTTGTTTTGCTGCGAAAGACATCAGCAAACCCCCGCCTTATTTGTACGGCAACGCTGAAACTGAAGACAGTTTGATTACATTGGCACTGTTGTTGCTGTGCATCAAACGGCGATATGTGGTCATTTTTACAGTTGGCTGTGTATCGGTTTTGTTTCAGCACCACCACTTATTTTGTTCATGGTTCTTTTTTTGAAGGATGAAAGTGATGAAAAAATCTTTAGTTGCACTGGCCGCTTTGGCTGCCGTGGCTGCCACAGGCGTGGCTTCCGCCCAATCTTCTGTCACTTTGTACGGCAAGGCCGATGTATGGGTCGGTAAATTCAAAGGCGGTAAATTTCAAACCGGTACGGATGGTCTCGGCTCCAGCCGTTTGGGCGTCATGGGCTCGGAAGATCTGGGCGGCGGCTTGAAAGCCAACTTCAACTTCGAGCAATACCTGAACTTGGCCAACGGCGCCACCAACAATGCGGCTGCAGGTACAGGTCAAACATGGGATCGCCAAGCCAATGTCGGTTTCAGCGGCAATTTCGGTACCCTCAAACTGGGCAAGAGCTGGAACGCGTTGGATGATATGTACGGCGCTGCCAACAGCGGCTTTGACTCCGCTCTGTCTGCCAACAAAGTGTGGTTGAACTCTTACACTGGCACAGCAAACGGACAGATTTACTACGCCACGCCCGAACTCTCTGGCTTCAGCGGCGCCATCAGTTCTCAATTAAGCGGCAACGCTGCCAAGCGCAACACAGCGCTGCATATCAAATACGCCAATGGCCCCATCTACGCTGGTTTGGGCTATGAGAACGATGCCGCAGTGGGTCAAAAAGGCACCATGATCAACGGCTCTTACGACTTGGGTTCTGCGAAATTGTTGGCGAGCTACTACACATCCAAACCGACTTTGGGTGCGCGTACCGACTCCTATCAGTTGGGTGCAGACATTCCCCTGAGCGGCGCATTGACACTGTCTGTGGGTTATGCCAACTCGAAAGTCAAAGGTGCTCGTGCCGACAGCGCGTTCAGCGTTGCTGCTGGCTATGCGCTGTCTAAACGCACCACAATCTACGGTGGTTACCGCGCTGAAAACCGTAAGTCTGGCGCTGTCGATGCAGACTTGTTTGCGGTCGGTGTGAACCACTCTTTCTAAGAGATTCGCTGGCGTTTTCCATCCCTCTCACAAAGTCCCCCAGCAGTTGTCCAGACTGTTGGGGGTTTTTATTTGTCCGTGTTGCAACTGTCATGTGCTTGTTTAGCTACAACAAAACAAAAAACCACCCGGCTTTTCAGCTCGGGTGGTTTTTAGCGACATCAAGCTGACTTTAAGTCAGCTTCAATATCAGAAGTTGTGGCGAACGCCAACACCGTAGGTGTTAACTTTGGCTTGGCCTTCACGGTGGAATGCACCGTAGGCGAATGTGCGTTTAGACAGGGGGTATTTTGCTTCCAACAAGAAGTCTGTGTTTTTGGCACCGCTGGTCACACGTGCAATGTCGAATGTCAACATGACAGGACCTGCTTTGGTGGATGCGCCGATTGTGAAGCCTTTGTTGGCGCCTGTGGGATCTTGGTAGCTGGCAGCAATGGTAGCAGCGCCCAAGTTGTAAGAACCACCCAAGGACCAACCTTTGTCCACGCCTTGAACTTTGGCGTAGGTGAAGGCAGCAACCAACGGACCTGATTTGTAGATCACGTTCAAGTCGTACTTGCTTTGATTGCCGGCGGCAGCAGATGCGTCATTGCCAGACAACACGGTACCGATTGTCGCTGTCAAACCACCCATGTTTGGTGTGGTGTAAGCAATCATGGAGTTGTTACGTGAACCACCTGCGGCGCCAGCGAAACCAAATTGGTTCACCAAGGCAGAGTAGTTGGCTGTGCCTGTCAATTCGTAAGCAGCAACGCCAAAGAATGTGGGGGACAAGCTGCGGCCAGCGCGCAAGGCACCAAAACCACCAGACAGTTCTACCCATGCAGCGCGTTGGTAGGTGTTGGCGTCAGTTGCGCCGTTGAGCAAGCTGATGCCTTGTTCAAAGTTGAAGGAAGCTTTCAAACCACCGCCGAGGTCTTCTGTGCCACGAACACCCAGACGGCTGGTGCCGTTGTTCATTGTGTTACTGGCAAAAGCGCGGAATTTGGTGCCAGCAACGTTGTCATCACCAACAGAAATATCGGCCACACCGTACATGGTTACGGAAGATTGGGCAAAAGCAGCACCGGTGGCAACCACAGCGGCCAGTGCAATCAGAGTCTTTTTCATTGAGAGTTTCTCCAAGGTTGAAAAAAGAGGCGTTGGGCGTGGCCCGCGAGCCAACCTCCGTTTGGGAAGTTGATGCTATTGCACCAGAAGGCTGCGGCTTACGCAAAGAAACCGCATCTTTTTATTGATCTTGCGGTCGGTTTCGTTGCTAGTCCACAACATTGCACCAATTTGGTGCACATAGGCAATCTGATCGAGAAAAAACACAGGTCTAAAATAAAATTGCAACGCGCTTTTGAATTTTCTCTTACAGACTGTCCCATCATGCAAGAACTGATATTGAAGACCGCCGATTCGGCTCTACGTACTTTGTTTGCACCTGCGCCCGCCAGACGTCCGTGTCCTGGCGTGCCCATGGCGGATACAGGCACCACACTGGACGCAGAGGAAAGGAAGGAGGCAGGTGCGTTGATGCGCGTCAATCATGTCGGTGAGGTGTGTGCCCAGGCGCTTTACATGGCCCAGGCATTTGGGGCAAGGGCGTTTTCAGGGAATGAATCGCTGGCCCGACACATGGAAGAAGCGGCACAAGAGGAAACCGATCATTTGGCTTGGACACAGGCGAGGCTGGAGGCGCTGGGCAGTCGTCCTTCGCTGCTCAACCCGATTTGGTACGCGGGTGCATTTGGCATGGGCTTGCTGGCAGCCAAGATGGGGACACACGCGAGCTTGGGATTTGTGGTCGAAACAGAACGGCAAGTAGAAGCGCACTTGAACGAACACCTTGCGCGCCTGCCTGTTGCAGACACAGCCTCACGTGCGGTGGTGGAACAAATGCGCGATGACGAAGCACGACACGCGCGACAAGCCCAAGATGCGGGGGCGATGGAAGTGCCAACCCCAGTTCGTTTGGCCATGAAGCACATCGCCAAACTCATGACGACTGTGGCCCACAGAATCTGAATCTATGCAGCCTCCACCAACTCAAAGCTGGTGGTGATGCTCGCGGTTTTACCGAGCATGATGCTGGCGGAACAATATTTGTCGTGACTCATGGCAATGGCGCGTTCGACGGCGGCGGCTGGAATACCCTTGCCAGTGACCGTGAAGTGCATGTGAATCTTGGTGAATACTTTAGGATCGGTTTGCGCGCGTTCACTGGTCAGCTTGACCGAGCATCCGCGTATGTCGTGCCGGCCTCGTTTCAAAATCAGTACCATGTCGTAGGCAGTGCAACCACCGGTACCCGCCAAGACCGTTTCCATCGGACGAGGCGCCAAGTTGGCACCGCCGTTTTCTGGCTTAGACGCATCTGGCGCACCATCCATCAGCAGGGTATGTCCGCTGCCTGTTTCGGCGACAAAGCCCATGGCCGAGCGAGCACCACTGCGCCCAGTCCAACTTACCGTGCATTCCATATCCAAAACATCTTTCAAAAGTAGGGATGTGTCTTCAGCATACAAACGACCACAAAATAGGCCTATGTCTCTAAAGACGTCGTTGCAGTAAGGAAATAGGCTGCTGTCTTGTTGCAATGCAGCAAATTACCCTGTACCATTGATTCTAATTTTCAACAAGGCAGTTCACGCGTACCTTGCTGAAATTTCGGTTGTCTCCTCCACCTGTGTTAGTCGGTGGATTCATGCCCCAAGCCTCACAGCTTGGGGTTTTTTTTCGCCTGTACGCTGACACGCCCTGCGAGATGAAGAGCGGCCCTCGAAGAGGCTTCGTTATCATCGGTGGTTAGGAACACGTTTATGACCACGAATCTTTCTGCCACACCGGCGTCTATTGACGACTACCTTAAACGCATCTTAACGGCCCGTGTGTACGACGTGGCCATTGAGTCGCCTTTAGAACGTGCGCCGGCCCTGAGTCGGCGTTTGGGACACACGGTTTTATTAAAGCGTGAAGATCAACAGCCTGTCTTCAGCTTCAAGCTGCGTGGGGCTTACAACAAAATGGTGCAGCTCAGCCCTGCACAATTGGCAAAGGGTGTGATTTGCGCCTCTGCGGGCAATCATGCGCAAGGCGTCGCCATGAGTGCCACCAAGTTGCAGGTACGGGCGGTCATCGTCATGCCCGTGACAACACCCCAGCTCAAAATTGATGCAGTGCGCCATCTGGGGGGAGACGTGGTGCTGCATGGGGACAGCTACACCGATGCTTACAACCATGCGGTACGCCTACAAGAAGAACAAGGGCTGACCTTTGTCCACCCGTTTGACGACCCCGATGTCATTGCAGGCCAAGGCACGGTGGCGATGGAGATATTGCGACAAGTGCAAAAGCTAGGCTCCAACCGCTTGGATGCGATCTTTGTTGCCATTGGAGGCGGGGGCTTGATTTCTGGCGTGGCCAATTACATCAAGGCGGTTCGTCCTGAAGTCAAAGTCATCGGCGTGCAGATGAACGACTCGGATGCCATGATGCAGTCCGTGCAAGCAGGCCACCGTGTCACCTTGCCCGATGTAGGATTGTTTTCGGACGGCACGGCAGTCAAATTGGTGGGCGAGGAAACCTTCCGCATTGCCCACAGCGGCTTGGTCGATGCCTTCATGACCGTTGATACCGATGCCGTTTGTGCCGCCATCAAAGACATTTTTGTCGATACCCGCAGCATCGTCGAGCCTGCTGGCGCTTTGGCAGTGGCCGCCATCAAAGCACATGCAGCCGCGCAACAAGCCAAGGGCATCGCGGGCGAAACCTATGCCGCCATTCTGTGCGGTGCGAACATGAACTTTGATCGGCTGCGCTTTGTCGCTGAACGCGCCGAAGTGGGGGAAGAACGGGAGGCCCTGTTCGCAGTCACCATCCCCGAGGAGCGGGGCAGCTTCAGACGCTTTTGTGAGCTGATGACACACTTACCCAGCTTTGGCGGCAGCAGCCCACGCAATGTGACCGAATTCAATTACCGCGTCAGCGATACCCACGTCGCCCACGTCTTCGTCGGTTTGACCACCTTGCACAAGGGCGAAAGCACACGCATTGCCCACGCATTTGACGAACACGGCTTTCAAGCCTTGGACTTGACGCACGACGACTTGGCCAAAGAGCACATTCGCCACATGGTCGGAGGCCCATCGGCCTTGGCGCAAGACGAGCGCCTGCTGCGCTTTGTCTTTCCTGAACGGCCCGGCGCGTTGATGAAGTTCTTGAGCCTGATGCGCCCCGGCTGGAACATCAGCCTCTTTCACTACCGCAACCAAGGCGCCGACTACGGTCGCATCTTGGTGGGCTTGCAAGTGCCTGCCGCAGAAGAGGCTGATTTTCAAGTCTTCTTGCAGACATTAGGCTATCCGTTCGTTGATGAAACCCACAATCCGGTGTATCAACTTTTTTTGAAACCCAAGATTTAAATCCCACATGAGTTCAGCACATCGTACGGCTGTGAGCACATCGGACACCGATTTGATGCTCCCCGGGGTCATGCCCATTGCACATGCCAGTTTGAATGCAGAGTTGCGACACTGCATCGACTACAAAACCAAACCCCTAGGCGCGTTGGGCGGCTTAGAAGCACTGGCCTTGCAAATGGGCTTGATACAACAACGCACCCAGCTGCGCTTAGAACAACCGCAAATGGTGGTGTTTGCGGCCGACCACGGCATTGCAGATGCCAAAGTCTCGGCGTACCCGCAGGCCGTCACCGTGCAAATGGTGTTGAACATGCTGGCGGGTGGAGCCGCCGTGAACGTCTTTGCCAGACAGCAAGGCTTTGCACTGACCGTGGTCGATGCGGGCGTGGCCACCCCTATCCCACAGCCCCCCCGCACCGCCACAGAACACGCCCGTTTGTTGCAACGCAAAATTGGCTTTGGTACGCGCAACATGACCCGTGGCCCCGCCATGACCAGCGCACAAGCGATTGCCGCCTTACACGCGGGCTTGGACGTGGTGCGCCACCTGCCCGGCAACGTCATTGCTTTTGGTGAAATGGGCATTGCCAACACCTCCAGCGCCGCCTTGCTGTTTTCTCGCTTGGCCGAGATTCCGCTGCAAGATACCGTGGGGCGCGGTACGGGGTTGAGTGATGAACAACT
This sequence comes from bacterium UBA7470, assembly GCA_002479815.1. Lineage (GTDB taxonomy): Bacteria > Pseudomonadota > Gammaproteobacteria > Burkholderiales > Burkholderiaceae_C > UBA2334. The sequence continues at coordinate 5,743 of DLPA01000048.1, read as the reverse complement.
CAAACACAAACTCCAAGTGCTCAGTGACGTCCATCGCAAACACCGCGCTGCCAGCACCCCGCTAGAACTGCTGAGTGCGATGGGGGGATTTGAAATCGCCATGATGACCGGCGCGATGATTCAAGCCGCGCACGAGCGCCGCATCATTTTGGTCGATGGCTTCATCACCGGCGCGGCCGCTTTGGTGGCCCAAGGTTTTTGCCCTGCTGTCGTCGATTACATGGTGTTTGCCCATCGCTCGGCAGAGCTGGGACATCGTTTGATGTTGACGCACCTGAACGCACAACCCTTGCTGGACTTGGGCTTACGCCTGGGCGAAGGTTCTGGCGCACTGCTGGCTTGGCCCTTGTTGGTGTCTGCTGCCGCCTTTTTGAACGAGATGGCCAGCTTTGAATCCGCTGGCGTCAGTCAAGCCACCAAAGACTGAACTGCGGTTTCGTCAGCGCATGACATCGCTTACCACTCAAATGGCGCAGGCATTGCGCCATTTTTTATTGGCGGTGCAGTTCTTCACGCGCATCCCAGTCACCGGACGCTTGGCGCAATGGGTGGGATACAGCCCCGCCCTTCTACGCGCCAGCGTGGCGCACTTTCCGGCGGTGGGCTACCTCGTGGGCGCTTGGGCAGCCTTGGTGTGGTGGGGCGTGATGACGTGGATGCCCGCCTCCCACTACACGCCTTTGCTCGCAGCGGTCTTGTCCACGGTGGCGACGATGGGGTTGACAGGCGGTTTCCATGAAGACGGACTGGCCGATGTCGCCGATGGCTTAGGCGGCTACGTCAGCCGCGACCGCGCCCTAGAGATCATGAAAGACTCGCGCATCGGCGCTTACGGCGCGATGGCCCTCGTCATGAGCCTATTGACCAAAGTCACGCTGGTGGCTCTGTTGGGCGATGTCCACCCGACTCACACCGCACTCACGCTGTGGCTGGCCCATGTCGTATCGCGCACCTGCCCCTTGCTCACCATACGCAGCCTTCCCCATGTGGGCGATGCCGCAGGCTCCAAATCCAAACCCTTGGCCGATCAAATCAGCACCGCCAGCTTGATCGTCGGCCTGCTGTGGGGGGCGTTGGCACTGCTGATCTTTGGGCTGCTGCATCAAGCGACGTTGGCGCACACCCTGACCGCCTTGCTGCTGGGGCTGCTGGGGACGCTTTTGGGTTGGTATTGGACGTGGCGCTTGCTCCAACAGCGTTTGGGCGGCTTTACGGGCGACGGGTTGGGCACGACGCAGCAACTCGCTGAACTGGGCTGCTTGTGTGCCATGCTGTGGGCGTATTGACATGAACACCTCCTTCTTGCCGAGCATGATGCGTCATGCCCTGCCCCTCGTGCCCACGGCCTTGAAGCCGATCAGCGATCCCCCCAGCCATGCACCTGCCCCGCCCAGTCACTGGTGCTATGGTCGCAGCGATTGGCCGGCCTGTCCCACCCACACCCGCACAGCCGCCGAACGCTGGCAAGAAGCCCACTGTCAAAGAGACGGCTTCCCCCACCATCGTCCCTTGCGAATTCGTTGCTCACCGCTACAAAGATGTGAGCTTCTTACGCAATCTTTTAAAGACCTAGGTCTTTCTTTTGTCCTAAAAATAGATGTGCGTTTGGCTGAAATTGATTTTGGGGAATGGGAAGGGCGCTTGTGGCAAGACCTACCGCACACCGAGCTGGATGCGTGGGCGGCAGACTTTGCCCACCATCGCTTGGGGCGCACGGGGCAAAGCGTGCGTGCATGGCTCCATACCCTCATCCCCGCCTTGCAAGACAGCGGTTGGGCATCCTCAGACCTCCACGCTGCCGATGACCTCTGGATCACCCACGCGGGCGTGATCCGTGCGGCTCAGTGGTGGTGGCAGGCAGGCTGCCCGTCCCATGTACCCGACACCCTCAGCGCCGACGCATGGCCCAAAACCGCGCCCGCCTACGGTCACTGGGCCGGGGTCAAACCCGGATTGGGGCCTGTGCTCGGAACTGCTGAGGCTTGAGACGGCAAGGCCGGCGGTGCAGGCAACTGCAAGTGCATGGCCCCTTGCGAGTCGGTGTGCACCACGGAGGGCAAGGGCTGCAACACCGCCGCACGCGCCGAGACCGACTGCACTTGCCAACGCCCATCCACCGTCGCACCCACACGGTAAGGCTTGGCACGCTGACCATCGGTCGCAATCAAGGCCACACCCCCCTGCCCATCACGCCCCACCGCCATCACCCCCACCAAGGTGTAACGTGTCGGCACGGCTGCTGCCACAGGCGCAGCCACTGCCGTGGGCGCTGCCACCGCCCCCAAAGTCCGCCCCACCATCGCCGAATCCACCACCAAGGGCGCAGGGGCAGGCAAGGGCGCAGGCGGCAGCAACTCCCTCCGCCCCCAACCCTGCAACACGCCATAGCCCAACAGCAAGCCCACGCCCAACCAAATGAACAAGGCCGCTGACATCGCCCCCCAACTTCGTCCACCCGCCGCCACACCAGACGAGACAGCCGAAGCAGATGCACCAGAGGAAGCCGGAGAAAAAGAAGGTGTATGTGAGGACATAGGCGCATTATCCAAGACGCATACGGATGTGGCGATGACAGCCTCCTCCTGATTCACAAAAAAGATAGCAAAAAAAGTGAGCTACTTACGCAAGCAATATAAGGCTTTTAGCCGATTTAATTATTAAAATTAGTTCAAAAAACATAAAAAATGACTCTCAATAGCGTTGTTAGAGCCGGAAAACGGTTTTTTTGATGCCACTCAAGTCATTTTTTTGAAGAAATTACCATTTTTTTATGAAAAAATCAGCCATAAGCCACGTATTAATTGCGTAAGCAGCTCATATTTTTTGCTATCTATTTTTAGACAAGCCAAACCCCCAATTGCTCGGCCACATCGCGGCTGCCCAACAAACCGATGTGTCCCAAGTTGCACAGCACCCGCTGCTGCGATGGGGGAATCGCCAGTTGGCGGCGCGGGTCTGAGTGCTGCCCTAGGGCACTGGGTAAAGGCACCAAGCCGTCCCCCAGCCAACGATCCGCCAGTCCCCCCTGCTGCGGCGACAAGCGGGCCGCTGCGGTGTAGCAGGCCACCCCCAAGGGCAAAGGCAAGGGCTGGCGGGCATCGGTGAAATGATGGGCGGGTTGTCGCGCTTGCCAGTCCGCAGCGGTCAGGTCGCCGTGGCGCAAATCCATGATGCCCGCGCTGCGAACCCGCCCCAAGGCCGCAAACGGCGCCGCGTAGCGAGAAAACAAGGGCGTATGCCCGAGCACACTGTCCACCCAAGCCCCCGCCTGCTCTAAAGGCGCACCGTGGTGCGGTGTGCCTAAAAAGACCAGATGGCTCAGTCGCCGCA
>DLPA01000048.1:0-2342 GCA_002479815.1 bacterium UBA7470 | reverse complement strand
GTCGCCGCATGGCAGGCGCTGCGGGCCACCAATCCCCCCATGCTGTGGGTGACGACGCGCAGACTCTGCACCGGCACGGGCCACTGTTGCACCACCGTCTCCAGCAAAGCCGACAAGCGGTCGCCGTTGGCAGAAATATGTTCCCCTGTGTTGTAGCGCAGATAAAGCGGTGTGCAGCCCAACAAGTCGGCCAACCAAGCCCCATGATCGTGCCCCTGCTGCGACCATTGACGGTCGTTCATGCACAGCCCATGCACCAGCAGCAAGACATGGGGCGAAGGGCGGGGAATCGGCAGTCGCGCGGCCCCCGTGTCCCCCTCCAGCCACAGCGTGTGGTGTTGCAAACGCACCTGCATCCGCAAGGCCAGCGGATTGTTCAGCGCCAGCAAGCGATCGCCGCACACGCCATTCAAGGCACTGACCACCGCCTCCCGCTCAGGTGCATCAGACGCAAGCGCATCAGTGACCCCTTCAGGCGATGCGGGCGGCAACACCGCCGACAACACCCGACCCACCCCTTGGCCTAACCACTGGTGGGAGGCGTGAATCTGCCGATACACCAGCCCCGTCACGCCACTGGTGCGCCCGTCTGGTGCTGCGCCCCCTAGCCCCATCGAGCGGTGAACCGCGTGATGCACGCCCTCCGTCACATCAATCAAGCCCTTGGTGGCATGGGTAACGAGCTGCACCGCAGCCCGCACATCGGAAAGTTTCAATAAATGGGTACGCATGGGGCACTATATCGTGGCTGGGTTGAGACGAGCGCCATGCGTCCTTGGCCACCACGATGGAAGGGCACAGCATCGGGTTTATACCAGTGTTATTTTTCTTTAATTAATGAAAAATTAAAGGACTCGATGCACACACTCGTTGCTGCAAAGAGCACTCCCCCTGTGCCCCTTCTTGACCCTCGGGCGTTTGAGGCCCGTTTTTCTATCGGAGACAAGTTTCATGAAACAAACAACCCTGTTCGCTGCGGTCGTAGCTGCTGTCGCTTTGATGAACACCGCCCATGCGGGCGAAGTCGAAGTGCTGCACTACTGGACATCCGGTGGCGAAGCCAAGTCTGCGGCTGAGTTGAAAAAAATCATGCAGGCCAAAGGCCATGTGTGGAAAGATTTTGCCGTGGCAGGTGGCGGTGGCGACAACGCCATGACTGTGCTGAAAAGCCGCGTGGTCTCGGGCAACCCGCCTGCGGCAGCCCAAATCAAAGGCCCTGCCATTCAAGAATGGGCAGCTGAAGGCGTGCTGGCGAACTTGGATGCCGTCGCCAAAGCCGAAAACTGGGACACCTTGCTGCCCGGCGTGGTCGCCAACGTCATGAAACACAAGGGCACATACGTGGCGGCTCCCGTCAACGTCCACCGCGTCAACTGGATGTGGGCCAACCCCGACGTGCTGAAAAAAGCCGGTGTCGCGGGCATGCCCAAAACATGGGATGAGTTTTTTGCCGCTGCCGATAAAGTCAAAGCCGCAGGCTTGATTGCTGTGGCGCATGGCGGTCAAAACTGGCAAGACTTCACCACCTTTGAATCGGTGGTGCTGGGCGTGGGCGGTGCGAAGTTCTACCAAGACGCGATGGTCAAGCTCGATGCCAAAGCCTTGAGCAGCGACACCATGAAAAAATCGCTGGAAACCTTCCGCAAAGTCAAAAGCTACACCGATGCCGCCGCCCCCGGCCGCGATTGGAATTTGGCGACCGCGATGGTGATGCAGGGCAAAGCGGGCTTCCAATTCATGGGCGACTGGGCCAAGGGTGAATTCATCGCAGCAGGCAAAGCCCCCGGCAAAGACTTCCTGTGCGCCGCTGCCCCCGGCACGGCCAACGCCTTCACCTTCAACGTCGATTCGTTTGCCATGTACAAACTGAAAGACGCGGGCGCACAAAAAGCCCAAGGGGATTTGGCCGCGTCCATCATGAGTCCTGCCTTCCAAGAAGTGTTCAACCTGAACAAAGGCTCCATTCCTGTGCGCCTGAACATGGACATGGCGAAATTTGACGACTGCGCCAAACTGTCCGCCAAAGACTTTGTGGACACCGCCAAATCCGGCGGCTTGGTGCCCTCCGTCGCGCACGGCATGGCGATTGCCCCTGCTGCTGAAGGTGCGATCAAAGATGCAGTCAGCCAGTTCTGGAACGACGACAAGATCAGCGTGGCCGATGCGATGAAAAAAATCGCTGCTGCGGCACAGACCAAGTAATTGACCATGCGGCGGGTTTGCACTCGTGGCACCCACCCCGTCAGGCTTGCGCCTGCCACCCCTCCGCAGAGGGGAATGTGTCGCACCGACTGCACCATTGCAACAAGTGAGGTCGCTCAATTCCCCTCCTGTGGAGGGGT
>DLPA01000018.1:6130-9718 GCA_002479815.1 bacterium UBA7470 | reverse complement strand
GCGGCGTTGAAGGCGCTGGCGCGTGCGGCCCAGCGTTCGTCTAGGCCGTCGTACAGGGTTTGAATCTCGGGCGTGTCGAGGCGTTGCAAAAACACGTTCATCGCGCCCATGACGTAGGGGTGGGCGTTGAACGTGCCTCGGGCAAAGCAGATGTCACCCGGACGCTCGGGGCGAAAGCGGCGCATCAGCGCGTGCGTGCCGCACACCACGCCCACCGGAAAGCCACCGCCCAAGGTTTTGCCATACACCACCATGTCGGCCTGCACGCCAAAATAGGCTTGTGCGCCGCCCAAGGCCAGCCGAAAACCCACGAATACTTCGTCAAAAATCAAGACGATGCCACGCTCGCTGCACACTTGGCGCAGGGTGTGCAGCCATGCGGTGTAGGCCGCGCGGTCAAAGCCAGCGCTGCGCTGCCCGTCGATCAGGGTAGAGTCGCCCGGCGCGTTGCGGTTGGGGTGCAGGGCTTGCAGCGGGTTGACCAGCACACAGGCGATGTCGGTGCGGGTACGCAACACGCGCAAGGTGTCGGCATCCATGTCTTTCAGGGTGTAGGTTTCACGCGGGGGCAGCGGGTTGCCCGGGCCGGGCTGCACGTCTTCCCACCAGCCGTGATACGCGCCTGTGAAGCGCACGACATGGCGCTTTTGGGTGTGATACCGCGCCAGCCGCACGGCCTGCATCACCGCCTCCGTGCCCGACATATGAAACGAGACTTCATCCAACCCCGAGATGCGCCGCAGCCGCGCCACGTTGTCGGCCACACAGGGGTGATAACCGCCCAGCACCGGCCCTAGGCTTGCGCCCAAGGCGCTGCCCTGCGCCATGCAGTCTTTGTAAAAGTCCAGTCCGAGCACGTTCACGCCATACGATCCCGTCAGATCAAGATGCGCGTTGCCATCCAAATCGGTCAAGGTGATGCCCGATGAACTGGCCCAAAACGCACCCATAGGCAAGTGGGCACGCGCCACGTCGCTGAACTGGAAGGGCACACGGTAACGGCTGGTGAATTGCAAATCGGACAAGCCCTCGCGCAGCTCGGCGGTCAGTGCCAAGGTCAGGGGCGCACGCTCGCGCAGCGACTGGCTCAGGCGGGCAAAGCCGGTGCGTCGTTGCGCTTGAATGGCGGCGGGTGCGCCATCGACCCCACAACACTCGTCTTCGGTGTAGCTGTAACCGGGCAAAAGCCGCGCCACTCGCTTCGCCATCAGCGAGTGGCCCGCCAGCGACGGATGCTTGGCTTTGGAGAGCTGCAAGCGTCGCCAGCCTCGGTACAAGGCATAGGCCGTGGGCAGTAGCGCGGCCCACACAGCGGGAGACATCATCAGTTCAGCAGCCATCTGTCATCAAGGTTTCAAGTGGAGATGTGACAGTTGTAGGCACTTGCTTTGACATCTTGATGAAACCTGCTTTGAAAACCGCCTTGAAACCTTCTCTATCCGCATCTGCTGATGCCGCGCAAACGTCTTCCCCGTCTTTGTTGGCGCGTTTTGCGTCGTGGTGGCCCTTGTGGTTGCGCGAGGATTTGAATTTTTTGCTGACCAACCGCATTCCGCGCATCGCCCTGACGCATTTGATGGGCTGGGTGAGTGGCTTACGCAGCCCGTGGCTGACGCGCCGACTCATCACGGTGTGGCGCATCTTCACGCCTTTGGACTTGTCCGAGGCCGAGACGCCGCACTTTGAACGCTTGCAAGACTGTTTCACCCGTCGCTTAAAGCCGGGTGCGCGGCCTTTTGATGCGTCGCCTGAGGTGCTGTGCTCGCCCACCGATGGCATTGTGGGGGCGTGTGGGGCGATTGAGGGGACGGCGGTGTGGCAGGCCAAAGGCTTTCCTTACACCTTGCCCGATTTGCTTGGGTCTGAGGACTTGGCGCAGCGGGTGGCGGGCGGCACGTTTGTCACGCTGCGGCTGACTTCCAGTATGTATCACCACTTTCATGCGCCTGCCGATGTGCAGGTCGATCAAGTGCGCTACATCAGTGGCGACACTTGGAACGTGAACCCGATTGCCTTGGTGCGGGTGGAACGCTTGTTTTGCAAAAACGAACGCGCCGTGATCGAGGCGCGTGTGCGCGATGTCGCCACGGGACAAGACATTCCCATGCTGCTCGTACCCGTGGCGGCGGTGTTGGTGGCCAGCTTGCGCTTCACGTTTTGCGATGCTCATTTGCATCTGCGCTACCGTGGCCCGAATTTGATCCCTTGCGATGCGTCCTTGGCGCGTGGGGCGGACATGGGCTGGTTTGAACATGGCTCCACCGTCATCGTGCTCGTTCCGCCCGGCTTTGCCTTGGCAGACGGCATCGCCACAGGCACACAGGTCAAGGCTGGACAAGCCTTGTTGCGAAAGACAGAAACATCATGATTTTTCATCAGTCACTATGAATCAACGTGATCCATTAGGCTCTCGCTATAAAGCCCTGCGCTTGGCGCGGCGATTTCGTCATGCGCTGGCGCAGATGCAGGCGCAAGACGAGGCCAAGCCGTCGGGCATGAATTTCCAAGCGCTGTTGGATCTGCATGAGTCCAGCAATCAAAAAGGGTCAATGGGGACGCTGTTATTGCTGTTCTCGCTCTTTTGTTTGATGCCCGTGGGGGGCGTGGGCAATGTATTTGGCGTCGCCCTGTGGCTGCTGTCGTGGGACTATGCCCAAGGCCGTACCCAGATGCGATTGCCGCAGCGGGTGGCTGAGTTGCGGCTGAATCGGCGTTGGAGCTTGCGCGTGCTGCACGCCTTGGCCGTCGGCTACCGCTATGCCGGGCGGTGGCTGCGCCCGCGTTGGCCTTTGCTGCAAGCCCCGCATTGGCGGCTGGCGTGGGCGGTGTGGATTGCCCTGCAAGCGGCCGTGATTTTTTTACCCATTCCGCTGGGCAACACCTTGCCCGCCTTCAGTTTGATCGCGCTGGGGCTGGGCTGGTTGATTCAAGATGGCTTGATGCTTTGGCTGTCCTTAGGCATGGGAGCCTTGGGCACGCTGTATGTGCTTTGGTTGGGCGATGTGGTGTGGGATTTACTGCGTTGGGTTGGCCAAGCCCTTGGGTGGCTGTGATCGGGTGACCAAGCTTGTCAAATGCTTGTCATTCAAGCGTCATCAAAAAAAACAGATTCATGGATTACCCTAGAAAAAAATCATTTCACAAAAAGGAAATCGCATGCTTGCTATCAAAAAAGCTCGTAAGCTCATAGAAGACAAACCCAACGATGAGGCGGCCCCCGTATTGGCAGAGTTTGTACAGGCCTTAGAGAACGATCAGGCTTTTGTGCTAGGGCGTTTGTACGATTTGGACTACAAACGCTTTGAACTGGCCTTGGAAATTATGGCCGAATGGCGCTTGGATCGCCACTTTTCCAGTAAAGCCAAAGCGCGTTTGGTGCAAGCCAGTCAGGAATGGATGACTGCTGCGGAGTCTGCCGAAGCTGCTGAATTTGCTGATACCAGCAGCGAATGATGGCGCGACTAACACCTGGTCAAGTCTGATCGAACAGCGGTGATGGTGAGTGAAGCCATCACCGCTTTTTTTATGGCAGGCGCAGCACCGTCTCTTGCGGGGCCACAGGCGCAGGTGCAGTGCCAATGGCGGGTG
>DLPA01000018.1:3166-6016 GCA_002479815.1 bacterium UBA7470 | reverse complement strand
TCGACCCAATCGCCATCGTTGCAGTACAGCGTGCCCTTGATCCAGCGCATCTCAGCGTGGTGAATGTGGCCGCAAACCACGCCATCGTGTCCACGGCGACGGGCTTCTTCGGCAACGGCCTCCTCGAAGCGGTTGACATAGCTCACTGCCGTTTTGACCTTGTGCTTGAGGTATTGCGACAGCGACCAATACGGCAGTCCCAGCTTGGCGCGTGCCGAATTGAAGTGGGTGTTGGCACGCAAGGCCAATTCATACAAGTTGTCGCCCAAGTAGGCCAGCCATTTGGCGTACTGAATGACGCCATCGAAATGATCGCCATGAATCAGCCACAGGCGTTTGCCGTCGGCGGTGACGTGTACGGCTTCGTGCAGCACCTCGACTCCGCCAAAGTGATGATCGGTGAAATGCCGCGCAAACTCGTCGTGGTTGCCCGGCACAAACACCACTTTGCAGCCCTTGCGGGCACAGCGTAGGATTTTTTGCACCACATCGTTGTGCGCTTGCGGCCAAAACCAGCGGCGGCGCAATTGCCAACCATCGATGATGTCACCCAGCAAATACAGGCGCTCGCACGGGTGCGCCTTTAAAAACGCCAGCAAGGCCTCGGCCTGACAGCCCGGCGTGCCCAAATGCACATCAGAAATGAACACGCTGCGATAAGGTGGGGTGCTGCTGTCAGCCAAATCGTCTTGCGACAACTCAGGCGCGGGCGTGAGGACATCAGGCAAGACAGACGTGGGGATTACAAAGGCCGCAGGTTTCATCACAAATCCCAAAACGAAAGGGGGGTTTGCTTAGATTTTTCAGTGTTTGTATGACGACCTGGTGTGTAGGGTATGAAGTTTTCATGACAGCCCCCTCCCACCACAATATCTGCATCATCTTCAAAAAAACGTCATCTTCCTGCCTTCAAGTCTTCACGAAGCCGTCGCACCATCTCTTCAACTGCTGATCTGTGTGGCTGTTTTGGAGTGCGGTATGAACGTCGTTGTCGTGGGTGCGGGGTATGTGGGGCTGGTGACAGCCGCTTGTTTGGCCGAGTCGGGCAACCGCGTGGTCGGAGTCGATCACGATCCGGCGCGGGTCACGCTGTTGCAAGCGGGGGGCGTGCCCATTTACGAACCCGGTTTGGAGAGCTTGGTGCAACGCAATTTGCACGATGGGCGTTTGCGCTTCACCACCTCGCTGGCGCAAGCTTTGCCCGAGGCGGAGGCTGTGTTCATCGCCGTCGGCACGCCGCCCTTGGAAGATGGCAGTGCCGATTTGCAGCACGTCTTGGCGGTGGCGCGACAGATCGGCCAGCATTTGAGCGATTTCAAGATCATCATCAACAAATCCACCGTGCCTGTGGGCACTGCCGCAGCGGTGGAGGCCACGATACGCACCGAATTGCAAGCGCGTGGGGTCGATGTGCCCTTTGTCGTTGTCTCTAATCCCGAGTTTTTGAAAGAAGGCGCTGCGGTGGATGACTTCATGCGGCCTGACCGCATCGTCATCGGCATTCCCCAATCGGCGGCGGGTGAACAGGCGCGGGTGGCTCTGACCCGTTTGTATCAAGCCTTCAACCGCCATCACGACCGCACCGTTTGGATGGATGTGGTCAGTGCCGAACTGACCAAATACGCTGCCAATGCGATGCTGGCGACGCGCATTTCCTTCATGAACGACATCGCACAACTGGCCGACTGCGTGGGCGCGGATGTCGATAGCGTGCGCCGAGGCATGGGGTCGGACGGCCGCATCGGGCACAGCTTTTTGTATGCGGGCACGGGCTACGGCGGCAGTTGCTTTCCCAAAGACACCCGCGCCTTGGTGCGTTGCGCCCAAGATCATGGCCTAGACATGGCGGTGGTGGCGGCGGTGGAGCAGGTCAATGCCCGTCAAAAACAGAAGCTGCTGGCGATGGTGACGCAAGCTTTTGGGCAGGATTTGAGCGGTATCAAGCTGGCGGTGTGGGGGTTGGCCTTCAAGCCCAACACCAACGACATGCGCGAAGCCCCCAGCCGCCCACTGCTGCAAGCCCTGCACGAGCGTGGCGCGGACATAGTGGCCTACGACCCCGTGGCAGTGCGCGAAGCCCACAGCGCCCTGGCCCACGATTGCGGCAGCAGCGATTGGCTGACCATTGCCGATACCCCGCTGGCGGCCTTGGACGATGCGGATGCCTTGCTCATCGTTACCGAATGGAAATGCTTCCACAACCCTGATTTTTCAGCGATGGCACTGCGCATGAACGAACGTCTGATTCTGGATGGGCGCAATCTGTACGACCCCGACTTGCTGCAAAGCCTAGGCTACGCCTACCACGGCATCGGTCGGCGCAACGCGCTGGGCGTGCAACGCCTGCAAGAACCCCGTCATCCACTGCTGCATCACCACCGTTGGCCCGAGCCTACTTCCACCCCTCCGGCTGCCTTGGTGGATTGAAATATGACTCAGCCACTTCTCTCTTATGTCTCCTTCGAGAAGATAGTGCCAAAAAACCGTCATTTAAGCTTCATATCCCTGTCATTCGGGCGCATCACACTGCGGCGCATTCGTCTCTTTGGGAATTTGCGCCATGTCTTTGTTTGCTGCATCTGATGCTTGTCGCCGCATCGTTGGTCTTGGTTTGTCTGTCGTCGCTGTGGCTACTTTGGCTGCTTGTGGCGGGGGGGATGAACCCACGTTCAAGCCGCTGGAATTGAACCTTGCCCACATCAACGACCATCACTCGCAACTCGATGCCTTTGCCGCCACCGAACTGACCTTGGATGGTGTGGCGACCCAAGTCGATTTGGGGGGCTTCGCCCGTCAAACGGCGATGTTGAAATCGGTGGCGGGCACGAAAAACCTGCTCAAAATCCACGC
>DLPA01000018.1:1552-3065 GCA_002479815.1 bacterium UBA7470 | reverse complement strand
TGATGAACACCATCTGCTTTGATGCCTTCACCCCCGGCAACCACGAGTTTGACGACAGCGATACCGTGCTGAAAGGCTTTTTGGACGAGCTGGCGAAGGGCACTTGTAAAACCGCCATCGTCTCCAGCAACGTCGTGCCCGCCACAGGTACGGCACTGGCCCCCACAGGCGGCACGCCCTACCTCAAGCCTTGGGTGATGAAAGAAGTCGATGGCGTGAAAGTGGGCATGATCGCGGTGACGATTGCGGGTAAAACCGTCAACTCCTCACGCCCTTTGAGCACCACGGTCTTCCAAAACGAAGTCACCGCCGCACAAAAAGCCATTGATGAGCTGAAAGCCCAAGGCGTGCGCCACATCGTCGCCATCACCCACCAAGGCTACGAGGCCGACAAGAGCTTTGCCACGCAACTCACCGATGTGGATGTCATCATCGGTGGCGATTCTCACTCGCTGTTAGGCGACTTCAAAGCCGTGGGCGTGACCAGCGCCTCAGGCGCGTATCCCACCGTGGTCAAAAATAAAAACGGCCAGACCGTGTGCATAGGCCAAGCATGGGAATACAGCAAAGCCTTTGGGCTGATGAACGTGCAGTTTGACGAAAACGGCGCGGTTAAAAGCTGCGGTGGCAAAGCCACTTTGTTGATCGGTGACAGCTTCAAGCGCAAAGACGCAGCGGGTGCGTGGCAGACCGTGGCCGAACCTGCCCGCAGCACCCTCATCGCCAACTTGGCAGCCAAACAGCCCGAAGTCAAAGTGCTGACCCCCGATGCCAGCGCCAGCACCCTGCTGAAAACCTATAGCGACCAAGTAGCGGCTGAGAAAGCCAAGCCCATAGGCACGGCTACCGAAAGCCTGTGCTTGGTACGCACCCCGGGCGAGAGCACCAACCGCAGCAGTGGCACGGCAGGCTGCGAAACCGCCAACACCTTGGCGCGTGGCAGTGATGTGGCCCAAGTCGTTGCCGAGGCCTTCTTGTACGCCGCCAAACGCGCCGACTTCGCCTTGCAAAACGCCGGTGGCGTGCGCGTGCCGGTGGCTGCTGGAGGCTTGAGCATGAACACCGCCTTCACCCTCTTGCCCTTCACCAACGTGCTGGTCGAAATGGAGTTGAGCGGCAGCGAAGTGGTGGCGGCGCTGGAAGATGCCGTGGCCAACTATTTAGATTTGGCTCAATCCAACGGCTCTCACCCCTACGCCGCTGGCTTGCGCTGGAACTTGGACATGAGCAAAGCCAAAGGCCAACGCTTCAGCAACGTACAAGTCCGCAACAAGACCACAGGCGCATGGACGGCGATCAACCCCACCCAGCGTTACATCCTCGTCACCAACGACTTCATCGCCTCGGGTAAAGACGGCTACACCGCCTTGGGTGTGGCCTACAACGCAGGCCGCTACACCAACACCTATTTGCTCTACACCCAGAGCTTTGTGGATTACGTCATCGCCAAAGGCAGCATCGCCCGCCCTGCCCGCACCGATTACTCGCACCAACAAGTCATCGACAGCAAAGG
>DLPA01000018.1:0-1442 GCA_002479815.1 bacterium UBA7470 | reverse complement strand
TTGCACGTTGTTCCTTGGGCATCTGGTTCAAGGTTGGTGGCTCCTGAAGGGACAGAAAGAAGGCAGATACCATCTGTCTTCTCATCTGTTCACTCAGGAGTCTTTTTTTGTCCATCCCCAGCCTCACCCCTTCTTCCGTCAGCTTGCGCCCTGCAACGCCTGCCGATGTGCCCACTTTGTTGGGTTTGATCTTGGAGTTGGCCGCTTTTGAGCAGCTCACCCCTCTGGTACAGGCCACCCCTGAGCGTTTGCAGCAGCATTTATTCGGTGAACGCCCTGTGGCAGAGGCCGTGGTTGCGACGGTATCTGACGGTCATATCGTTGGATTTGCGTTATTTTTCAGCAATTTTTCGACCTTTTTGGCCCAACCCGGCTTGTATTTGGAAGATTTGTACGTGCAACCCGCTTACCGAGGGCAAGGCATAGGCCGCCAACTGCTGCGACACCTCGCGCAATTGGCTGTGGCGCGGGGTTGTGGGCGTTTTGAATGGAGCGTCTTGGACTGGAACGCCAACGCCATCGCGTTTTACGAGGGCATGGGAGCCACCGTCATGCCCGACTGGCGCATTTGCCGCGTCACCGGCGAAGGTTTGCAGACTTTGGGTTCCATTTCTGGATAGCAAAAAAAGTGAGCTGCTTACGCAAGTTTTACCTGGTATTCAGCCGTTTTGATGCTGAAAAATAGGCTAAAAAACCTAAAAAAACCGTTTTCCAGCCCCTTTTCAGCCCCGAAGCACGGGGTTTTTGGGGTTTGAGAAGCCATTTTTTAGATAAAACCGCCTTTTTTCAAGCATCCATTCAGTCGTAGTGCTCGTATTATTTGCGTAAGCAGCTCACATTTTCTACTATGATTTTTTTAATTCTCTAACCGCTCCGCCTCAAAACCTACGACGTTGCGCGTTTTCTTGCTGAACTCCACGCCTATCAACGAAATCGGCTCTCCACGGGCTTGGTACTTGTCGGCGTAGCATGGGGGGCTGCGGTGGCGATGCTTGTTAGTGAACGGTGGCTTCTGGATGCCAGACGCGCAGGCTCTCGGTGATGGGGGTGTTGGGGGTGAGCAGGTCAGACCACACGGCTTCGACTTCTTGCACGATGCTGGCCCAGTCGCGGCTCAAGACTGAGGCGCGGGCGTGTTGGCACAGTTGGGTGCTGAGGTCGGGGTTGGTGGCTAAATCGACGGCGCGGCGCACGAAGGCCGCCGGATCATCGGGTGAGGCCAGCAGGCCGTTGTGACCGTGTTGGATCAATTCAGCCGCAGCAGCGTGCTCAAACGCCACCACTGCCAAGCCACTGGCAAGGGCTTCGGGGGTGACGTTGCCGTAGGTTTCGGTGACGCTGGGGAATAGGAAAATGTCGCCACTGGCGTAGTGGCGGGCCAAATCTTCCCCGGTTTGGCTGCCCGCAAAGTGCGCATAGGGGCAACGTGCCTGCATGGTGGC
>DLPA01000062.1:12571-13055 GCA_002479815.1 bacterium UBA7470 | reverse complement strand
TCTGGCACGTACAAATCACGCACAATCGCCCGCCCGGCCATCACCACCGCCCCCATTGCCGCGCCTTGGGCAATGCGGCAGACGATCAACCACTCCATGCTGGCGGCAAACGCGCAGCCCACGCCGCTCAAGGTGTAGAGCATCAGCCCCCACAACAGCACAGGGCGACGACCGATGCGGTCTGACAGCGGCCCCCAAATCATTTGCGACAGCCCAAAGGCCAAGAGCAAACCGCTCAAGGTGAGTTGGGCTTGTGACAGCGGCGCGGCAAACCCGCTGGTGATGGCGGGCAAGGCGGGCAGGTACAAATCGGTGGTGATGGGCTGTATGCCCAAGAGCAAAGACAGGCACAAGACGATGAAGCCGGGCGACATGGCGCTGGATGGAGCAGCGCCGTCGCGCGCAGAAGAGGAAGATGACATGAGATTCGCGGTAAAAAATAGCTTGCGTCGCCGATGGCCTCAGCGACCGCGAAGGAACAGCG
>DLPA01000062.1:2748-12409 GCA_002479815.1 bacterium UBA7470 | reverse complement strand
CCATGACAGGCCAAAGTCGCCAGCAAATCATGATGCGCGCGTTCGACCACATGGCTGGCCTCGTGCTGACCTAATTCAGCCAACTCCGCCAACACGCTGCGGGCCAGTTCGACGGCATCGGCTTGTGTCAAAACCGCAGGCACGGCCCGCACCGCCAAGGTTTTGGGGGAAAAGGCGCTCACTTCCAGCCCCAATTGCGCCAAGGTGTCGGCATGAGCCTCGGCAGTCGCTACCTCCGCTGGTGTAGCGGCAAAGGTCACGGGCACGAGCAAAGCTTGTGTGGGCATGTGTGCGCCTTCGTGACGCTTGGCCCATTGCTGCTTCAGCCGCTCATAGACGATGCGCTCGTGGGCGGCGTGCATATCGACCACGATCAAGCCTTGGGCGTTTTCCGCCAAGATATAGACGCCGTGCAGCTGCGCCAGTGCGCGACCCAAGGGCCAAGTCGAAGATGTAGGGACTGCTGTGGCTGATGGCGCTGGCGGCCGGTCTGCGAACACGGTCACGGCATCGGCCTGAGGCGCTGCATGGGGTGAGGGTGACGGTGGCGTGGACGCTGCCGGGGCGTGCCACAGGCGCTGCCACTCATCCACCCGCAGAGGACGCTGACCAGGTCGCCACAGGGCATCGGTGCGCCATGCCGCAGATGGAGGATGAGCCGCTGACGGGGATGGTTTGGTTTCGGAGGTGGGTACGGCTACGGGCATGGGCACAGACAAATCCAAGGCCAAGGCCGCTGGAGCTGGCGATGCGAGAGCCGAAGCGGAGACTGAAGCTCTGTCTGCATCGGCTTGTGCCCGAGGATGGGCCAAGGCTTGCTCGACGGCGCGGCGCACGCCTTGGTGGATGTCGCGGCTGTCCCGAAAGCGCACCTCAATTTTGGTGGGGTGGACGTTGACATCGACCCGCGTCGGCTCGACCTCCATGAACAAGACATAGGCAGGCTGGCGCTGTCCGTGCAACACATCGTCATAGGCACTGCGCATGGCGTGCTGAATGATTTTGTCGCGCACATAACGCCCGTTGACATACGCAAACTGCTGATCGGCGCGTGAGCGGGCGGCATCGGGCAGCCCGACCCGCCCCCACAGGCGCAAGCGATGCTGTGGCGGCAAGTCCAAGGCTTCGGGCAAGGCGGCGATACCGCGTGTCGAAGCGCCCCACTCGCCCAGCACGGGGATGCTTTGCTGCACAAACTGCGCCCCTAGCACATCGGCCATGCGTTGATCCAAGGCGTGGTTGGCGGTCGATTGAGATGCAAGGGCGAGGTCTAAACGCTCGCTGTCTGCTGCGGGCACGCGCCATTGTTCGATCAGTTTGCCTTCGTGCCAGATGCTGAAACCCACATCGGGGCGAGCCAAGGCGTGGCGGCGCACGGCCTCGATGCAGTGCGCCAGCTCGGTGGCATCGGTTTTTAAAAATTTGCGACGCGCGGGGGTGGCGTAAAACAGCTCGCGCACCTCGATGGTGGTGCCTTGGGCGCGGGCGGTGGGGCGTATCTCACCGGAAGGGCCGTGCAGCAGCCAGCCATGTTCGCCTCCGCAGCGACTGAGCACCGACACCTCCGCAATCGAGTGAATGGCCGCCAAAGCCTCGCCACGAAAGCCCATGGTTTGCACGGCCTCCAAATCGTGGAGCGAGGCGATTTTGCTGGTGGCGTGGCGTTTGAGCGCCAGCGCCAGCTCATCGCGGGGGATGCCACAGCCGTCATCCTCCACCGCAATCAGGCGCACACCCCCCGCCATCAAGCGCAGGGTGATGTGTGTTGCGCCTGCGTCTAGGGCGTTGTCGATCAGCTCACGCACCACCGAGGCCGGGCGTTCGACCACCTCGCCCGCTGCAATTTGGCTGATGAGCTCATCGGGCAACTCACGGATGTGGCGCGGCGGCGTGGGAGAAAAGGAAGAAGGAGAAGAATGCGAGAAAGTCACCCAAGGATTGTAGGTTGACCCACGATAATGCAGGCGCATGGAACTCATCACCTTTTTCATCGACTTTATTTTTCACATCGACCAACACCTAGAAAGCTTTGTACAAGCTTATGGCGCTTGGGTGTATGTGCTTCTTTTTTTAATCGTCTTTGTCGAAACTGGCGTGGTCGTGATGCCGTTTTTGCCCGGGGACTCGCTGCTGTTCATTGTGGGTGCTTTGGCGGGGGTGGGGCTGCTGAATCTGCCCTTGGCAATGGTCTTGTTGATCATCGCAGCCATTTTGGGCGACCAATGCAACTACAGCATAGGTCGTTGGTGTGGGCCTAAGGTGTTTGGTTGGGAGCAGTCGCGCTGGTTCAACCGCCAAGCCTTCGATCAGGCCCATGCGTTTTACGAGCGTCATGGTGGCATCACCATCGTTTTGGCGCGTTTCATGCCCTTCATTCGCACCTTTGCCCCCTTTGTGGCAGGTGTGGCCGACATGACGCGCTCGACCTTCACGTTTTACAACGTCATAGGCGCACTCATTTGGGTCATCAGCTTGTGCGGCGCGGGCTATTTGTTTGGCAATTTGCCGTGGGTGCAAGAACGCCTCAGTCTCATCATTTGGGGCATGATTTTGATCCCAGGCCTCATCGCCATTGCAGGCGCATGGCGCGGCAGGGGCCAGTCACGACAACCATAAACTCAAAAAGCAGAGTAAAAAAAGTGAGCTGCTTACGCAATGAATACCGAAATTTATTTACTTTATCTGTATAAAAAATGATCGAAAAATTCAAAAAAGCAACATGTCGTGTTGCTTTTTTGTGTCAACACACCGCTTCTGCTCGTATTGGAACGTATTTTTTTAATGAAAACCTATTTTTACTCATGTAGAAATGTCGTCAATCCTTTATTTAGTTTGATTTAGTCGCTCATTTTTTTTCACTATTTTTTTGAAGTTACCTACAGCAAATCAGCGCGTATAGAAAAAAATCTGAGGTACAGTGACCTCAAATGCATTTTTGGTCCATTTCTGTTTTTGGTACTGAGCCTGTAGCCTTGCCTTCTATACGTTTGCGCCATGCGTTGCTGTGGCGATTGATGGTGTTGGTGGTGGGCGTGTTGGTGTTGGCGTCGGTATTGGTGCTTGTGTTGGGCATTTTGCCCATGGCGCAGCGGCAAGCCGAGACGGCCTTTCAGGCCGCGAACGAGCGGGTGGCCACCACGTTAAGCCACATCCAAGAATCGACCGATAAAGCCCTAGTGGCAGGACGGTGGTGGTGGTTTATGCAGCATCCCAGCGTCGATGACCCCCAAGGATTCAACGACTTCTTTATGCCCATACTTCACGCGGCGCCGCTGGTCACGTCGGTGGTAGCGGGTACGACCCGAGGTGAAGGATGGCTGCTTTTACAGTTGCCTGAAGATCATTGGCGAAACCGACTGACCGATGTCAGTCGCTGGGGGAAAACACAACGTTTCCTGCATCACAGCCCCGATGGCATGGTACGTACAGAAACAGCCGAACAAGACTACGACCCGAGACTGCGCCCGTGGTATCAAGCAGCCATGAAGCTGCCTCCCATGAGCGAAGTGGCATGGACCCCCCCCTACACCTTCTTCACAACAGGTGATCCAGGCATCACCGCCTCTATCCGTTTGCACAACGAACAGGGACAGGTGATCGGGGCCCTGGGTCTGGATTTGATGTTGCGCGATCTCTCCAAAACCACCCAGTCTGCCCAAGTGGGACACAGCGGCGTGGTTTTTGTAATGACCAAAGACGAGCGCGTGCTGGCACTGCCCAAACCGCCGGCCTCGAAAGACCCGCAGCAATGGTTGAGCTTGTTGCTGCAACCCGTCCACAAGTTGGAAATACCCGCCATTGATGCTGCACTCGCCCACTGGCATGCGGGCGGCGAACAAACTTACAGTGTGGCATCTCTTGCGATCGAAGGACAGGACTGGCTGGCGAGCGCGATCCCCTACCAACTCGGGCCAGAACAGCTCTGGATTTTTACCCTGGCACCCACTGCGTACTTTTCACCCAACTGGACGGCTTTGACCATCGGCATGGTGGGCGTTATTTTGCTTTTGTCCTTGCTGGCGTGGTGGCTTGCACAAGTCCAAGCCAACCGCGTCGTCAAACCCCTAGAAGAGCTGGCGCAACAAAGCGAACGCATCGGACAACTGCAATTTGAGCCGCCGATGCACGGACTGCAAACCCCGATCTATGAAATTCGGCAACTCTCGGACGCACACGAACATATGCGTCAATTGCTGCATGAGCACCAAACCGAATTGAATGTGCGCATTACAGCACTGGAGGAAGCCAAAAATGAGATCCACCGCCTCGCCTTCTACGACGCATTGACGCAGTTGCCCAACCGGCGCTTACTGATGACGCGCTTGACGCAAGCCTTGATGCAGTGTCAACACAATCACCAGCCAGGTGCTGTGTTGTTCATCGACCTGGACAACTTCAAAGCGCTCAACGACACGCTGGGCCATACCGCGGGGGATTTGTTTTTGCAACACGTGGCCCAGCGCTTGCAAACCTGCGTTTCCCCAAGCACCACCGTCGCAAGGCTGGGAGGGGACGAGTTCTTGATTGTGTTGGAGTGCTTGTACGTGCCCCAGACAGCGAATTCTGCTGCCCCTGAGGACGCCTCGCTGACACCAGCCTCCGCAACCCAACAAGTTCACGAGATCGCTCAACGCATTTTGCAAGCCTTAGGACAACCTGTTCTCATCAAAGGAACAGAACACGTGAGCACCCCCAGCATCGGTGCAGTGCTGTTTTTTGGACACGAACGCGCTGAAGATGTCTTGAAATGGGCTGATATGGCCATGTACCAAGCCAAAGCAGCGGGACGCAATGGCTTACGCTTCTTTGATCCCGTGTTTCAAACCTTGGCTGAACACAAAGCACAGTTAGAGCTGGACTTGCGCCATGCGCTCAAACTGGGGCAATTTGAAATGTGGTTACAGCCTCAGTTTGACCGACAACGCCGTGTGGCGGGCGCAGAAGCCTTGTTGCGCTGGCCTCATCCCACACGCGGCTGGATCAACCCCTCGGAGTTCATTCCCATTGCAGAAAGCTCAGGCCTCATCGTGCCTTTGGGACATTGGGTCTTAGAGCAGGCTTGTGCGCTGTTACAGCAATGGGCCGCACAACCGCATACAGCCCATTGGGCGCTGTCGGTCAATGTCAGTGTGCGTCAATTCCGACATCCCGATTTTGTGAACAACACGCTGGCCTTGATTGAGCGCACGGGCATACGCCCCAATCTGTTGTGTCTGGAGTTGACCGAAAGCATCTTGCTGGACGATGTACCTCACACCATCGAGCGCATGGGCTTGCTGCGGCAACGTGGCGTGAGCTTTTCTTTGGACGACTTTGGCACGGGCTATTCTTCTTTAGCGTACTTAAAGCAACTGCCTTTTATCGAACTGAAAATCGACCAATCCTTTGTCCGGGACATGATGACCGACCCCAGCGATGCCATGCTGGCGCAATCCATCATCGTCTTGGCCCATGCTTTTGGATTGCGCGTGTTGGCCGAGGGTGTAGAGACGGAAGGCCAATTCGCCGCGCTGTCCAAAGACGGCTGCGACTTATTCCAAGGCTACCTCTTGGGCAAACCCAGTCCGATTGTGGACTTTGAAGAGCGGTGGGCCAAAATCAGTTCGTGGTATTAACAAAAACCCTCATCAAACCTATGCTTGTTTCACTCCCCTCCCGTCGAACTCAGATGGCGACGGCTTGCTTATGGGCTTGCTGCGTTGCAAGTGGCGCACTGGCCCAAACCCCCACCACGGCAAGTACACCACGCCTGAATGAAGCCGATTGGACCGCCTGCTTGCAACGCCTGCAAGCCCCAGCTCAACAATCGGGGGTCAGCGTGCAGACGTGGCAAAGTCTGGTCAGCCCGCTCGCACCCGATGCCAGCGTGCTGGAGAAGCTGGATAACCAACCCGAATTCAAAACCCCCATTTGGGACTACTTGGCCGGCTTGGTGGACGAAGAACGCATCGCCCAAGGCCAGCAATTGCTCAAAGAGCACCAAAGCACCCTCGCGCGTGTGCAGCAAGCCTATGGCGTGGATGCGGCCACCGTCGTTGCGGTGTGGGGTGTTGAAAGCAATTTTGGTCAAAGCTTTGGCCGCTACCCACTGGTGCAGGCGCTAGGCACGCTCAGTTGCTTTGGTCGCCGACAGGCGTTCTTTCAAAAAGAATTGTTTGCGACACTGCGCATTGCCCAAGGCGGCCACGTCGCGCCTGAGGATTTGGTGGGGTCTTGGGCCGGGGCTTTTGGTCACACCCAATTCATGCCCACCACCTACGAGCGTTTGGCGGTGGATTTTGACGGCGATGGCAAACGCAATCTGACCCGCAGCATTCCCGATGCCTTGGCCTCCACCGCCCACTTTTTACAAAAAGCGAGTTGGCAATCAGGCCTTGCATGGGGCGTGGAAGTCGCCCTCCCCGCCAGCTATCCGCTGCAACACACAGGTCGTCAACAGAAAAAACCCGCCAGCGCGTGGGCAGAGTCAGGCCTGCGCCTTGCCAATGGCAGCCCCCTGACACAGGTATTTGCACCCTCCACCCCTTTGGGACTGATCGTGCCCGCCGCCGCCATTGCTCAAGCAGGCTTAGGGCGCGGCCCAGCGTTTTTGGTCAGCCGCAACTTCGATGCGCTTTACAGCTACAACGCCGCAGAAAGCTACGGCCTCGCCATTGCCCACCTGTCTGACCGCTTGCGCGGCATGGAGCCGTTTGCAAGTGCTTGGCCCACCAACGACTTGGGGCTGTCGCGCCAACAACGCCGCGAGCTGCAAACCTTGCTCACCTTGCGCGGGCACGAGATCGGGGCCATCGACGGGATGCTGGGCGAGAAAAGCCGCGCCGCCATTCGCGCCGAGCAAACCCGCCTAGGCCAACCCAGCACAGGACGCGCGGGGCAGTTATTGCTCAAGGCCTTACAACCAGACAGCGCCAAGCAGTAAGCAGTAGCAGCCTAGCCCGTGTGTTCACTTGGCCTTGGCCGAATGTGGCGAAGGCAGCGCCAACATGCTGGCGACGCGGGCGCAATCATTGATGTGTTGATAACAGACATAGCGCATGGCCGAGTAAGCCAAGGCTGCCGACAGCGCCTGCCCTGCCAAGGGAATGTAGCGGGTCATTTGTTTGGCGGTGAGGCGAACACCCACAGTCCGCAACACCCGCAACACCAGCTCACGGGTGATGGCGCTGCCAATCAGACCAGAACCCACGGTGGTCATGGCCTTAAATGCCAGCGCCTTGCGGTCGGGCGACAGCGCTTCGATTTGCGCCTGTGTCAAGCCAAATCGCTCATTGATTTGTTGCAGCAAACTCATCAACACCGCCACATCAGCCGCAATATCCAAGCCGGGAATCGGAACCAAAGATGCACCCGCCGACCACAATGCCTTGCGTGAGACCAAGCGACGACACTCGGCAATGCGAGGATCCAGCCCGCCTTGTGTAGCCCCGAGCGTGGCACCAACAGGAGGCGATTTTTGGTGGGCAGTCGCCATTGCAGCATTCATCACCATCTCGCGCAGTACCATCTCAGCTTCCTTTATTGCTGGTCAACATCCCGTACACCACCAAAACCAAGGCGGCGCCAATGACGCTGGCGATGAAACCGGCGACTTGACCGGATTGGTAAAACCCTAAAAACTGGCCTGCCAAATTCGCCACAAACGAGCCTGCAATGCCTAAGCAGGAAGTCAAAATCAAGCCCAACTTTTGCTGCCCGGGAACCACTGCTCTGGCAATGAGGCCCACAAAGAAACCGACGATCACCATCCACACGTAGCTCATATGCCATGCTCCTTATTGAGAAAAAAGTGGATCAAGCCTGTGCGCTCACCTACTGATCCACCAAATCAGCATAGCATGAGACGAGGCTTTTCAAAAGCTTACAAGCCCCGTTTTTACCCATGCGCCAAGGTCTGTCGTAAGCAAATGCAACACCACACTGGAACGGGGATAACATCAGCGGTTTTGTGAATTGTTGTTGATTTTTATTGAAAACAGGATGATGTCGGATGCAAGTCACCGTCAAATATTTTGCCTCGATCCGTGAGGCTTTGGGCATCGCCCACGAAACCCTACACACCCAAGCCCCCACCTTAGGGCTGTTGCGCGACGAGCTGTTGGCACGCGGTGGAGCCTACGCCCAAATGCTGGCGCGTGACCGTGCAGTGCGCTTGGCACTGAATCAAGTCATGGCCGACGATGCCACGGCCTTGACGGACGGCGCAGAAGTCGCTTTTTTCCCACCTGTCACAGGGGGCTAAGACATGAGTCTCGATACGTCCTCAGCGACCTCGCCAGATACATCGCGCTTTTCCGTGGTCGTGCAAACGCAAGACTTTGACCTCAGCACCGAAATTGCTGCCCTACGCGCTGGACAAGCGGGCATAGGCGCTGTTTGCAGTTTCGTCGGCACGGTGCGAGACCGCAACGAAGGAGACTGTGTGCAAACGATGGAACTGGAACACTATCCCGGCATGACCGAACAAGCCATCGCCCACATGATCGAAGCCGCACGCCAACGCTTTGACATTCTGGGCGCAAGAGTCATCCACCGCGTCGGGCTGCTGCAACCGCTGGATCAAATCGTGCTGGTCGCCGTGACGTCTGCCCACCGAGGCCAAAGCTTCTTGGCCTGCGAGTTTTTAATGGACTACCTGAAAACCCAAGCCCCGTTCTGGAAAAAAGAGCAAACACCCGAAGGCGCACGATGGGTAGATGCCCGTGTCAGCGATGATGCAGCAGCCGCGCGCTGGGGACTCACCGCCCAAAATGCTCTATAAAAATCAATAGCAAAAAAAGTGAGCTGCTTACGCAAATAATAAGCCGATTTTAGCTATTTTCACATCTAAAAATAGCCTGAAAAATTCAAAAAATCACCGTCACCCCCGTTTTTCTTGACCCGAAACGGGCTTTTTGCCGTCGCAACCGATGATTTTTGAAGAAAAATGGCTTATTTTATAGATCATATCGGCCACATACCACGGATTACTTGCGCAAGCAGCTCACTTTTTTTACTATGCTTTTTATTTAGCGATTGCGCTGCTTCATGGCACGTTCCACCTCGCGTTTGCCTTCGCGCTCTTTGATGGTGTCGCGCTTATCGTGCTCAGCCTTGCCTTTTGCCAAACCCACTTCGCACTTTACAAAGCTGTTTTTCCAATGCAGGTTCAAGGGGACGAGGGTGTAGCCTTTTTGTTCGACCTTCCCCACCAGACGACGAATTTCGTCTTTGTGCAGCAAAAGCTTGCGTGTGCGGGCCGCCTCCGCCGGTACATGGGTGGATGTCGTGCGTATGGGGTTGATTTGGCAGCCAATGATGAACAACTCGCCATCACGAATGACCACATAGCCTTCGGTAATTTGAGCCTTGCCTTGGCGTAGGGCTTTCACTTCCCAACCTTGAAGCACCATGCCCGCTTCATGGCGCTCTTCGATGTAGTAGTCGAAATGCGCTTTTTTGTTTTCGGCAATCCGCGCGGGCGGTGCATCGTGGCGGGATTTGCCCGAGCTGGTTTTTTGAGGAGCAGTAGGTTTAGAGGTGGCCATGAGGAATACAACAATAAAAGCAGTCGATGTGCAGCAGACACGGGGTGTTCAGCGAAGGACAAGCGCACTACAATCGCGCGGCTTCAAGCCGATTCTATGAAAAGCATTCACAAGTCTGTTTTACTCTGGCACAG
>DLPA01000062.1:0-2705 GCA_002479815.1 bacterium UBA7470 | reverse complement strand
CACGAAATGTTTGCGCTTGTGACCGATGTTGCCAGCTATCCCCAGTTCCTGCCTTGGTGCGACCAAGCCAGCGTACTAGAGCGTACCGATACAGGCATGACTGCCCGCGTGGGGATGGCCTTGAGCGGTTTACGCCAAAGCTTTACCACACAAAACACCCACGAGTTCGACCGTAAAGTGCATATGAAACTGGTAGAAGGCCCGTTTTCTAGGTTGGATGGCGTGTGGGAGTTCATTCCTCTGGGCGATGGCAGCCAACGCGCTTGCAAGGTCGATTTCAGGCTGCATTACGGTTTTTCAAGTACCGCGCTGGCGGCTTTGGTAGGGCCGGTGTTTGACAAAATTGCGGGCAACTTGGTGGATGCGTTTGTCAAACGGGCCGATCAAGTCTATGGCACGGGTACAGCGTGATATGCGCCTGCTGCATATTCATCTCATTTATGCGCCCGCTCCTAGGGAGTGGATCGAGTGCCATTTGGAATTGCCCCAAGGGGCTACAGTCGCCACTGCCTTGCACGCCTCAGGCTGGTGGGATCGCTTGGCTTTGGCAGGCCGCAGCGACATGGGCTTGGCGATTTGGAACCAACGCGCCCAGCTAGAGACGGTACTGCGCGATCAAGACCGCATTGCATTGTGTCGGGACTTGCAAGTCGATCCTAAAATCGCCCGCCGTGAACGCTTCAAACGCCAAGGCAGCCGCACCAGCGGCTTATTCGCACAACGCCGCGCAGGCGCAAAGGCAGGCTACTAAGCAAGGCTCGCCTTACTGCTTCGCTGAAGGCAAGGGGCCGCACTCGCTTTGTATGGCTTGCTCCACGCGCCGCAACTCCAACTTCAGCATGGTTTCGTCCATCAACACATCCTCCCCCTTCGCGTCGGTGGTGCGTATGCGTCTGCCACTTGCCAGCTGCGCTTTAGCGGTTTGGGCATTGCGACAATTCTCGGCACGAATGCGTGTGACTTTTTCTTCCTCTGCCTTTTGATCGGCTTGGCGCTTGACCTCAGCGTCTGCATCTGCCTTTTTCTTTTTCCCATCCAAATCGTTCCTGGCCGACGGTGCAGATGACATCGCTGTGGGCAGCGGTGGCGTGTCTGCGCCTGGTTTCTTGGCCTGGGGAGGACGCTTGAGCACGTGATGGTCTGGAATGTGATTCGGCGGAGGCCTATCGCTGTACACCTTGCTGCCGTTGGTATCTATCCATGTCCATTGCGCATACGCCGGTACAGTCAAAGAAGCTGCAGACACCGCAAGTGAGCAAGCCAGCAGCACACGAGGAAAAACAGCAAAAAAATCGCAGAGCTGCATCATAAAAATGCTCATCCAACAGGTCAAAAAAAGCATACACGTACGCAAGAGATGCCAGTGTAACGATGGAATGTACCCATGGGAAACTTTTAGAGGATGAGTACAATCCGATTTTTGGAGCTATTGCCATGCGCCTACTCGGCACCGCGCTGACCTTCGATGATGTGTTGTTGGTTCCAGCCTTCTCTCAAGTCCTGCCCAAGGACACTTCTCTTTCCACTCAATTCACCCGCCACATTCGGCTCAATCTGCCACTCGTGTCCGCTGCCATGGATACGGTGACGGAGGCACGTTTGGCGATTGCCATCGCCCAAGAGGGCGGCATCGGCATCGTCCACAAAAACCTGTCGGTAGCCGAGCAAGCCGCACAAGTGGCAAAAGTGAAACGCTACGAATCCGGCGTGTTGCGCGACCCCGTGGTCATCAGCCCTCAAACCACGGTGCGGGAAGTCATGCGCCTGTCCGCCGAGCTGGGGGTATCAGGCTTTCCAGTCATTGAGCAGGGCCAAGTGGCAGGTATCGTCACAGGCCGCGATTTGCGGTTTGAAACCCGTTTGGACGTGCCCGTCAGCCAGATCATGACCCCGCGCGAGCGACTCATCACCGTGCCCGACGGCACAACCCCACAAGAAGCCAAAGCCTTGTTGCACCAGCACAAGCTGGAGCGTTTGCTGGTCATCAACGAAGCCTTCGAGCTGCGCGGCCTCATCACCGTCAAAGACATTACCAAACAGCTCAACTTCCCCAACGCCGCGCGTGACAGCGCCGGGCGCTTGCGCGTGGGCGCAGCCGTGGGCGTGGGCGAAGGCACGGAAGAGCGTGTCGCCGCGTTGGTGAAAGCTGGTGTCGATGCCATCGTGGTGGACACGGCGCACGGGCACAGCAAAGGCGTGATTGACCGCGTGCGTTGGGTCAAGAAAAACTTCCCCCAGATTGAAGTCATCGGCGGCAACATCGCCACAGGTGCGGCGGCCTTGGCCTTGGTCGAGGCGGGTGCAGATGCGGTGAAGGTCGGCATCGGCCCCGGCTCGATTTGCACCACCCGCATCGTGGCAGGCGTGGGCGTGCCCCAAATCACCGCCATCGACAACGTGGCAACGGCCTTGCGCGGCTCAGGCGTGCCTTTGATCGCTGATGGCGGCATTCGCTACAGCGGCGACATTTCAAAAGCGATCGCGGCTGGCGCTGGTACGGTCATGATGGGCGGTATGTTTGCGGGTACAGAAGAAGCACCAGGCGAAGTCATTCTGTACCAAGGTCGCAGCTACAAAGGCTATCGCGGTATGGGCAGCATCGGTGCGATGAAAGCCGGTTCTGCCGACCGGTATTTCCAAGAAAACGACGAAAGCACCAACCCCAATGCCGACAAACTCGTCCCCGAAGGCATTGAAGGCCGCGT
>DLPA01000088.1:2580-3529 GCA_002479815.1 bacterium UBA7470 | reverse complement strand
TTTCGCACCATCATCTTCCCGCTGCTGTCGCCCACCACGTTTTTCTTGTTGGTCATCAACGTGGTCTATGCGTTTTTTGATACCTTCGCCATCGTCGATGCCGCCACCCAAGGCGGCCCCGGCAAAGACACCGCCATCCTCGTCTATAAGGTGTATTACGACGGCTTCAAGGCGCTGGACATGGGCGGCTCTGCCGCGCAGTCGGTGGTGTTGATGGTGATTGTGGTCGCGCTCACCGTGGTGCAATTCCGTTATGTAGAGCGCAAAGTTCAGTATTGATGAGTGCAAATGCCATGATAGAACGTCGCCCTGTGCTGGATTTTTTCGCCCACCTCACCCTCATCCTTGGGGTCTTGATCGTGGCCTTTCCGGTGTACCTGACATGGGTGGCCTCCACCCAAAGCGCCCCGGACATTGCCGCCAGTCGGCCCCTGTCGTTGCTCCCCGGCAGTCACTTTTGGGAGACCTATCGCCTGGCGCTCTTGGGTGGCGAAAGCAGCATGGGCAGCACATACCCGGCTGCCCTGCCCATGATGGGCGTGAGCTTGGTCAGTGCCCTCATCATCGCCATCGGCAAAATCGCCATTTCCTTGCTGTCGGCGTTTGCGATTGTGTATTTCCGCTTCCCGCTGCGCAACGTGGTGTTTTGGATGATTTTTGTCACCTTGATGCTGCCCGTCGAGGTACGCATCGGCCCCACTTACGACGTGGTATCCAGCTTGGGGCTGCTCAACAGCTATGCGGGCCTGACCGTGCCCCTGATTGCGTCGGCCACGGCCACGTTTTTGTTTCGGCAATTCTTTTTGACCGTGCCCGATGAGCTGGTCGAAGCCGCCCGCATCGACGGCGCGGGGCCGATGCGCTTTTTTTGGGACGTGCTGCTGCCCTTGTCGCGCACCAGTATGGCGGCCTTATTCGTCATCCAATTCATCTACGGCTGGAACCAATA
>DLPA01000088.1:0-2523 GCA_002479815.1 bacterium UBA7470 | reverse complement strand
ATGTACCCCGTCGTCCTCGGCATCAAACGCTTGATTGCGGGCGAGGCCTACACCGAATGGAACGTGGTGATGGCGACCGCCTTGCTCGCCATGCTGCCCCCCGCTTTGGTGGTGTTGCTGATGCAAAAGTGGTTCGTCAAGGGTTTGGTGGATACGGAAAAATAACAAAAATAGTGTAAAAATGCCATCAAACCTAAATAAACAAAGCGTAACCAGCTATTAATTTAAAATTTATTGAACACCCATCATGGCCGCACTCTCTTTTCGCAACGTAGTGAAGCACTACGTCTCAGGCAAAAAAATCACCCCCGTCATTCATGGTTTGAATGCCGAAGTCAACGCCGGAGAATTCATCGTCATCGTCGGCCCCTCGGGGTGCGGCAAATCGACGCTGCTGCGCATGGTCGCAGGCTTGGAAACCATCACCAGCGGCGAAATGGCGATTGCCGACCGAGTGGTCAACACACTGGAACCCGCCGAGCGCGACATTGCGATGGTGTTTCAAAACTATGCGCTCTACCCCCACATGAGCGTGTTTGACAACATGGCGTATGGCCTGAAAATCAAAAAAATGCCGCCAGCCGAGATTCAAGCGCGGGTCGAAAAAGCAGCGGGCATTTTGGAGTTGGGCCATTTGCTGCAACGCAAGCCCCGCGAGTTGTCGGGCGGGCAGCGGCAGCGGGTGGCAATGGGCCGCGCCATCGTGCGCCAGCCCAAAGTGTTTTTGTTTGACGAACCCCTGTCCAACTTGGATGCCAAACTGCGGGCGCAAACGCGGCTGGAAATTCAAAAACTGCACCGCGAGCTGGGCATCACCAGCTTGTTCGTCACCCACGATCAGGTCGAGGCCATGACCTTGGCGCAGCGCATGATGGTGATGAACGCAGGCAAGATGGAGCAATTCGGCACGCCCGAAGAAGTCTATGCCCGCCCTGCCAGCACCTTTGTCGCCAGCTTCATCGGCTCTCCCCCCATGAACTTGCTGCGTACCGCCCCCGGTCACCGCGAAGGCGAACTTTTGGGCATACGGCCTGAACATTTGGACGTGACCGCCGGACAAGGCTGGGCCACCACCGTCGAAACCGTCGAACTCTTGGGGGCAGAACGCTTGGTGTACGCCCGCTTGAACGGCGAAGCCTTGATCGTGCGCATCGACGAAAGCCAACCCGCCCCCGCCGTGGGCGACACCCTACACCTCACCCCCCGCCCCGACCGCCTCCACCGCTTCGATGCCCAAACGGGCTTGCGGCTTGCTTCAGGGGCAGCGTAGGACAAGCATGACATCTAAAACCATAGTAAAAAAAGTGAGCTGCTTACGCAATTAATATCAAGCTTACAGCCGATTTAATTCTTGAAATCCGTTCAAATTTTGTAAAAAATGACTTACTGAACGACAAAAAACCCGTTTTTCAGGCCGACACCCGAGTTTTAGGGTTCATTTTTTGATTTTATAGGCTTTTTTTAACCATAAAAATAGCAAAAAACTACGTATTACTTGCGTAAGCAGCTCACTTTTTTTGCTATCTATTTTTGCAGCTTGGACAGCACAGACTCCAAATGCACCAAAGGCAATTCCCCTGTGGCCTTGACTTCACCCAAGGAAAAACTGGTGTGCAAGTCTTTGACGTAGGGCAGATTCAGCAATTGCTCGCGTGCAAAGCGTGAGAACTGGTCCAAGTCAGCGGCCACCACTTGCAGCTCAAACGTGCCCGTGCCGCTGATGTAGTGACAGGAGATGACGTGGGGCAACTGGCGAATGGCGTTTTCCAGCACGCGGGTGGCTTCGCCCGTGTTGCGTTCGGCATCCAAGCGCACAAAGGCCAACACGCCCAGCCCCACTTTGCGCCGATCCAACACCGCCCGATAGCCCACGATGTAGCCGCCCTCCTCCAAGGCGCGTACCCGTCGCCAGCAAGGAGCGGCCGACAAGCCGACGCGGTTGGCCAGCTCGGCATTCGTCAAACGACCCTCTTGTTGCAGCTCGCGCAGGATGGCCCAATCAAATTTATCTAACTCTTCCATAAAAGTCGTTTTTTAAGAAATATTCATGCGCTAAACAATGAAATCAGGGCATGAAAAGCAAACACTTATCCACGACGACATCCTACACTGTCGCACCCTCGTGTGACTGGAGACAACACCATGAATGCGCCCTTTAGCCGCGAACTGCCCGAGCACATTCGCCGCGCCTTAGACACCGTGACGCTGGACGACAAGTACAGCCTGCCTTATGGCAGGGCGTTGATGAGCGGGGTGCAAGCCCTTGTCAAACTGCCCATGTTGCAGCGCCAGCGGGATGCCTTGCTGGGTAAAAACACCGCAGGCTTCATCAGCGGTTATCGTGGCTCACCGCTAGGGGGATACGATCAGGCGCTACAAAAAGCGAAAAAACATTTAGAGTCTCAGCACATCGTCTTTCAGCCCGGTGTGAACGAGGAATTAGCCGCCACCGCCTTGTGGGGCACACAGCAATTGGGTTTTGCACCTGCCGGATCAAACCAATTTGATGGCGTATTCGGCATC
>DLPA01000175.1 GCA_002479815.1 bacterium UBA7470 | reverse complement strand
ACCGCAAAAACCTGTTTTTGGCTTTTTTACAAGCTCAAAAAAGCTGTTTTTTACATTTTTTGCTTTTATTTTAAGTATGAAAATCGCTTTTAAGCCCGTATTTCTTGCGTAAGCAGCTCACTTTTTTTACTATTTTTTTATCAAGACTGCCGTGCCACTGACCGCCACCATCATCATGCCGTTGGTTTCGCCCAGCACCTCGTAGTCGAAATCAATGCCCACAATGCCATTAGCGCCCAGCTCGCGGGCGGCTTCGGACAGATCGGCCAAGGCCGCATCTCGCGCACCTGCAAGTGCCGACTCGTAGCCGCCTGCGCGTCCACCAACCACATCACGTACAGAAGAGAACATATCTCTGAAAATGTTCGCGCCGATGATGGCTTCGCCGTTGACGAGGCCAAGGTACTTTTCAATACGCACCCCATCGGGAACGATGGTTGCCAAAAACAAACCGTCTTGCGGCTTAGAAAACCAGCCCATATCTGCATCCTTTGTGTTGGTGGATCCGCGCTCAAACGCGCAGTTTGGTTCATAAAGCCCCTACTTTAGCTAAAGCGGCCTTCAGTAGCGGCAGGTTGATGGGTTTGGCCACATAGTCGTTCATACCCACCTCCAGGCAACGCTCTCGGTCGCCGACCATGGCATTGGCGGTCATGGCGATCACGGGAATTTGGGGTTGCAACACACCAGCCTTGCCCGCGCGTATGGCAATCGTGGCTTCAAAACCATCCATCACCGGCATTTGACAATCCATCAACACCGCATCAAACCGCCGCTGTGCCAGCAGGGTGAGGGCTTCGCGCCCATTGAGCACCGCACTGACATGGTGACCTAAGCGGGTCAACAGGGCTTGCGCCAGGCGTTGGTTGACGGCGTTGTCCTCGACCAGCAAAAGCTGTAAATCGGTCTTTGCCTTGGCATCATTTGTGGTGGGCTGTGGTGGTGCAGCGGCAGATACAGGCACAGATGCAGCTGTCTGAAACAGCGGTAAGGGTCTCGATTCTGGTGGGGATACCAAAGGCTGCACCACCACCGCTGCAGGGCGTACAGGGTTTGGGCTGGGGAGAGTGGGTTCAGGTGCGGGTGCAATGCCTTCGGCCAGCGGCACTTCAAACCAAAACACCGAGCCTTGATCTGGCACGCTGCTCATGCCCATTTGCCCTGACATCAGGGTCACCAAGCGTTTGCAAATGGACAAGCCCAAACCCGTCCCCCCGTACTGGCGGCGATTGGATGTATCGACCTGCTGAAACGGCTGAAATAAACGCGCTTGATCGGCCTGTGCAATGCCGATGCCGGTGTCGTGAACTTCAAAGCGCAGGCACAGGCCGGGATAGTTCAAGACCCGTGCGATGTGGAGTTGCACCTGTCCTTGATGCGTGAATTTGACCGCATTCGCTATCAAATTCAAGAGCACTTGGCGCATCCTTTGTTTGGCTCCATGCACCCAACGGGGCAAGCCTGCGTCTAAATGCACGTGGTAGGCCAGATGCTTTTCCTGCACGCGCCACCGCAAGGAATGCTCGACCTCTGTCAATAAATCGCGCAAATCGAAATCTTGATGGTTGATTTCCAGCTTACCTGCTTCGATTTTTGAAAAATCCAAAATATCGTTGATGATGTGCAATAAGCCATCGGCGCTTTGCTCAACGGCCACCGCGTATTCGGTTTGCTCTTTGTTCAAGGGGGTCTCTAGCAGCAAGCGGGTCATGCCGATGATGCCATTCATGGGCGTGCGAATTTCATGGCTCATGGTGGCTAAAAATTCACTCTTGGCGCGGTTGGCTTCGCGTGCTTCACGCGCCATGTCGCGCACCAATTGCAGGGTTTGAGTCATTTCCTCATTCAGTACCTCAGCCCGTCGGCGTGCCTCGATCAACTCCTTTTCAGCCAGCTTTCGGTCCGTGATGTCGGCAAAACTGCCCACCATGCGCAAGGGTTTGCCATTGGCATCCCGTTCGACCACATTGCCGCGATCCAGCACCCAAATCACACGCCCATCGGATCGCACCATACGATGCTCGTGCCAATACGAGCTTTGACCGGCAAGACAGGCATCCAAGGCCTGCTGCACATCGGTGCGGTCGTCGGGGTGCAAGGCGGCAATGAACTCCTCAATCGAGTTGTCCAATGCGTCGGGCTGCATGCCCAGCAGCAGTGCCCAGCGTGCATTGTGAGCAACCCTTGCCGTCGTGATGTCCCAATCCCAGACCCCTTCCCCTGTGGCATCGAGTACGTATTGCAGCTGACGCTCGCGGGCCTCGGCACGCAGTTGCGCACGTCGCATTTCGGTGATGTCATGGGCAATCACCAAAATTTGTAAATCACCTTTGGCATCGCGCAGCGGTTTTTTCACGGATTGGTAGTAACGAAGCTCGCCCGTCACCGCATCAGTCGAGGTTTCAAACACCACCTCTGATTCAAAACGTCGCATGATGCCTTGCACGTTTTCCAAATAAAACGCGACCTGCGCTGCATTCGGGTTGAATGCGCCATCATCCTTGCCCACCAATGCCTCAGGCGTGGTGTTGTAAAGCTGCGCCAACGCACGATTGCCCAATAAAAAACGGCCATCCCAGTCTTTGACCAAAATGACGTTGGGGCTTTCATCAATCACCGTGCGCAGCAAGGCTCGCTGTTGCGCCAGCTCTTGCTCCACACCGCACTTGTCCTGACCACTGGGATAATCGGTTTTGGAAGATGATGTCATATCCGTCATGCCAAATTTTTCGGCACACCCGCTTGTGTGTCTGATCCAGCATCCATTGTGCAGCAGTTGAATCGTCTTCATGTGCTCAGTGCTGACAGCCACAATAGCGGCTGAGAACAACCCCACTGTTTTTTGCAATCCCATGAAAATTCACCGTGGCCTTTGTGGCTTGGCACATACAGCCCCCCAAGGACGAGCACTGACCATCGGCAACTTTGACGGCGTGCATCGCGGACATCAAGCGATGTTGGCGCTGTTGCAAAACGAGGCCCGTCATCGCGGCGTGCCCAGTTGCGTCTTGACCTTCGAGCCGCACCCGCGCGACTACTTTGCTGCCGTGCATCACAAACCCGATCTCGCCCCCGCCCGCATCGCCACGCTGCGCGACAAATTGTCCGAGCTGGCGCGGTGCGGGGTCGATGAATGCGTGATCTTGCCTTTTAATGCAGCCTTGGCACAGCAAAGCGCCACATCGTTCATTGAAGACACCTTATTAGATGCGCTGAACGTGCGCTATGTGCTGGT
This sequence comes from bacterium UBA7470, assembly GCA_002479815.1. Taxonomy (GTDB): domain Bacteria; phylum Pseudomonadota; class Gammaproteobacteria; order Burkholderiales; family Burkholderiaceae_C; genus UBA2334. The sequence continues at coordinate 2,307 of DLPA01000175.1, read as the reverse complement.
GGGTGACGATTTCCGCTTTGGTCGTCAACGCCAAGGCGATGACGCCATGCTGGATGCCGCTGGCAATACGCACGGTTTTGACGTGGCGCGGATGCAGTCTTACGAGGTACACGGCTTGCGCGTCTCCAGCTCTGCCGTGCGCGAAGCCTTGAGCCAAAGCCGTATGCAGGACGCTGCCGCTTTGTTGGGGCGGCCTTACAGCATCTCGGGCCACGTCGTTCACGGGCGCAAGCTGGGGCGCGAGCTGGGCGCATCAGCCCCCGGACGGGGCGATGGCTTTCGCACCTTGAATCTGCGCTTCGCCCACTGGAAGCCTGCCGCCAGCGGCATTTTTGTCGTGCAAGTCTTTGGCCTGAGCGCCGATCCGCAGCAAGGCATTTTGGGGGTGGCGAATTTGGGCGTGCGTCCCTCGCTAGACCCTGACGATGTGAACGGGGGGCGGGTCTTGCTGGAAACCCATTGCCTAGAGTGGCCGCCTGCGGTGACGCCACATCTGGCCGACGGAGAAGCCTACGGTAAAATCGTCCGCGTGGAACTGCTACATCAACTGCATGAAGAACGCAAATACGACAGTCTGGATGCCCTGACCCAAGGCATCGCACAGGACTGCGCCGACGCACGCATCTGGTGGACGGCTCACGCTGCGAATCCCACCTACGCCCACACCCACACCCAAACCCGTCGCCAAACCACCCGCGACCGAATTTAACGCGGCGAGGGCCAACGCGCGTGCGTTCTCGCTGCTTGTGCTTGCACTTGCGCTCTCGCCTGTTGATGCAGCGTTTTTTTCCAACATTCACCGAATTTCCTTTTTGATATGACGACTTCTCCTGCTGTCCCCACGGGCGACAAGGCCGACTATCGCGCCACCCTCAATCTGCCCGATACCCCTTTTCCGATGCGCGGCGACTTGCCCAAGCGTGAACCCGCATGGGTGCAAGCGTGGGACGAGCAAGGCGTTTACGCCCAGCTCCGCGCCGCCCGCCAAGGCGCACCCAAGTTCGTGCTGCACGACGGCCCACCTTATGCCAACGGCCAAATTCACATCGGTCACGCGGTCAACAAAGTGCTCAAGGACATGATCGTCAAGGCCCGCCAGTTGAAGGGCATGGACGCGCAATACATCCCCGGCTGGGACTGCCACGGTCTGCCCATTGAAAACGCCATCGAAAAGCTGCACGGTCGCAACCTGTCCCGCGACGATATGCAGGCCAAAGCACGCGCCTTCGCCACCGAGCAAATCGTGCAGCAAATGAGCGATTTCAAACGCCTAGGCGTGTTGGGCCAGTGGGACAAGCCCTACCGCACGATGGACTTTGCCAACGAAGCCGCTGAAATCCGCGCCTTCAAACGGGTGATGGAACGCGGTTTTGTTTATCGCGGCTTGAAACCCGTGTACTGGTGTTTTGACTGCGGCTCGTCCTTGGCTGAGTTTGAAATCGAATACGCCGACAAGAAAAGCGACACGCTGGATGTGGCCTTTGAAGCGAACGACCCCACTGCCTTGACCGCTGCGTTTGGCTTGCACCAACTGCCCGATGGCATGCGCAGTGGCGGCAAAAAAGCCTTCGCCGTGATTTGGACGACGACCGCATGGACGATTCCCGCCAACCAAGCCCTCAACGCCCATCCTGAGCTGGTCTATGCTTTGGTGGACACGCCACGCGGGGTCTTGCTGCTGGCCGAATCACTGGTCGAAAAATGCTTGGAGCGTTACGGCTTGCAAGGCGAGGTCATCGCCACCGCTGTGGGTGAAAAGCTGCGGGGCTTGGTCTTCCGCCATCCGCTGCACGACACCATGAACGACGTGGGCGGCTACAGCTACCACCGCCTGTCTCCTTTGTATCTGGCCGACTACGTGACCGCCAGCGACGGCACGGGCATCGTTCACTCGGCCCCCGCGTATGGCGTGGATGACTTTAACTCTTGCGTCAGCAACGGCTTGGCCTACGACGACATTTTGAACCCCGTGCAAGGCAACGGTCAGTACGACCCCGAACTGCCCTTGTTTGGTGGCCTCAACATCTGGAAAGCCTGCCCACGCATCATCGAAGTGCTGGGTCAGAGCGACCGTTTGATGGCAACCACGCCCATCGTTCACAGCTACCCGCACTGCTGGCGACACAAAACCCCCGTCATCTACCGCGCTGCGGCCCAGTGGTTTGTGCGTATGGACGAAGGCGAAGGCGTGTTTACCACCGACAAAGCGCCGCAAACCTTGCGCCAAATGGCCTTGGCTGCCATCGACGAAACGGGTTTTTACCCTGAAAACGGTCGCGCCCGTCTGCGCGACATGATCGCCAACCG
>DLPA01000158.1:5921-6049 GCA_002479815.1 bacterium UBA7470 | reverse complement strand
GACATCAAGGGCGAGTACACGGGACTCACCTCCAAGGCCATGACCGCCCCCGATGGCCTGATTCGCATCCCGCTGAACGAGGAAGCCTCGGGCAAAAGCGGGCAAATCGAAGAATTTTTGATGCAGTT
>DLPA01000158.1:0-5884 GCA_002479815.1 bacterium UBA7470 | reverse complement strand
ATGCAGTTCAACGGCGAGGGCATTCAACACATCGCCCTACTGAGCGATGACTTGCTCACCAGCTTAGACGCGCTGCGGGCGGCGGGCGTGCCCCTGATGACGGCTCCACCCGCCACCTATTACGAGATGCTGGATCAGCGCCTACCCCATCATGGCGAGGATGTGTCCGCTTTGCAAATGCGTGGCATTTTGTTGGACGGCAGCACAGAGGAGGGCATGGAGGGGAGTACGCCGCGTTTGCTGTTGCAAATCTTCTCCCAAACCTTACTCGGCCCCGTGTTTTTCGAGTTCATCCAACGCAAGGGCGATACGGGCTTTGGCGAGGGCAATTTCAAAGCCCTGTTCGATTCGATGGAGCGCGACCAACTGCGCCGTGGGGTGTTGCAGGCTGGCGCGTAAGCAACACGTCCAGACCGTCAATCGCGGCACAATGGCTGCGTTGTTGTTGGAATGTGTCGCTATGACTGATATTGCTGCTTCGGTTGCCCTGCCCCGTTTGGCGGGCCATTTGTTGGTGGAGTGCTTGATGGCCCAAGGCGTGACGCACGCCTTTGGCGTGCCCGGTGAAAGCTATCTGGCAGTGCTGGATGGCTTTTACCAGCACGCCGACCGCATTCGCTTTGTCACCAACCGACAAGAAGGTGGGGCGGCCTACATGGCCGAAGCGCATGGCAAGCTCACCGGCAGGCCGGGCGTGTGCTTGGTGACGCGCGGGCCGGGGGCGACCAATGCCTCGATTGGGGTGCATACCGCGTTTCAAGATTCCACGCCTATGCTGTTGCTGGTGGGCGATGTCGCCAGCGATGCCCGCGACCGCGAGGCGTTTCAAGAGGTCGATTTCTTCCGCTTCTTCGGCCCCTTGGCGAAGCGGGTCGAACGCATCGACGATCCCGACCGCATCCCCGAATACATCGCCCGCGCCTTTGCCACCGCCCTGAATGGTCGTCCCGGCCCGGTCGTGCTCATCCTGCCGGAAGATATGCTGACCCAAACCACCACCGCCACCCCCTTGCCACGGGTGGATGCCGTGCAGAGCTGGAGCGACCCGGGAGCCTTGCGCGAGCTGCGTACCCTGCTAATGGGCGCACAACGGCCCTTGGTCTTGGCGGGGGGCGGGGGCTGGACGGTGCAGGCCGCGCAAGCCCTGCAACGCTTTGCCGAGGCATGGCAGTTGCCCGTTGCCAATGCTTTTCGCTTTCAAGACACCTTCGACAACCACCACCCGCTGTACGCGGGCGATGTGGGCTTGGGCATCAACCCCGCCTTGCACGCCCGCATCCAGCAAGCCGATGTGCTCCTTGCCATCGGCCCCCGCTTAGGCGAAGCGACCACCGGGGGCTATACCCTGCTGAAAGCGCCTATACCGACGCAAACGCTGATCCACATCCATGCCGACCCTGAAGAATTGGGGCGGGTGTATCAAGCGCGTTTGAGTCTGTGCGCCAGCATGAACGCCGCCGCCCGCAGTTTGGAAGTCTTGGCCCCACCGCCCACCGTGCCGTGGGTGCAATGGGCGGCAGACTGCCATGCCACCTACGAAGCCAACATCGACCCCGACAATGGCGGCATTCGTTGGCCCGGTGAGATCGAGATGCCGCGCATCATCGAGGTGCTGCGCCGTCACCTGCCCACCGACGCGGTGCTGACCAACGGGGCTGGCAATTTTGCGACGTGGCTGCATCGCTTCTTTCCGTATCACGGCTTGGTCAAGGGCCATAAAACCCAGCTCGGCCCCACCAATGGCGCGATGGGCTATGGCATCCCCGCCGGGGTAGCTGCGGCCCTGACGCAGCCGCAGCGCGTGGTGTTCACCATCACAGGCGATGGCGATTTTTTGATGACTGGGCAAGAGCTGGCAACCGCCACGCAGCACGGGGCCAAGACCATCGTGCTGCTGCTCAACAACGGCACGTATGGCACGATACGGATGCACCAAGAGCGCGAACACCCGCAGCGCGTCATCGGCTCACATCTGCAGAACCCCGATTTTTGTCTGCTGGCACAAGCCTATGGCTACGCGGCAGAGCGCGTCGAAACAACCGCCGATTTTGAGGCGGCCCTGTTACGCGCCCTAGCCGCATCGACAGGCACGGTGATTGAGATACCGCTAGACCCCGAAGTCATCAGCACACGCGGCACCTTGAGCGCCATCACCCAGAAGGCGCTGCAACGCTGAACTTATTTCAGATTGCCCGATAAAAACTGTTGCAGTCGCTCGCTGCTGGGGCGGGCTAAAACTTCGCGTGGGTCGCCGCGTTCTTCGACCAAGCCCTTGTGCAGGAACATGACTTGGTTGGAGACTTCACGGGCAAAGCCCATTTCGTGCGTCACCACCACCATCGTGCGGCCTTCTTCGGCCAGCGAGCGCATGACACGCAGCACCTCACCCACCAGTTCAGGGTCGAGGGCCGATGTGGGTTCGTCGAACAGCATGACCTCAGGCTCCATCGCCAAGGCGCGGGCAATCGCCACACGTTGCTGCATCCCCCCGGACAAGTGCGTGGGATAGTGGCCTTCCACCTTGGCTTTGCCATCACCCGACAAACCCACTTTGGCAAGGTATTTGTGGGCACGTTCCTCGGCCTCGGCTTTGCTCAGACCCAAGACATGAACAGGGGCGGCCATGACGTTTTGCAGCACCGTCAAATGATTCCAAAGATTGAAATGCTGAAACACCATCGCCAATTTGCAACGCAGGGCTTGGAGTTGTGCAGGCGAGGCCGCTTGCAGCATCCCATCCTTCGCGGTGACAAGGTTCAAGGCTTCACCCGCCACGCTGATCGTGCCCGTATGGGGGCGCTCCAGCAAATTGATGCAGCGCAAAAACGTGCTCTTGCCCGAGCCACTGGAGCCGATGATGCTGACGCAATCGCCTGCATGCGCCGTGAGCGACACGCCTTTGAGCACCTCATGGCTGCCATAGCGTTTATGAATGTGTTGAACGTCGAGTTTGATGGTGGTGCTCATGGTGTGGTGCAGGGAAGGCAGACTCAAGCCCCTAACAAATAGCCGGATCGCAAAGCCTGATGGCCTGAAATTTTGCCGATTTCTAAACCCGTGGTGGCCCAGCGCACGATGTGTCGGGCGTACAACACGCCTGCCTGTGTGGCCTTGATCGGTGTGGTGTCGCCAGTGATGGGGTTGATGACATCGGCCACGGTTTGGCCTTGTGCCACCGTCGCACCGGGTTCTAGGTGGTAGGCCAAGACCCCCGCATGGGGCGCGGTCAGCACTTGCGTGCCCGCCAAAGGCGTGGGCGTGCATGGCAAAGGCGGGATGGGCGGGCACGCACCTGCCAGCACGCCCAGATGGGTCAGGTAGTGCATAAGGGCTTGGGCATCGGCTTGCGCAAGCTCGTGACACACATCGGTTTGACCCCGCAATTCCAATGTGGTGCTGGCGCAGCCTTGCGGGATGGGACGCGCCTGCACCCATGCCGCACCCCAACGACGGTGTAAGCCTTGACGCAATTGCCACCACACGCCACTGAGCACCTCGTCAAAACAACGCCCCCCCGAGCCTTCCGCCACCAGCACCGCTTTTGCGCCCAGCCAAGCAGCCAAGGGCTGCAAGACTTCAAGACAAGCCGGTTCGGTGTACAGATGAACCGCCGCTTCAAAATCGCAATGCAAATCCAACACCACATCGGCATCACAGGCCCAACGCAGCAAGGTGTGGCGCAAGCCCTCTAGTTCGGTGCGGGGGGGATGACGATCCAAAGCGGCTTGTAAGGCGTGGCGTATCACACGGGTGTTGGCCTCGGCATCGGCGCTCAGTTGCGGGCTGATGTCGTGCCCGTCTTCCAGCAACCAATCGACCATTTCTGGATAGGCGCGGTTGAAGTTTTGCCCGCTGGCGAGTTCAAAGCGCCCCAATTGGCTGTGCAACAGGGTTTGGTCGAGGCCGATGGGGTTGGCAATGGGCACTAAAACGACTTGACCGCGCAAACGCCCCGCCGCCTCCGCCTCTTGCAAGCACTGTCGCAGATGGTGCGCGAGCAACATACCGGGGAGTTCGTCGGCATGCAAGCTGGCTTGGATATAGACCTTGGGATGGGCATCGCTGGCCCCAAACTGCAAACGGGTGAGCGTGCGCTGGCTGCCTATGGCCTGGCTGGGGAGGGGGTGATGAAGCGTTTGCATACACCTTCAATCGAATGTTGACTTTATAAAAAATAGCACTTAGCGCTTGAAGATAAAACGCTAGATTTGATTTTTATATGTAATTTTGAGTGCATCAAACTTTGCGGGGTTGCAAATGCGCCAGCCAATGCCGTTCGGCCAGTTTGAACAGGCCCACCAAGATCAGGGTCAGGGTGGCATAAATCAAGCCTGCGGTGATGAAGGCTTCAAACGGCAAATAAAAATCGGCGTAGATGGTGCGTGCTGCCCCCGTGATGTCCAGCAAGGCCGGCACGGAACTGGCTAAGGAGGTGCTGTGCAGCATCATGATGACTTCGTTGGAGTAGCCGGGCAAGCTGCGGCGCATGGCAGACGGCAGCACCAAGCGGCGCATGGTGTCCCAACGGCTGAAGCCACAGGCGTGTGCGGCTTCGACTTCGCCGTGCGCGGTGTCGCGTATCGCACCCGCCAACAGTTCGACGGTATAGGCGCAGGTGTTGAGCGCAAAGGCCAGCACGGCGCAAAAGAACGGTTCTTTGAACCATTTCCAAATCAGGGAATCGTCCCAACGCGCTTGGATGAAGTCCATTTGCGCCAAGCCGTAATAAATCAGATACACCTGTATCAACAAGGGCGTGCCCCGCATCACATAGGTGAACAGCCACACCGGGCCGCGCAGCCAAGCGCGCTCGGACACGCGGGCAATCGCCAAGGGCAAGGACAAGGCACCACCCACGACCAAGGAAATCAGCAGCAACCACAAGGAGTTGATCGTGCCTTCCCAGTATTGGCTGAGGTTTTCGGGGCGGAAGATGACATCGAATTCCATGTCAGAACGTCCCCCGACGCACGCCCAGCGCGTATTTCTTCTCAAGCTGACGCAGCAGCAGCAAAGAAACAGTGGTGAACACCAAATAAATCAAGGCAGCAAAGGCAAAAAACAGCAAAGGCGCATTCGGAATCTCCCCTCGGGCCGCTGCGCCTGCTTGTTTGGCCAAGTAGGTCATGTCTTGCAGACCAATCAGGGAGACAAGGGCGGTGGACTTCATCAGCACCAGCCAGTTGTTGGTAAAGCCCGGCAAGGCCAAGCGCACCATTTGCGGCAAGGTGATGTGCCAAAAAATTTGCCACCCGCTCATGCCATAGGCCGCGCCCGCTTCCATTTGCCCTTTGGGGATTGCCAAGATCGCGCCCCTGAAGGTTTCGGTCATGTACGCGCCGTAAATGAAACCGATGGTCAAGACCCCCGCAATAAAGGGGTCGATTTCCACGTAGTCTTCGTAGCCCAGTCCCTCTAGGGCTTTGTTCAGGCCGATTTGCCCGCCGTAGAAAATCAGGAGCATCAACACCAGATCGGGAATGCCCCGAATCAGGGTGGAGTACGCACTGGCTGTCCACACAGCGGGCTTGTGGGCGGACAGCTTGGCACTGGCCCCCAACAGACCCAGCACCACCGCCACCCCCACAGAGCCTAACGCGACCTGCAACACCAGCCAAGAGCCTTGAAGGATACTGAGGAGGTAGGGGGTCATAGGGGTTTAATCGCCCCAAATGTCGATGCCGGGGACGTATTTGTCGCTGATTTTCTTCCAAGTGCCATCGGCACGAATGTCTTTGATGGCTTGGTTCAAGGCCGCTTTCAAGTCCTTGTCGCCTTTACGGATTGCCACGCCAGCGCCTTCACCAAAGTATTTTTTCTGGCGCAGCGGCTCGCCCACGAAGACGTAGTTTTTGCCGTCAGGCGTGTCCAAAAAGCCGCCTTG
>DLPA01000113.1:1983-8329 GCA_002479815.1 bacterium UBA7470 | reverse complement strand
AACTCCTCCCCCCAGCGGGGGGAGGCTGGGAGGGGGGAAGAGAGCAAACATAGTTCATTAAAAAAAGAATAGTAAAAAATGTGAGCTGCTTACGCAATAAATACGTCGGATTACAGCCATTTCTATTATCAATAGCAACCTAAAAAATATAAAAAATCAGCTTTTGCCACTCTAAAACGACTCCGGCAACCATGACGGATGGCTTCAAGAGCCTATTTTTTAATAAATCAGATTATTTTTAAGCACGAAATCTCCTTTATCGCTCTAAATATTTGCGTAAGCAGCTCACTTTTTTTACTATGCTTTTTCAATTTTCATCTCCTTGATGAATCTGGGGTTTTCCCTCCATTTTTGTCCTAGTTGGCACAGGGTTTGCACAGGAAAAACCGGATCGCCCCGTGTCCGCCTCTGCTAGGAGCTTCCTCATGAACACCACGAGCACCGCCCAGTCCCCCATGAAAGGGCTGTCACGTCGCCCCTTGCGCATGGCTGCCGAAGATGCCAGCTTTTGGCAACGCTACCGCGTCATCATCATCGCCGTCACCTTGTTCATCGTGATCGACTTAGGCGTGTTGGTGCTGAACTTTTACACCTCGTTCCAAATTGCAGAAGATGCCTTGGGGGTGAACCTCTCAGGCCGCCAGCGGATGCTGTCGCAGCGCATGACCAAGGCTTTATTGACGCTGGACATTGAACAGCGCGACGGCAAAGACAGCACAGCCGCCTTAGAGGAGTTGAGCAAGGCGGTGGCCTTGTTTGACCAAACCTTCAAAGGCTTTCAAGGCGGAGCCACCGTGCCGGGGGGGGATGGCAAGCTGGTGTTTCTAAAAGCGGCTGAAGGCGAACGCGCCCGCAGCGCCCTGTCTCAAGCGGCAGAGATTTGGACTCCTTATCAAACAGCCTTACAACCTGTGTTGACCCAACAAGCTTCGCCAGCGCAATTGGCCGCTGCCGTGAGCTTTGCGCGTGTCAACAACGTCAAGCTCTTGGGGCTGATGAACGACTTGACCACGGCTCTGGAAGCCCATGCGACCGAGCGCGCGACCCATTTGCGCAGGGTTCAAGCGGCGGGCATTTTGCTGGCGCTGCTCAACTTTGCTTACATCCTCTACAAATTTTTAAGCAGCTTGCGCCGTGCAGACCAGCAAATCATGGCCGCCAACACCGAAAACCAAGAGATTTTGGACAGCGTGCGCGAAGGCTTGTGTTTGGTGCAGTCCGATTTGAGCTTGGGCACCCAAATCGCCGCCTCTTTGCCACGCTTGTTGGGACGGCCTGTGGCGGCTGGGGATCACTTGCTGCACATTTTGGCGCCCCTGTTGTTTGAGAAAGACTTGGCGGACGCGCGAGCCTACATCGAGTTGTTGTTCACACCGCACGTCAAAGACAGCCTCGTCCAAAGCATCAACCCCCTGTCCGGCGTAGCAATCAAATTCACCAATCCTTTGGGCATACAAGAGCCACGTCATTTGTCTTTTTCCTTCAACCGCGTGGTGCGTGGGGGTCAAGTGCGGCATCTGCTGGTGACGGTGCAAGACATTTCACAGCGCGTGGCCCTAGAGCACCAGATTGAACAAGAGCGGGGCCGCTCCCGCAAAGAATTTACCACCTTGGTGCAAGCACTGAAAACCAATGCCAGCGTATTACGGGCCTTCATTGAGCGTGCCGAAAGCCAACTCTTGCAGGTGAATGATTTGCTTCGCAGCGTCAGCGATACCACCAGTGAAGCCCACTTGCGCAAAATCATCGACAAAGTATTCCGTCTCATCCACACCTTCAAAGGTGAGGCCAGCACGCTGGATTTAGAGGTGTTGGCTCACATGGCGCACAGCTTTGAGGACCGCTTGCAGCAGCTGTATCAGACGCAGCACCTCAACGCCGAGGCCTTGCTGAAGTTGCCACTGCCCCTCGATCAGTTGCTTGAAAAAGTCAGCATCTTGCGACAGTTGACGCCGAGTCTGTCAAGCTCGACTCCCACCGAGCCAGCGGCGGTACCTGTGCACCGATTTGCAGCGTTAGCGCACAACGTCGCACAGGCACAGGGTAAAGAAGTCACGACCACGGTGCAACTGGAGTGGGACGAAAGCCAAGCCGTACCGGCCCCCGCGCCACACCTGCGCCAACAGCTTGAAGATATGGCCATTCAGTTGATACGAAATGCCGTGGCGCATGGCGTAGAACCCCCCGCCCGCCGGCAAGCCACCGGCAAACCCCCGCAGGGCCACGTGGGGGTGCAACTGCGTTTGCTGCCCTCAGGGGGGGCAGAGTTGAAAGTGCGGGACGACGGTGCTGGCTTAAATACCGCCCGCATCAAAGCCCAATTGTTGACATTGGGGTGGTACACCCCCGAGCAGTTAGAGCACTTGTCCGAGCGCCAAATTGCCAGCCATATTTTCAAACCCGGCTTTTCCACCGCCGAAGAAGTCAGCGCACACGCAGGCCGAGGCGTGGGGCTGGATGCGGTGTATGCCCAAGTCCGCGAGCTGGGCGGTCAGATACGGGTACAGACCGCCTCTGGTTTAGGAACCGAGTTCTTGGTGTCCGTGGCCTAGGCGTTCAGCCTCTCTTGCTCTCTCGTTGAGTTGAACTTTTTTGTTGGAAAGGGTGTCGTCCCATGAAACTTTTGATCGTCGATGACTCCAGCCTGATTCGTACCCGCATCGCCAAAGTGGTGGAATCCTCACCACTCAGACTCATGCAGATTGTCGGCATGGCCCGCAATGGCTTGGAAGCCGTCAAACTCGCCCAACAGTTCAAGCCACAAGTGGTAACGATGGACTTGACCATGCCTGAACTCGACGGCATCGGAACGATACGCGAGCTGATGAAGCTGCAACCACCGCCCAACATCTTGGTGGTGAGCGCCTTGAACGATAAATCCACCGCCATTGCCGCCCTGAAACTGGGCGCACGCGGCTTTTTAAACAAGCCCTTCACCGATGACGAACTCAAAATGGCCTTGTTAGATGTCGCTGATTTGAATTGATCTTTTAGGATTTCTGTCTATGCCTGCCTTACTTGAAGACGATTTGCACTTGTTTGTCGATGCCGTCAAACATTACCTCACAACCACGACTCGGCAATCCCCCGACGTCACGTCGGCGTTTTTGGGTGATCCCACCTTGCAAGGCTACGAGTACAACGGCCTCATCAGCTTTTCGGGCGGATTTACTGGGCACTTGATGGTCTCCATGCCCCAAGCCATGTTGCGCGAGCTGCTGGTGCTGCAACACGAACACAATGTCAGCGACCCCCACTTGCTGGATGCCGTGGGCGAAGTCGCCAACACCTTGGCTGGCAATGCCCGCAAAGTATTTGGTGCTGAGTTGGACATTTCGGTGCCCGTCAAACTCAAAGGCGCACAGGGCATGGTCGCCCGCATTCGCGCCCGCCCCTTCATCATCACCTTCCGCTGGAACCATCACCCCGCTTTGGTCTGTGTGGACTTGGAACGCAGGGCTTAAACCGTTCTGCCCGCCCACCATGGGCGCATCAAACGCGTTAATGCTGCACAGTTCGTGTACATCCCCAATACTGGGCACGTATTTTGCTGTTATTGGTGCAATTCCCTATTTTTATCTGAAGGATTTGCGCTATGGCGGGGTTTCGCACCTTTTTGAAGTCGGGTCATGCACCGACATTGTTCGCCTCTTTTTTGTACTTTGATTTTTGTTTTGCCGTTTGGGTGTTGAATGGGGCGATGGCTCCCTTCATCAGCGAGGCGTTTCAACTCACTGCTGCGCAAAAAGGGTTCATGATTTCTGTGCCGATTTTGGCAGGTGCATTCATGCGGTTTCCCTTGGGTATTCTGGCCCAATACATCGGCCGTAAAAATGCTGCCCTCACCGAAATGGGTTTGATTTTATTGGCCCTGTTGTGGGGTTATTTTTTCATCACAAGTTACAACGACGTGCTGGCAATGGGCGTGTTGTTGGGCATTGCAGGGGCCAGTTTTGGCGTGGCGCTCTCCTTGGGGTCGGGCTGGTTTCCGCCGCAGCACAAGGGGCTGGCGATGGGCATTGCGGGTGCGGGCAACTCTGGTACGGTGTTGGCGGTGCTGTTTGCCCCACCAATGGCAACCGCCTACGGCTGGCAAGCGGTGTACGGGGTAGCAGCCATCTGCATGGTCATCCCCATGATTGTGATGGTGGTGTTTGCCAAAGAACCCCCCGACACCGAACACCAAACCTTCCGCGAGCACATTGCTTGCCTGTTTGAAAAAGACGGCTGGGCTTTCAGCCTGATTTACATCGTCACCTTTGGCGGTTTTATTGGCCTGTCCAGCTTTTTGCCCACTTATTTTTACGATCAATTCGGCGTCACCAAGATTCAAGCCGGTCAGTTGACCATGCTTGCCACCTTGATGGGGTCTGCGGTTCGTGTGGTCGGTGGCTATATTTCTGACCGTGTGGGCGGCATCAACACCCTGTCTGGCGTGCTGGTGGCTGTGGCAGTCACGCTGGTGCTGTGCGGCTTGGCAGAGCAATCGCTGACAGCCACCACCTTGCTGTTCATGGTCTGTTTTGCTGCAATGGGGGCAGGCAACGGCGCACTGTTCCAACTCGTGCCCTTGCGTTGGCCTTTGAGCACGGCGGTGGCAGGCTCCATGATTGGTGAAGTCGGCGCACTGGGCGGTGGTTTCATTCCCAATGCCATGGGTCTGAGCAAACAGTACATGGGCACTTATTTGTGGGGGTTTGTGGCCTTTGCCGCCATTGCCGTCGCCATGTTGGTGATGCTGCGCGTGATGCAGTTGCGCTGGACACGCACTTGGGCCGAAAAAGGAGGCCGCGCCCGCACCAGCCCCGCGCGTTAAGGCTCAACGAGGCAAAAACAGCAACCACAACACCAGCAAGACATTGAACAAGGCGCTGACCCCCAAGGCGATTTTCCACAGGGCCGTGGGGTCGCGTTGAATCAAGGGCGAAGGTGGCGGCAAGGTGAGCGGGCGCGATGCGCCACGCTCCAAGGCCAAGGCAAACTCTTCTGCCGTTTCAAAGCGTTGGCGCTCATCACGCGCCACGGCTTTTTGCACCACATGACTCAACCACATGGGAATTTGTGGGTTGATGCGGTGCAAGGGAGTGGCATCGCGGTGGTACCGCCCCACTTGATAGGGCAACACCTCGCCATAGGGCAATTGCCCTGTCAACAGTTGGTACATGCACACGCCCAAGGCATACAAATCGCTGCCCGTGTCGGCCAAGGCCGGTTCTGCGCTGTCGGTCGCCGCGCCCCCCGGCCCCACCGCGCGAAAGCCCCATTGCTCGGGGTTGATGTAGCTGGGCGTGCCTGCGTGCAGCGTGCGCATGGACGCTGGTTCTCGGCCACTGAGGGCCACGCCCAAATCCAGCACCCGCACCACGCCGTCGTCGCCACAGTGCAGATTGGCGGGTTTGATGTCGCGGTGCATCACGCCTTGGCGGTGCAGATGCCCCAAGGCTTTCAAGACTTGCAAAGACCAATTCACCACCTCAGCAGGCAAGACCGCAGCGGGTTTGCGATGTTCCAAGTGCTGTTGCCAGGTTTTGCCACTGTGCCAGTCAAACACCACATAGGCCAAGGTTTGAAGATGACCATCGGGGGGTTGAGGGTGGCAGCGCACCAGATGCCGCGCCGCCGCCGTGTGTTGCAAACGCTGGGCCAACCATGCTTCGTGGGCCAGCATCGCACGCTCGTCGCGGTCGTGTCCCCGCGAAGGGTGCAGGGTTTTGAGGGCATACAAGCGGTGTGAGACGGGATCACGCACCTGATACAAGCGATTGATCTCGTTGTCGGCCACCTTGGCCGTCACCACCCAGCCATCGACCACATCCCCTGTTTTCAGGCTGGCAGGCAAAGGCAAGGTTTGCATGACATGCTGGGCATCGGGCCACTGTGGGGCCTGCAACTGCCCCACGCGCACGACCATGGCCGTCAAATTGTCTTGACTACCGGCGGCAAATGCCGCATCCACCAAGGCATCGGCCAAGTCGCGTGCAGACGATGCGGCCTGCAAACAAGACACCATGACTTGCGCGGACAAGACCCCATGCACCCCATCAGAGGTGAGCACGAACACATCACCCGGACACAATTCGCCCTGCATATAGTCCACCACCACATGGTCTTCACTGCCCACGCTGCGCAGCAATTGATGCTGAAAATCGGGGTGTGGCATCACATGGTCGTGCGTGAGTTGTTGGCATCGGCCCTCACGCCACACGTAACAACGGGTATCGCCCACATGGGCCAGCACATAGCTGTGCCCGCGCAACAATAAAACGGTCAAGGTGGTCAGCCCCAAGGCGGGATGACGGCGTTGGTTCACGCTGGACAGCCACGCATTCTGAGCCGCAATCACGCG
>DLPA01000113.1:0-1869 GCA_002479815.1 bacterium UBA7470 | reverse complement strand
CTGGCTGCCGTCACTTGCGCGGCTTCACGCCCGTATCCGCCGGTGCTGACACCATCGGCAACGGCCAAGATGACCCCGTGCGCTGTTTGATGCGGTTCGGGCAGTTGCGCGGCGCAGAAGTCTTCATTGACGGCTTTGCGACCGGCACGGCTGGCAAAGCCTATGTCCAGCGACTGATGAAACGATGATGCAGAAGGTGCAGATGAGGGTGGCGGTGAAGAACGGTTCATGCACCAGTCTCAAGCAAGAAAAATGCCTGCAAATGGTGCAGCGCAACATCATGGTGCGTGCGATGGGCACACCGAATCAGGCCAGCAACCACTCCAAGCTGCGTTCGACGTGTTGCGTCAAAGACTCCAGCGTCCCCAATACTGCGTCGCTGCGTTCAAACAACTCGGTCAGCACCTGCTGGGCTTGTGCGCTCTGTGGCGGGGGCAAGTTCACACACGCTTGTCCGATGTGAACCAAACCCAGCCAATGCACGCCCACGGCACTCAAACAGGCATCGATGGCCGCATTTCGCAAAGGCAAGTGGTTGAGTTGACCCAGCACGGTTTCTAACTCTGCGCGGGTCTGCTGTTGATCTGCCCGCAGCGCCGAAGCCACTGGCCCTGACGGAATCCACGCTTGCAACAGCACTTGGAAGGTGTAACGCTGGCACAACATACGCTGACGGCCCACGGTGTTGAGCCAACGCATGGGGGCGGCTTGACTTTGGGTTTGCAGCAGCACCGTCAAGTGATCGGCGGCCTCCAGCACCTGCTGCGCACGCGCTTGTAAATCGCACAAATACCGGACTGAAGGCGTGCCCGATGTGCGACGGGGGGGTTTGAGCTGTTGCAAGGTCTCCCACGTTTGCACGACCGTGGTCAATGCCATGCCACACGCCTCATCTGGAGGCCACACCTGTTGCGCCAACAAGTGCAAACTGGCTTGCACTTTGGCATGGGTCTGTGCCTGCGCTTGCTCGGTGGCGGGGGTGCTCAAACCGGCTTGTTTGAGCAAGGTCAGCGCACTCCAACGCTGAGACAGCATCCGCAACTGCCCGCTGCGGTTGAGACAATCGGCTTGCTGCGCAGAAGTCACCACCTGACGCGCCAATTCGCCCAAGCGTTGGCTGCGACTCATCGACGTGCGTCGCAACAAGGCGAACGCCTCCTCGTCGCTCAAGTGCTGCGCCTGCATCAGAATGCCTTTGGCCTTGTCCACGACCACGCGCTCGCGCCAGCGGGTTTCCAAGTCCAACACCCGTTCACGCTGCTCTTGATGTGCGGCAAACGCCTGAGAACACCATGCCCAGATGGGGCGCACATCAGGGTGGCTGTCGTCCATGACGGAGGTGCGCCACAGCAGGTGTGCACCTGTGCGGGCCAAAGCTGCCCACGAAGGCAGGGCATGATCGACCGCCACAGCCCCGCCCACACGCAGCGTCGGCATGGGCAAACACAGCAGCACAGGGCAAGGGGCGCACTGGTAAAGCAAGCTCAGGCTTTGGCTCAGACCATCGTCCCATGCGTCTGCCCACACCAGTACCCCTTGCGGTGCATGGGTTTGCACGGTATGCACCAAGTCATGGCACTGATGCACCGTCGCACACACCACCAGCCCCGCCTGCGCCCACGCTTGCTGCCAAGAGGCAGAGGGTGGCACAGCGGGCAAGGCCACATCTTGGGGCAACAACAGCACCACACGGATGTCTTGATTGCTCAATACAGAAGAAAGACCCACCATCGTCATTTTTCATCCTTACGGTGCGCATGATTGGCACACCGTTTGCTTAAAACAGTCCACAACGCAAACCGCGTTCGTCTTCCAAGTCCAATCTGACACTGGCACACAACGGCGTGTGACCCAGCGATTGAACCACCT
>DLPA01000067.1:9949-10937 GCA_002479815.1 bacterium UBA7470 | reverse complement strand
ATTTCTGGTACTCCAGTATGAGGCGCCTGGCCCCAAGCCATTGCGCGGCGGTCTTCGCACATGCAACGCATCACAGCAGCAGCCAACAACAGACAAAAAACACAACACCAGAAAGCCTGAGGAGGCATTCCATGAGCACAGAAGCGATCCTGATCAAACAGCACCTCATCGACCCGGAAATCTGCATCCGCTGCAACACCTGCGAAGCCATCTGCCCGGTCGGTGCCATCACCCACGACTCGCTCAACTATGTGGTCAAGGCCGACATCTGCAACCTCTGCATGGACTGCATCTCGCCATGCCCCACCGGTTCGATTGACAACTGGCGCATGATGCCCAAGGCCCGGGCCTACAGCATCGAAGAACAACTCAAGTGGGACGAACTGCCTGCCGAGCTGAGCGCCGAAGAGCTGGCCGCTGCAGGCGGCGATGCGGCAGGTGACGCCGGTGTCGCGTCACAAGAAAGCGCTGTGCAGGCCGCAGCGTCCTCATCGGCTTCGGCCGTCAGCACCGCTGCGGCCTCGGGTTTCAACTCGGCCCAATTTGGCGCGACCATCCCCCCCTGGTCGGCAGCGCACGCCTACACCAACCTCTATGGCCCCAAGGCCCATGAGAAAACCATCACCGCCACCGTCACCGGCAATGTGCGCGTGACCGAAGTGGGCGCCACGGCAGGCCATGACTACGACACCCACCACATCGTGCTGGATTTTGGCAGCATGCCGTTTCCGGTGCTCGAAGGCCAGTCGATCGGCATCGTGCCACCGGGCGTGGACGCCAATGGCAAAGCGCACCACGCACGCCAATACTCGATCGCCAGCCCGCGCAACGGCGAGCGCCCTGGTTACAACAACCTGTCGTTGACCATCAAGCGCGTGCTCCAAGACCATGACGGCCAGCCGGTGCGTGGCGTGGGCTCCAATTACATGTGCGACCTGCAGGTGGGCGACAAGGTGCAGGTGATCGGGCCGTTCGGCGCCAGCTTCCT
>DLPA01000067.1:0-9874 GCA_002479815.1 bacterium UBA7470 | reverse complement strand
ATGCCCAACCACCCCAAGTCCAACATCGTGATGATCTGCACCGGCACGGGCAGTGCACCCATGCGCGCCATGACCGAATGGCGCCGCCGCCTGCGCGCCAGCGGCAAGTTCGAGGGCGGCAAGCTGATGCTGTTCTTCGGCGCACGCACCCCGGCCGAGCTGCCGTACTTTGGCCCGCTGAACAACCTGCCCAAGGACTTCATCGACACCGAGTTCGCCTTCTCGCGCGAAATCGGCAAGCCCAAGCGCTATGTGCAAGACGCCATGCGTGACCGCGCAGCCGACCTGGCCGCGTTGCTCAAGGATGGCAACAGCTATTTTTACGTCTGCGGCCTCAAAAGCATGGAAGAGGGTGTGGTCATGGCGCTGCGCGACATTGCACAGAACGCTGGGCTCGATTGGGATACCGTGGGCGCTGCGCTCAAAAAAGAAGGCCGTTTGCACCTGGAAACGTATTGACCACAATCTGATGCTGTGCTCGGCCACCGCTTCGTCGCAGCTGAAGCTCCGACCTGCGGGGCCTTGGATCAGGTATGTTGTAGGTCAGTGGCTTCAGCCCCGACGTTCAGCGCGTGAGCCTGTGCCGACGTGTATTTTTCAACCCCATTGGACGGCGTTGCATGCAGACACACCCTGTTTCTGAAACCCGTATCGCTGAAACCCGTATCGGATTGAATGCGCTGCGTGACCATTTGCGTGATCCATCGCGTGGTCCATTGCGCCAACCCCGGTCACAACTGAAAGGCCGCCAGGCCACGCCGCAGGCCCGTGCCGAGGTGCAGGCTTTGATTGGCTTGCCGCCTGCAGACGGTCACCGCCGCGACCTGCTGATCGAGCATCTGCACGCACTCAACGACCATTACCGCGCCCTGTTCGAGCGCCACATCGTGGCCCTGGCGACCGAGATGCGCTTGCCGGTGGTCGA
The DNA here is from genome assembly GCA_002479815.1 of bacterium UBA7470. Classification (GTDB taxonomy): domain Bacteria; phylum Pseudomonadota; class Gammaproteobacteria; order Burkholderiales; family Burkholderiaceae_C; genus UBA2334. Next base: position 8,949 of record DLPA01000067.1, on the reverse strand, counting down.
GGTGTTCGAGGTGGCGAGCTTCTACCACCACTTTCAGATCTTGCAAGACGGGCAAAGCGCGCCCGCGCTCACCGTGCGGGTGTGCGACAGCCTGAGCTGCCAACTGGCCGGCAGCGACACGCTGTTGGCGCAGCTGCAGCGCGATCTGGGCGCTGAGGTGCAGGTGCTGGCCGCGCCTTGTCTGGGCCGCTGCGAACAGGCGCCTGCCGCGCAGGTGGGGCAGCAGGCCGTGGCCCAGGCCAGCGCCGCACAAGTCCAGGCGCTGGTGGCCGCGCGCGCCGTGGCGCCTTTGGCTTTGCCGAATGTCATGGGTTTGCAGGCCTACCGCGCGGCGGGCGGCTACACGCTGGCGCAGCAGGTCGCGTCGGGCGAGCGCACGGCTCAATCCGTGATCGAGGTGCTGGAGCACGCGGGCCTGCGCGGCCTGGGCGGGGCGGGTTTTCCTGCCGGGCGCAAATGGCGCATCGTGCGCGGCCAAAGCGCACCACGCCTCATGGCGGTGAACATCGACGAAGGCGAGCCCGGCACCTTCAAGGACCGCACGCTGCTCGAATCGGACCCGCACCGCTTTCTGGAAGGCTTGCTGATCGCGGCCCAGGTGGTGGGGGTGGACGCGGTTTACATCTACTTGCGCGACGAATACCACGAAGCCCGTGGCCTGCTCACCCAGGCGCTGGCCGACCTGCAAGCCGACCCGCCCTGCGCCTTGCCGCGCATCGAGCTGCGGCGCGGTGCGGGCGCCTACATCTGCGGCGAAGAGTCGGCCATGATCGAAAGCATCGAAGGCAAGCGCGGCGAGCCCCGCATGCGACCACCCTACATCGCCCAAGTCGGCTTGTTTGGCCGCCCCACGCTGGAGCACAATTTTGAAACCCTGTACTGGGTGCGTGATATTGTGCAGCTTGGGCCGCAATGGTTCAGCGGTTTCGGTCGCAATGGGCGTAAAGGTTTGCGCAGCTTCAGTGTGAGTGGGCGTGTCAAATACCCCGGCGTGAAACTGGCACCAGCAGGCATCACCGTGCAAGAACTGATTGACGAGTATTGTGGTGGCATGTTGGACGGCCATGAGCTTTATGCCTATTTACCAGGCGGCGCATCGGGCGGCATTTTGCCTGCCAGCCTCAACCATGTGCCGCTGGACTTTGATACTTTGCAGCCCTATGGTTGCTTCATTGGCAGCGCGGCGGTGATCGTTTTGAGTCAGCATGACAAAGCGCGAAACGCGGCGCTGAACATGATGCGATTCTTTGCGCATGAAAGTTGCGGGCAATGCACGCCGTGTCGTGAGGGTACCGGTTGGTTGTGGCGTCTGGTTGATCGCATCGAGCATGGGCAGGGGAAACCAAGCGACATTGATATGCTTGATTCCATTTCAGACAACATCCAAGGGCGCACGATTTGTGCTTTGGGAGATGCCGCTGCAATGCCGGTCAAAGCGATGATCAAGCATTTCCGGCACGAATTCGTGCATCACGTAGAACACAAGACCTGCATGGTCCCGACGCAAGCTTGAGGTCATTGCAAAATGGTTGAAATCGAACTCGACGGCAAGAAAGTTGATATTGCCCCCGGCAGCATGATCATGCATGCCGCTGAAAAGGCAGGAACCTACATTCCACACTTCTGCTATCACAAGAAATTGTCTATTGCAGCCAATTGCCGGATGTGTTTGGTTGATGTGGAAAAAGCCCCCAAGCCGATGCCTGCGTGCGCGACACCTGTTACGCAAGGCATGATTGTCCGCACAAAAAGCGATAAGGCGATCAGGGCGCAAAAATCTGTGATGGAGTTTTTGCTTATCAACCACCCGCTGGATTGCCCCATCTGCGATCAGGGCGGAGAATGCCAGCTCCAAGACCTTGCTGTTGGATACGGTGGAACCGGTTCTCGTTATGGAGAGGAAAAGCGGGTTGTGCCCAACAAAAATGTGGGTCCCCTGATTTCCATGGAGGAAATGAGCCGCTGCATTCACTGCACCCGTTGTGTGAGATTCGGGCAAGAGGTTGCCGGTGTGATGGAGTTGGGTATGTCTCATCGAGGTGAGCATGCCGAAATAGAGACTTTCGTTGGTGCCACGGTCGATTCTGAATTGTCGGGCAACATGATTGATATTTGTCCCGTGGGGGCATTGACCAGTAAGCCTTTTCGGTATAGCGCAAGAACCTGGGAAATGTCTCGGCGTAAATCGGTGAGTCCCCACGATTCCACCGGAGCCAATTTGGTGGTGCAAGTTAAAAACCAAAAGGTTCTGAGGGTGGTGCCGTTTGAAAATGAAGCGGTCAACGAATGTTGGATCGCTGACAGAGACCGTTTTTCTTATGAAGCACTGAACTCCGCCGACCGACTGACGCACCCCATGCTTAAGCAAGGGGGGGAATGGAAGACGGTCGATTGGCAAACTGCCCTGGAATACGTTGCAAACGGATTGAAGTCGGTCAAAACCGAGCACGGTGCAGAGGCGATTGGTGCGTTGCTCAGTCCCCACTCCACGGTTGAAGAGTTGTTCCTTGCCGCCAAACTGGTCAGAGGCTTGGGCTCTTCCCACATTGACAGTCGATTGCGCGCAGCAGGCGCACTGGCAACCCAAGGTGTCCAATGGCTGGGTTGCTCCATTGCGTCCCTGTCCCATTTGCAGCGGGCATTGGTGGTGGGATCCAATTTGCGCAAAGACCATCCGTTGTTTGCACAACGTGTGCGCCAGGCGGTGCGTGCGGGCGCGCAGGTACATGCTTTGGTCGATGTGACGCCAGACTGGGCAATGGCGCTTGCCTCCCAGAAGGTGGTATCAAGCAAAGACTGGGTCCCGGAGTTGGTCCAGCTTGCCGCGGCCATTGCTGAACTCAAAGGTGTACCGCCCGTCATAAAAGGGGCATCCAACGACCACTGGATTGGAGTGGCAAAGTCGTTGCTGTCGGGCGAACAAAAAGCCATATTGTTGGGTAACGCGGCCGCACATCATCAAAAGGCGAACAGCTTGCTGGTGTTGACCGACTGGATCGCGCGGCAAATTGGTGCCACCGTCGGGTTTTTGAGCGAAGCTGCAAACACGGTGGGTGCTCAACTGGTCTCAGCGGTGCCAACCCAAGGTGGTTGGAGTACTCAGCAAATGATTGCTTCGGATCGCTTGAAGGCGATGGTTTTGTTGAACGTCGAGCCGCGCCACGATCTCAAGGGCGGAGAGTTCGCTGAACGGGCCGTGTCCAAAGCGGACTTGGTTGTTACGTTGAGCCCATTCAAAACCAACTTGGAAATCAGCGATGTGCTGCTGCCTATAGCGCCCTTCACGGAGACCTCGGGCTCTTTTGTCAACGCGGAAGGAAGACTCCAGAGTTTTCACGCGGTTGTCAAGCCGTTGGGAGATACCCGTCCTGGCTGGAAAGTGTTGAGGGCGTTGGGTTCACTTCTGGACGTGGCAGGCATGTCACAAGAAACGTCCCAAGAGGTTTTGGCGCAAGCTCTTCCTGGAACCCGTTCCGGAGAATGTGTGGCTCCCGAGAGGCTGAACAATTCTTGCAAGGGCGAGGTTGATGTGGACCGTGCGACAGATATACCTTGTACCGCTGCAATATACCAACTGGATGGTCTTGTCCGGCGCTCGCCTTCATTGCAGGCCACCGCTGATGCTCAAAGTGTGTCGGTGGGAGAGGGGGCTGATGCATGATTGACATCATTTACAACGCAGGTTTGGGTATTTGTGGCGCCGATTGGTGGAGGTTCGCCGCGTGGCCGTCCATCTGGATCTTGCTCAAAATAGTGGTGTTGTTGGCGCCCCTCATGGGTGCAGTGGCGTACCTGACCCTGTGGGAAAGAAAGTTGCTTGCATGGATGCAAGTTCGCCTGGGGCCCAACCGGGTGGGTCCGATGGGGTTGTTGCAACCCATTGCTGATGCCGTCAAATTGTTGACCAAGGAAATCATTCAACCTTCGGCTGCTGCAAAAGGACTGTTTGTGATGGGTCCGGTTATGGCCATCATGCCCGCTTTGGCGGCTTGGGTGGCGATTCCGTTTGGCCCGGAGACGGTTCTGGCCAATGTGAATGCAGGTTTGTTGGTGATACTGGCCATCACTTCGATTGAAGTTTACGGCGTCATTATTGCGGGTTGGGCGTCGAATTCAAAATATGCTTTTTTGGGCGCGTTGCGCGCATCTGCTCAAATGGTCAGTTACGAGATAGCCATCGGATTCTGCTTTTTGGTGGTCGTCATGGTATCTGGTAGCTTGAATTTGGTCGAAATAGTTGCATCGCAAGGGCGTGGGATGGGAGCACACATGGGGCTTACCTTCCTCTCGTGGAATTGGTTGCCGCTGTTGCCTATTTTCGTGGTTTACATCATTTCTGGCATCGCCGAAACCAACCGGCACCCTTTCGACGTCGTCGAAGGCGAAGCGGAAATCGTCGCAGGGCATATGGTTGAGTACTCCGGAATGGGCTTTGCTATATTTTTTCTGGCCGAGTACGCCAGCATGTGGCTTGTGTCTATTTTGGCCGTTTTGATGTTTTTGGGTGGATGGCAGTCACCCATCGACAGCCAACTGTTTAATTGGGTGCCAGGCTGGATATGGTTGGGCGTCAAGACGTTTCTTGTTGTGTCCATCTTCTTGTGGGTGCGCGCGACATTTCCTCGCTTTCGATATGACCAGATCATGCGGTTGGGGTGGAAGATTTTCATTCCAGTGACCTTGGTTTGGTTGCTGCTGGTGGGCGCTCTGATGCAATCGCCGTGGAACATTTGGAAATAAGCAGGCTCAACGACATGGCTAAAGCAGCGGTTGCACCGTTTTCATTGCGCGATTTTTTCAAAAGCTTTTTGCTCGTCGAATTGCTGAAAGGTATGGCGCTGACTGGTAGGTATGCTTTCAAGCGAAAAGTGACCCTTCAGTTTCCTGAAGAGAAAACCCCCCTCTCCCCGCGCTTTCGAGGACTGCATGCCTTGCGGCGGTACGACAACGGAGAGGAGCGTTGCATCGCGTGCAAACTCTGTGAAGCTGTGTGTCCTGCGATGGCAATCACCATCGAGTCAGATGTGCGGGCTGACGGGAGCCGGCGGACAACGCGTTACGACATAGATTTGACCAAATGCATTTTTTGCGGTTTTTGCGAAGAAAGTTGCCCTGTCGACTCTATCGTTGAAACCCATGTGTTGGAGTACCACGGGGAAAAGCGTGGTGATCTGTACTTCACAAAAGACATGCTGCTCGCCGTGGGTGACCGCTACGAAGCCGAGATTTCGCAGGCCAAGGCCTTGGACGCAAGATACCGCTGAAAGCGGCCGCTGACCCAAATATTCCCATGGACTACCAGACCGGTTTTTTTTATTTTTTCTCCGCAGTGCTGCTTTTTTCGGCCCTGAGGGTGGTGACGTCTCACAACCCGGTGCATGCGGTGCTCTACTTGATGTTGGCGTTTTCTCAAGCTGCCGCAATATGGCTGATCCTTAAGGCCGAGTTCCTGGGTTTGACACTCGTGCTGGTGTATTTGGGTGCCGTCATGGTGCTTTTTTTGTTTGTGGTGATGATGTTGGACATCCGTGTGGATGCGGTGCGTAAGGGATTTTGGCGGCATGTGCCTCTCGCACTGCTGCTGGGTGGTTTGGTAGTTGCCGAGCTGGTTGCCATGCTGTGGACCGGATTTGCCAACATCCAGTCGAAAGCCGGAATAGCCGCGGGTGGTGTTGCCGCCAAATCCAATACCCACGAGCTCGGGCTTTTGCTGTACACGCAGTACTTGTATCCCGTTCAGGCGGCGGCAGTGATTTTGCTTGTCGCGATGGTTGCCGCCATTGCGCTGACCTTGCGGCAGCGCAAAGACAGCAAAGCCATCAATCCCAGCTTGCAGGTTCACGTGAGCGCGCGGGATCGGCTGGTGGTACTTAACATGCCCGTGACGCGGCAACCAGCTGCGGCACAAGCCACAAGCAGCACAGAAGGAGCACAAGCATGAGCCTGACCGTGGGTCACTTTTTGGCGCTGGGTGCCGCATTGTTTGCCCTCTCCGTGGTCGGGGTGTTTTTGAACAGAAAGAATTTGATTGTTCTTTTGATGGCAATTGAGTTGATGCTTCTGGCCGTCAATATGAATTTCGTGGCGTTCTCTCATTACCTGGGGGACATGCATGGGCAGGTGTTTGTGTTTTTTATTCTCACTGTCGCGGCTGCAGAGTCTGCGATCGGGCTTGCCATTCTGGTTCTGCTGTTCCGAAACAAATCTTCCATCAATGTCGACGAGCTCAATGAGCTCAAGGGCTGACCCCAGGACCAACTTCTCATGAGTTCGACACTCTCCTCAGGAACGCTGCTGGCCGTTCCACTCGCTCCCCTCGTTGGATCTCTTCTGGCGGGCATATTGGGCACCCAATTCGGAGGTAACTGGATTGGCCGTCGCTTGTCACACACCCTAACCATTCTGGGCGTGGCGGTTGCATTTGTTTTGTCTGCGCTCACATTAAAGTCAGTTGCTTTGGATGGCGCCAGGTTCAACGCCACGATTTACGAATGGATGGTGGTCGGCGGCTTGAAAATGGAAGTTGGCTTCATGGTCGATGGACTCACCGCCATGATGATGTGTGTGGTGACTTTCGTTTCCTTGATGGTGCACATTTACACCATCGGGTACATGGAAGAAGATGACGGATACAACCGGTTCTTTGCCTATATCTCCCTGTTCACTTTCTCAATGCTCATGCTTGTCATGAGCAACAACCTCCTTCAGTTGTTTTTTGGCTGGGAGGCGGTTGGTTTGGTGTCTTACCTGTTGATCGGATTTTGGTTTAATAAACCAACGGCGATTTTTGCCAACATGAAGGCCTTTCTGGTTAACCGGGTGGGCGACTTTGGCTTCATTTTGGGCATTGGATTGATCGCTGCTTTCACCGGTACGCTGAACTACACAGAGGTGTTTGGGAAAGCCCCCGACTTGGCGTCCCTGCAGCTACCGGGCACCTCATGGATGCTGGTGACAGTTATTTGCATTTGCTTGTTCATTGGTGCAATGGGTAAATCCGCGCAGTTTCCGTTGCACGTGTGGCTGCCCGACTCCATGGAAGGGCCCACGCCAATCTCGGCGCTGATTCATGCGGCCACCATGGTCACCGCGGGCATCTTTATGGTCGCACGCATGTCACCGTTGTTCGAGTTGAGCGATGCTGCCCTAAATTTCATTCTCGTGATCGGAGCGATCACCGCATTGTTCATGGGATTTTTGGGCATCATTCAGAATGACATCAAACGCGTGGTTGCTTATTCGACCCTCTCGCAATTGGGTTACATGACCGTCGCCTTGGGTGCTTCGGCGTATTCTGTGGCCGTGTTCCATTTGATGACACACGCGTTTTTCAAGGCGCTGTTGTTTTTGGCCGCTGGCTCGGTGATCATGGGCGTGCACCACAACCAGGATATTCGATGGATGGGTGGGCTGCGTAAGTACATGCCGATCACGTGGATCACCTCATTGCTTGGTTCCTTGGCCTTGATCGGAACCCCTCTGTTCTCTGGCTTTTATTCCAAAGACAGCATCATTGAAGCGGTTCACTTCAGCCATTTGCCTGGGGCAGGGTTCGCTTACTTTTCGGTTTTGGCGGGTGTTTTTATCACGGCTTTTTATTCTTTCCGAATGTATTTTCTTGTGTTTCACGGACAAGAGCGTTTTGACCAGAATCCCGACGCCCACCATGGGCATGAAGACCACGGTCACCATGGGCACAGTGACAAACCCCACGAATCGCCGTGGGTGGTGACGGTTCCGTTGGTGCTTTTGGCTGTGCCGTCGGTGTTGATTGGGTTTTTGACGGTCATGCCCATGTTGTTTGGGGATTTTTTGAGCGACGCAATTTCGGTCAACGCCGCAATTCACCCCTCCATGGCTGAGCTTGGCAAGTTGATACACGGGCCGGTCGAGCTGGCGGTGCATTCGTTCGCGTCACCTGCTTTGTGGCTGGCAGTGTCAGGGGTGGCGTTGTCTTGGTACATGTACTTGGTCAATCCTGCGGTTCCAACAGCTCTGTTGAAGACGCTCAAGCCGTTGCATTCCTTGCTTGAAAACAAGTATTACCTGGATTGGTTTAACGAAAACGTGTTGGCCAAGTGCGCCCGTGGTCTGGGTATCGGCTTTTGGAAGGGCGGTGATCAAGGGCTGATTGAGGGCGCTGTTGTAAATGCCAGTTGGAAATTGGTTGGGCTGCTTTCCCGAGCGGTTAAATTTGCCCAAACAGGGTTTTTGTATCACTACGCCCTGGTCATGTTGGCGGGTTTGTTCCTGTTCTTGACATATTTTGTGTGGCTCGCCAAGTAAGAGGAAGAATTAAATGGGTTTGCTGAGCCTAGCGATTTGGACACCAGTCTTGTTTGGTGTCGTCTTGTTGACTTTGGGGCGAGATGACAAAGCCGCTGCAGTGCGGTGGACCGCGCTTGTGGGTGCCCTGGTCGGTTTGGCGGTGACAGTGCCTCTGTGCACCGGATTTGTCAACGACACCGCAGGCATGCAATTTGTCGAGAAAGCGTTGTGGATTGAGCGCTTCCACATTCACTACCACTTGGGGGTAGACGGTATTTCTCTTTGGCTCATTCCATTGACCGCTTTCATCAACGTGATTGTGGTGATTTCTGCGTGGGAGGTGATTACCGAGCGGGTCAACCAATACATGGGGGCTTTTCTGATTTTGTCGGGCCTCATGATCGGTGTGTTCAGCGCACTCGACGGCATGTTGTTTTATGTGTTCTTCGAGGCCACGCTGATACCCATGTATCTGATCATTGGTATTTGGGGTGGACCTAACAAAATTTATGCCGCCTTCAAGTTCTTCCTCTATACCCTTATGGGCTCTTTGCTCATGCTGGTTGCGTTGATTTACTTGTACAACCAGTCTGGTGGCAGCTTCGACATCCTCACCTGGCACACATTGCCTCTGGGGGCACGTACTCAAACGCTGCTGTTTTTTGCGTTCTTTGCCGCTTT
>DLPA01000005.1:587-2941 GCA_002479815.1 bacterium UBA7470 | reverse complement strand
CGCGCCACCTACGCCCAAGGCAGCTTACGCGCCGTGCGCTTTTTGGCCCAACACCGCAGCGGCTTGTTCGATATGTTCGACGTACTGAACTTGCGCTGAAAGCCATCGGCGATGTGGCAAGGGTTCATTCAGGGCGATGTCGTTCATCAGGGTTTGAGCCTCCTGCTGTTGGCGATGTCAGTCGCCAGTTGGGTGGTGATTCTGTGGAAACTCTGGTGGCTGCATCGCACACGGCAACAGTGGGCACAAGCACAAGCGATGTTTTGGCAAGCCACCGCCTTGAGTGAAGCGACACAGCGGCTGCAAAACTTCAAATCATTTTTGCCGATGGCGCAAGTAGCGCAAGTGATACAAGCGTCAGCAGCTCACAAAAAAGAAGCATCTTCAAGCTTGAGCCTGCATCAGCAAGTGTCGGCAGAGCAACGCCTGACGCGCTTGTTGCGCCATGCCTTGATGCAGATGCAGCAGCCTTTGCACTGGGGGCAAACCCTGCTGGCGACCATCGGCAGCACCGCGCCCTTTGTAGGCTTACTGGGCACGGTTTGGGGCATCCATCACGCCCTGATCCGCATCGGCGCAGAAAGCAGCATCACCCTAGAGCAAGTGGCTGGCCCCGTGGGTGAAGCCTTGGTCATGACCGCTGCGGGCTTGGCCGTCGCCCTGCCCGCCGTCGTCGCCTACAACCTGTTAGGCCGCAGCGCCGCACAGCTAGAAACCGAACTAGAAGCCTTCGCCCACGACCTCCGCGCACTGGTGTTGGAGTTGGCGGGGCAGTAAGCAACCTATCCCCTTGTTCACCGAACCGACTACCAACTCATAGGCTTGGTAAAGTGCCCTTTTGCATCTTGCATCTGGGCTGGAAACTGAGACTCGCGCAACACCCCTTCGCGAATTTGCTTAATGAAATCAATGTGCGGCAAGATCGCTCTGCTGGGGTTCTTTTGAGGATTCAAAACACCCACTTTTTTGCCAAGTTCGTTCCGCACGATCTTGATGGGGCCAAGAAGATCTGAATCGTTAGAAACCACAACCGCCACGTCGAAGCGATTCATATGCGCATCATGCAAAAGGTGGGGGGCCAAATTGACATCTGACCCTTTTTCTTCTGTCTTAATCACTTTCGCATACTGCTGCGGCTGACCAGAAGGAACCACCAGCGGCATGGTGACTTCATGAACAAGAAAATGCCCCAAGTGAACAGATACTTTGGGTAGAGTAGCCAGCGCACGCAAATAAAGCTGTTGTCGCTGCGGTTGACTTGGATCGTTGGGGCGAGCAGAAACCAAAGCAGTGAAGTACTTGATCTCGTGAATGGTGTTCTTGGGCAGCAAAAGCTGAAACAGCGTCTCCAAATTCACCCACCGATAAGGCGTTTTCCGTAAAGCTCCGTAGTAGAGATTGAAGCCATCAACATAGATATTCGTGCGCAAATCGACCCCCAGAAATGCAGAAGCCACCCGAAGGTGGCTTCGCGCCCAGCCGCCGAAGCAACTGGGGAGATATGCTTAAATTCTAACCTGAAAAATTTCTTCCCCCTGCGCTTTTATGCTTGTTTTTCAGGATTTATCATAATTTTTTAAGTAAAAAAATCAGGCTTATCGCTTGATTCAAATGCGCCAGCAGCTCACTTTTTTTACTATTTTTTTAGACAGCACTGTCAGGCCAACGATTGGGCGGGTGGCTTGGCTCAAAATACGGGGCTTGCTGCATCATGAAAGTAGGATTGCATGGCTTTTTATACATTTGATAGCACCTCGGGCGCATCGAACAAGCGCCAGACCGATTATTTGCCTATGAGTGAGATCAACGTCACGCCTTTGGTGGATGTGATGCTGGTGTTGCTGGTGATTTTTATTTTGACCGCGCCTTTGATGGCGGCTGCCATACGGCTGAACTTGCCCGCGTCGGAAGCGGCTCGCACCGCGCCGGTGTCGCACGCCTTGGTGCTCACCGTCGATGCCAAGGGACAGCTTTTCATCGACGATCAAGCCCTGAGTGGAGCGCCTTTGCTGGAGCGTTTGCGCCAAGCCGCGCGCACTCACGCCGACACCGAGGTGCAGCTTCGCGCCGATGCCGCCGTCCCCTACGGGCGCTTGGTGGAGATCATCACCACCGTGCAGCAAGCGGGTTTGAGTCGCGTCGGCTTCGTTGCCGAAGCCCTACCCCTCAGCAAGCCCTAAAATCGGGCGCACTGCCTACCTAGACTTTTTTCACCATGCAAGACAAATACAGCCACCTCGACGTGGAACGCGCCGCCCAAACCGCTTGGGCCGCCCGCGATGCCTATCGCGTCACTGAAGATGCCTCCAAACCCAAGTTTTACGCTTGCTCCATGCTGCCCTACCCCAGCGGCA
>DLPA01000005.1:328-519 GCA_002479815.1 bacterium UBA7470 | reverse complement strand
GTGCGCAACTACACCATCAACGACATGCTCACCCGCCAGTTGCGGATGAAGGGCTACAACGTGCTGATGCCTATGGGTTGGGATGCCTTTGGGCTGCCCGCCGAAAACGCGGCCATCAAAAACAAAGTGCCGCCCGCGCAGTGGACGTATGACAACATCGCCTACATGAAAAAGCAGATGCAGGCGATGGG
>DLPA01000005.1:0-273 GCA_002479815.1 bacterium UBA7470 | reverse complement strand
GCAGATGCAGGCGATGGGCTTGGCGATTGACTGGAGCCGCGAAGTCGCCACCTGCTCGCCCACGTATTACAAGTGGAACCAATGGCTGTTTTTGAAGATGCTGGAGCGCGGCATTGCCTACCGCAAAACGCAAACGGTCAACTGGGACCCAGTAGATCAAACCGTGTTGGCGAACGAGCAAGTCATCGACGGGCGCGGCTGGCGCACCGGTGCGCTGGTTGAAAAGCGCGAGATTCCGGGCTACTACCTGAACATCACCGCCTACGCGCAAGA
>DLPA01000120.1:3127-3612 GCA_002479815.1 bacterium UBA7470 | reverse complement strand
CGGCGTATAGCGGTGCATTTTTGGCCGGACTTGACCGTCATTTCCCGCGCCACTTCTTTCACCAGCAAGTCAAATTCGGGGGATGTGGCGGTGGCCTCAGGCAAGAGCAGGGCCGAATTGATGCTATCGGCTTCGATGTTCACCCGCACCGAGTGCTTGACCACGGCAGGATGCGAGCGAATGACGGCTGCCGTGTCTGCCGACCCGGTGAAGGACACCACATCAAAGGGCTGGAGTTGATCCAACAAACCCGCCGAGCTGCCACAAATCACCGACAGCGCCCCCACGGGCAACACGCCCGCGTCCACCACATCCTGCACCATGCGCTGCGTCAGCCATGCGGTGGCGGTGGCGGGCTTGATGATGACGGGCACGCCCGACAACAAAGCAGGCGCGGCTTTCTCCCACAAACCCCACGACGGGAAGTTGAAGGCGTTGATGAACAGCGCCACGCCCCGCGTGGGCACGCGCACATGCTGGCTTTG
>DLPA01000120.1:1116-2961 GCA_002479815.1 bacterium UBA7470 | reverse complement strand
GTGTCGTTTGCCACCGTGCCACTGTTGGCGGTGGCGATGTCGTTGTAGGCTGCGCGGTGGCTTTGCAAGACCTTCACCGCCGCGCCCAACATGGCGGCACGTTGGCGGTAGGTCATGGCCCGCAGCGCCGCGCCGCCTTGCTCACGCGCAAAGGCAAAAGCCGCGCCCAAATCCAAGCCCGTGGCATCGACACGCACCAACTCTGTCCCCAAGACGGGATCGAACAAAGGCGTACCCGTCCCCGTGCCATGCACCCACTGCCCCGCCACAAAATTGGGCAGCAAGGGCACGGCGGTCTGTGCGCTCTGATAAGAAGCATTCAAAGAAGTCGTCATAAAAAGCAATCCTGTTTCACCAACATCAAACGCTGCATCAGCGGGCAAATTCAATGCGCCCCTCGGGCAGCAAATACAACACCAAGGCACGTCCACCTGTCACCGTGGGCGGATGGGCGCTGCCGGGCGGATACACCAACCAGCCAGCGGGATGCCCGTCGAAACACGCGCCCACGTCTTGCGGCATGATGAGATCAATCTCACCCGTGGGATGAACATGGTGCGGGCCAGCCATGTCGGTCATGTCCACCACGTCCACCGAGAAGCCGTACAAGCCCGCATCCGGCTTGAACACGCGCCCGTACTTCAGGCCGCCTGCTTCGCGCTGACACAGCCAACCCTCAATCACGCCGATTTCACAGGCGGCCTTCAGGGTTTGATAGGTGGAATTCACAGGGCTGGAAGGCCCATGCTCGTCGTTGAGCCACTCTTGCAGCGAGCCATCAAGCGCCCGGCCTTGCAATTCGGCGGTCAAGGGTTGCAGCAATGAAAAAAAATCTTGGGGAGTCATCGTCGGTTTGTCCTTTTGTCCTTTTTGTCCTTTTGTACGCTGGCCTACACTTGCGTTTTGCACAAAGATGAAATATCGTGCATAGAACGAAGATTAACGCAAAACAGTTCAATGTCAAGCAATATATTGCATATTGAGTCCCCGCACTCAGAAAAATCCACAGAAGCCGACAAAAACCCTTTTCTGTCGGCTTTGGGCGAGCGCGTGCGCTCCTTGCGTGCCCGTCGCGGCATGACGCGCAAAGCCTTGGCCCAAACCGCTGGCGTGTCCGAACGGCATCTGGCGAATTTGGAGTACGGCGAAGGTAACGTCTCCATCTTGCTGCTGTGGCAAGTGGCGCAGGCGCTGCAAAGTTCGCTAGCAGAATTATTAGGCGACGTGACCACCCAATCCCCCGAATGGCTGCTGATCCGCGAGCTGTTGGAGCACCGCGACGAGGCCACGTTGCGCCGCGCCCGCATCGCGCTGGCGGGCATGGTGGACGAAGGCGCATCGGCAACCCGCAGCACCAGCATCGCCTTGGTGGGTTTGCGCGGGGCGGGTAAATCGACCTTGGGGCAAATGCTGGCCGACGATTTGGGCTTTCCTTTCATCGAGTTGAGCCGCCAAATCGAACAATTTGCGGGCTGCAATGTCTCTGAAATTCAATCGCTTTACGGCCAAAACGCCTACCGCCGCTACGAACGCCGCGCCCTAGAAGAAGCGATACAAATCTACCCCGAAGCGGTGATTGCCACACCCGGCGGCATCGTCTCCGACGCAGCGACGTTCAACCTGCTGCTGGCGCACTGCACCACCGTCTGGCTGCAAGCCGACCCCGAAGACCACATGGCCCGCGTGCGTGCCCAAGGCGACTTGCGCCCTATGGCCGCCAGCCCCGAAGCGATGGAAGACCTCAAAACCATCCTCGCAGGCCGCTCCGCCTTCTATTCCAAAGCCCAATACCGCGTCAACACCAGCGACCAACCCCTAGCCGACACCTTCTTGCTGCTGCGCCAA
>DLPA01000120.1:649-1048 GCA_002479815.1 bacterium UBA7470 | reverse complement strand
GCAATGGCCGGTGTGACGGTCAATATGAATACAATGAGGTCATCTTTGTACACACAAGGCAAGGACACTGTATGCAAACACTGACCACACGGGTTTTCAACAACGGCAACAGCCAAGCCGTTCGTATTCCAGCCGAATTCAGACTTCAGACAAATCGGGTTCGCATCTCCCGCAGCGAGCAGGGCGACCTCATCCTGCACCCCCTGCACCCCCAACGCGGCACGGCCTTGATGGAAGCCTTACGCGCCATTCACGAGGCCGATGCAGACTTCATCGCGGCACTGGAAGAGGCCCACGCCACCCCCGCCCCCCTGCAAGACCGCGAGGCGCTGTGATTTATTTTTTAGACACCAACATCCTGATTTATCTCATTAAAAATCAACCCCCTGAGCTTGCTTT
>DLPA01000120.1:0-551 GCA_002479815.1 bacterium UBA7470 | reverse complement strand
TTGCTGAAAGGAGCCGAACGCAGCACCCGTAAGCCGCAAGTGCTCCACCGCTTAGAGGCGTTGGCACAACTGATAGAGGTGCGTTACCCCACAGGCCCCGCCATTTGCCAGCACTACGCCACACATTTTTCACGACTGAAAGAAGCAGGCACGCCTATTGGAGCCAACGATCTTTGGATTGCTTGCCACGCACTCGCCGAAAACGCCACGCTGGTGACACACAACACCCGAGAATTCAGGCGCATCTCAGGCTTAGAAGTCCAAGACTGGGTAAGTAACCATCAAAATACATAGTAAAAAAAGTGAGCTGCTTACGCAAATAATCAGGGCGATACAGCCATTTTCAATCACAAAATAAGCCGTTTTTATTGAAAAAATGACTTTGAGGTCAGCAAAACCTCTGGCTCAACGCCTGCTCTTTCATATTTTTAGGAGTTTTTTAGCATTAAAAATGGCTGTATCACTTGATTTACTTGCGTGAGCAGCTCATCTTTTTTGCTATGATTTACGAAGTCTTCTGCCATATCTAGCCACGTTCAACCGTGTTTGGC
>DLPA01000023.1 GCA_002479815.1 bacterium UBA7470 | reverse complement strand
CCACCCCTCCACCGGAGGGGAATGTCTCGCGCCGACTGCGCTCCTGCAACGAGTGCAGGCCGCTCAATTCCCCTCTGTGGAGGGGTGGCAGGCGTGAGCCTGACGGGGTGGTTTTCACTTGTCCAAACCATCGCCCCTGTGGTGTAGACACCTACGACCAGCGGAAAGTGGTAGGAAAAGGGGCGGGTTGGCACAGCTCAAGGCGCGGCTTGCAATTGTCGGTCGTGCATCCATGCGGCGTGGCGGGGGGCGCGTTTGGTCTGTGCCCATTCGTTGAGCATCTCCCACTTCACCGCGTCGAGTTGTTGGTACATCTCGGGCGTGCCCACGTCGGCGGCCAATTCCAAGCGATGACCGTTGGGGTCAAAGAAGTAGATGCTCTTGAAAATGGTGTGATTGGTCGGGCCTATCACCTCAATGCCCGCCGCTTGCAGGCGCTCTTTGGTGGCGATCAAGGTGTCCATGTCCTTGACCTTGAAGGCGATGTGCTGCACCCACGCGGGGGTGTTCTCGTCGCGCCCCATCTCGGGGGCGTTGGGCAGTTCAAAAAACGCCAGCACATTGCCTTGTCCCGCGTCTAAAAAGACGTGCATGTACGGATCAGGCGCTTGGGTCGAGGGCACTTGGTCTTCGGCAATCGCCAGCACAAAGTCCATGTTCAGGTGCTTGACGTACCACTCGACGGTTTCCTTGGCCTCTTTGCAGCGGTAGGCGACGTGGTGAATGCGGTCTATTTTCATGATGAATCAACCTTCTAAGGCTTGCCACATCGCCACGTCGCGCTCTGCCGTCCAGATGCGGGGATTGGGGTATTGGGTGGCTTCGTCGTAAGCGCGGGTCACGTCAAAGGGCATGCAGTGGTTGAAGATGACCCAGTGGCCGTACTTGGGCTGCATGGCGGCAAAGGTGCGCTCATAGACTTTGCGCAGGTCTTCGCCTTGGGCTGCGCCCGCTTGCACGTTGGCGTACAAATCGCTGATGAAGGCGCGTGTGCCCGCCAAGCCCGCTTGCACTTGCTCAGGCGTTTGCAAGGCAGCGCCTCGGCCCGGCACGAGTTTTTCGGGTTGCAACGCGGCAATCGCGTCCAGCGTCTGTGGCCAGTCTTTGAAATAAGCATCGCCCGCGTAAGGCGTGGCATCGAACTCCACCAAGTCGCCGCTGAACAAAATCTTCTCTTGCGGCAACCACACCACCGTGTCGCCCTTGGTGTGACCGCGCCCGAGTTGCAGCATTTGCACTTCCAGCTTGCCCAGCCACAGCGTCATCTTGCCGGTGAAGGTGAGGGTGGGCCATGTCAGACCGGGCGGCACGCTTTCGACGTTTTGGAACAGACGGGGGAAGCGCCCAATCTCGCTGGCCTTGTCAAACTCGCCGCGTTCGACGATCAAGTCGTAGGTGTCTTGGCTGGCGATGATGTGCTCGGGCTGGTAGGCGCTTGCGCCCAACACGCGCACGGCGTGGTAGTGGCTCAGGGTGACGTATTTGATGGGCTTGTCCGTCACCTCGCGGATGCGGCGGATCACGTCTTGCGCCATGATGGGCGTGGCTTGGGTGTCGATCACCATCACCGCATCGTCGCCAATCACGATGCCGGTGTTCGGGTCGCCCTCGGCGGTGTAGGCGTAGGCGTGGTCTGAGAGTTGGTCGAAACTGACTTTTTTGACCTCAAGGTCGGCGGCGGAGGCGAAGGTTTTGGGAGCGTTCATCGTGCGGTTGCCTAAAAATTTGTTGATGTGTAATTCATTAAACAAAAACGAACTGATGGAGGCGAATTTTAGGCGTTCATTCGTGTATGTCAAATGCGTTTGCATAAGTGAAAACCCTGATGTATCACTTTCAAAGTGATTTCAATCCGACAATCACCGCTATGACACCTGCATTTGCCCCTTTAGCTTCTCCTTCTGATCTTCAGCCTGAGCCGCATACACAGGCCGATGAAGCCGTCACCCGTGCTTCACGCGGCATACAAAGCGTGGAAGTGGGCGGCCAACTGCTCAAAGCCTTGGCACGCTCAGGCCAGCGCATGGCCTTGAAAGATTTGGCCCGCGAGGCCGACATGACCCCCGCCAAAGCGCATCCCTACTTGGTGAGCTTTGGCAAATTGGGGCTGATCGAGCAAGACCCCGTGAGCGGGCATTACGGCTTGGGGTCGCTGGCGGTGCAGCTGGGCCTCATCAGCTTGCAGCAGGTCGATCCGGTGCGGCTGGCAATTGCCGAGCTGCCCGGCTTGGCGCAGCGCATGGGCTGCACGGTGTCGGCAGCGGTGTGGGGATCGAACTGCCCCATCATCGTGCGCGTGGAAGCCGGGCCGCACGCGGTGAATGTGCACATGCGCCACGGCATCCCGGCCTCGCTGCGTCACACGGGGACAGGCAAAATTTTTGCGGCGTTCATGGATGCCGCCACCATCGCCCCCGCACTGGCTGCCGAAGGCTTGACTGATCCCGCGCAGCAAATGAGTTTTCAAGCCGAGTTGGCACAAGTCCGCACCTTGGGCCTGAGCCGCGTGCGCGACGAACTCTTGCCCGGCATCAGTGCGATGGCCGTGCCGGTGTTCGATGGCTTTGGTCGCTTGGTGCTGGCGATTGCCGCCATCGCCCCTTCCGCCATGCTCGACCTTGACCCGCAGTGCCAGCAAGCCCAAACCCTGATTGCCATGGGTCAACAGTTGTCTCAACGTTTAGGCGCACCAAATACTGTGTAAATCAACAATACTGTGTATAATTTCAGGTACTCGATTCCCTTTCAATGTGACAAGGAGTTCTTATGCCTGGCAATCCCGTGGGTTGGTTTGAAATTTATGTCAACGATATGCCTCGCGCCAAACAGTTTTACGAAACTGTCTTCGGCACGCAGTTGCAACGCCTGAACTCGAACGACATCGAAATGTGGAGTTTCCCTATGGCTGATGGGCAATACGGCGCTTCAGGCGCACTCGTCAAAATGACTGGCTTTGCGGCAGGGGGCAACAGCACCTTGGTTTATTTCAGCAGCGCCGACTGCGCCCTTGAAGCCGAGCGTGCCAGCGCCGCAGGCGGGCACATCCTCAAGCCCAAAATGCCCATCGGCGAATACGGTCACATCGCCCTGGTGATGGATACCGAAGGCAACACCATCGGTGTGCATTCGATGCAGTAATGCAGAGGGTCTATCCCACTCATGCGCCCGTGGCGTACTGCTGCCACTCCCACGAGCTGATGTGCTGGGCGTATTGGCTCCATTCTTGACGTTTGACGCTCAGGAATTCTTGGCAAACAGCCGTGCCGACGGCCACGCGCAAGGGTGCGTCGGCCTCTAGTGCGTCTAAGGCTTGGGCTAAGTCGCGTGGCAGACGCGGAGGCATGGGCAAGCCTTGTGCGTGTCGCTCGTACAAGTCTTCATCGCAGGCTTGAGGCAAAGGCCAGTCGCCGTGATCTAAGCCATCCAGCCCCGCCGCGATCAAGCCCGCCAAGGCCAAGTAGAGATTGCAACTGGGGTCAGACACTCGCCACTCCAAGCGTCCGGCCACCGTGCGTAAGGTGCAGGTGCGGTTGTTGTAGCCTATGCTTTTCCACACCGGTGCCCATGTGGTGCCTGACGCACTGCGGGTGCTTGCCAGCCGTTTGTAGCTGTTGACGGTGGGGGCGGACAAGGCCGTCAGCGCATCAGCGTGGGTTAATAGTCCGTTGGCAAACCGCAAGCCGGTTTCGCTCAAGCCCAATAGCCCTTCTGGGTTTGCCATGACCGCGCGGCCTGTGACATCGGTCAAACTGACATGCAGATGCAAGCCGCTGCCCGGTGCATGGGCAAAAGGCTTGGGCATCCCACAGTAGCGCACACCATGTTTTTGTGCCACCGCTTGCACACTGAGTTTGAACAACTGAAAGCGGTCGGCGGCAGCCAGCGCCTCGTCGTGTTTGTAATTGACTTCGTACTGGGCGTTGGCATCTTCGTGGTCGATTTGTTGCAGTACAAAGCCCAAGGCTTTGAGGGTGACGCGCAGCTCTTCTAGTAAGCCGCGTTGCCGATACAAACTTTGCAAGTCGTAGCTGGGTTTGTCCAGTTGGTCTTGCGCGTCTGCGGGCTGCCACTGTCCGCCTTGCTCGCGGAGTAAGAAAAACTCAGGCTCCACCCCCACCCACAGCGTCAGACCTCGATCCCGCAAACGCTGTACTTGTCTTCGCAGCACTTGACGGGAACAGGTTTCTAAAGGCTCACCTCCTGCAAACCCATTGCAAATGGCACGGGCCACGCCGGGCCAAAAGGGTAAGACTTGCAGGGTATGCGACAAGATGCGTCCGTAATACTCGCTGCGTACACCCATGCGCGGCAAACCTGTGCCCCAGATGCTGGGGCCAGAAAAACCGGCACCGATGTGCACCAAATCCTGCAGATGCTCCAGCGGCACCAGTTTGCCTTTTGGAGCGCCCACAATATCCGTAAATTGCGCCAGTACGCTGTGTACGCCTTGGGCGCGGAGTGCGCCGATCAACTCGTCTATTTCTGGGTTGCGAACCATGCAGCGAACCTTTGAACAAAGCTTTAGAGAGGCATCATCTTATCGGCTGCGGTCGGATTGTCAGTCAGAAACGCACGCTAGCCTCCCCCATCGGCGACCCATGTTTCTAGCCCTAACGCGGTGACAGTCGCCACTTCTTTGCCCACCCGCTCCGCAAACGACGTCTCCACCGCAGAGGCCGCCCGCACAAAGGCCTGTCGCCATGCCCAGCCCAAGGGCGTGAACACCACCCGAGAGGCTCGCCGGTCTGAAGGATCGTTTTCTTGCGACACCAGCCCCCAGTCGGTGCATTGCCGAACCGCATTCGACATCGCTTGCTTGGAGATGGCCGAACGAGTGGCCAACTGCGTCAGACGAGCGCCTTCGCGTGGTAAATGGCGCATGACGTGAACGTGTGCTGCCGTGATGTGGTCGCGCTCGGCCAAACGACGCAGTGCCGGCGGTGCTTCGGCGTCGGCGACCAAAGCGGCTTGATGTTGTTGCATCAGCAGCACCAAGCCGCGATGCAGCGTATGCAGTAAATCTGTATCCAGCCCCAGGGGACTTGCGCGCAGTGGCGGCATCTCAGAAGTCATCTTGGCAAGCTCCTCAAGGCCAGTTTTTAAAATAAGTGGGTTTGAAATTAGTCAATCAAACTGACTAAAAAATCTATTTTAAGAAATGTATTTCAGCGGTACGATACTGCTCATACCTACAGGAGTCGATGCGGAAAGAAACCGTATGACCGAGGTAGATTTGAATCTTAATGTTGATTTTATTAATTTTTTTGGAGAAGTATCATGGACGCCAGCAGCAAGACCATTTCCGCAGAAAAAGCCAAATCGTTGCAAGCCGCCTTGGCCCAAATTGAAAAGCAATTTGGCAAAGGAACCATCATGCGCTTGGGCGCAGGCGAGGCGATTGAGGACATTCAAGTTGTCTCCACCGGCTCTTTGACGTTGGATATTGCGCTGGGTGTGGGGGGCTTGCCACGGGGGCGGGTGATTGAAATTTATGGCCCAGAATCATCTGGTAAAACCACGTTGACATTGCAAGTGGTGGCAGAGATGCAAAAACTGGGCGGCGTGTGCGCCTTCGTCGATGCCGAGCACGCACTGGACATTCAATACGCGCAATCGCTGGGCGTGAACTTGAGCGATATGCTGATTTCGCAGCCTGACACCGGCGAGCAGGCGCTAGAAATTGTGGACAGCTTGGTGCGTTCGGGCGCGGTGGATTTGATCGTGGTGGACTCTGTGGCGGCCCTCACCCCCAAAGCCGAATTGGAAGGCGAAATGGGTGACCAGTTGCCGGGCCTGCAAGCGCGTTTGATGAGCCAAGCCTTACGCAAACTCACTGCCACCGTGAAGAAAACCAATTGCACGGTCATCTTCATCAATCAAATTCGCATGAAGATCGGCGTGATGTTTGGCAGCCCAGAGACCACCACAGGCGGAAATGCGCTGAAGTTTTACTCCTCAGTGCGCTTGGACATTCGTCGTGTCGGGTCTGTTAAAAAAGGTGACGAGGTGATTGGGAGCGAAACCAAAGTCAAAGTGGTGAAAAACAAGGTCGCGCCGCCCTTCAAAACAGCAGAGTTCGACATCATGTACGGCTCGGGCATCAGCCGCGAAGGCGAGGTCATCGACTTGGCGGTGGCACAAAATATTGTCGATAAATCAGGGGCTTGGTACTCGTACCACGGCGAAAAAATCGGTCAAGGCCGTGACAATGCCCGCGAGTTTTTAAAAGATCACCGACAACTGGCCTACGACATCGAAAACAAAATTCGTACTGTCATGAACGTGCCCTTGCTGCCCAGCTTGCCCACGTCCAGCACCGAGTCATCCAAAGCCGCATGAGTGAGCGGGATTCAGGTCGCCCACGCGGGGGCGCAGCGCGCCCAGCGCTCTCTCTGGCTTCTGGCCTCAAGGCCAAAGCCCTGTATTGGTTGGCAAGGCGAGAGCACAGCCGCCACGAGCTGCAAACCAAGCTCAGGGTATATATGGCGCAACAGCAACGTACCCAGCAGCTTCAAGCACATACGCGCGATGAAGACGATCATGCCGATGAGGTGCTCCAAGCGGTGCTGAATGACTTGGAGAACGCAAATTGGTTGAGCGACAGCAGAACGGCAGAGGCTGTTGTCTACAGCCGTCAGCAACGCGGATTGGGCATTCGCCGCATCACTCAAGACTTGAAGCGCAAAGGACTGGATTCAACCACCATCACTACAGCTACTGCGGATTTACAGCACACGGAGGCGCAGCGTGCGCTGGCCTTGTTGCAAAAACGCAAGGGCAGTCTCTCCAATTTGGAGAGCGAGGATGAGGAAAACCAACCCTCTTTATCTTCGTCGTCCGCCCTGCAAGCACGACAAAAGGCATGGCAGAAACACTACCAGTTCCTTGTCCGTCGAGGCTTCAGTGGCGACGTGGCGCAACGCGCCTTGCGCCTTTGGGCCAGTGACGCATTCGACGATGCACGACATGAATGAGCTGTTTGCACAGCTCAGCTTTCGGCCAGTAATTTCTCGAGCAATTGGTGCAAGGCTGTAAAGTCTGGCTCGCCAACAAAACGTTTGACGATTTCACCTTTTTTGTTGACGATGAAAGTCGTTGGAGTGAGCTTGACATCACCCCACGCACGAGCAATTTCCCCGGTGTTGTCGATGGCCACTTTGAAGGGCAGTTGCCGCGTTTGGGCAAAGTTGACCACATAAGACGGCGGGTCGTAGCTCATGGCTACTGCGATGGTTTCAAAACCTCTGGGTTTGAACTTGTCGTAAGTCTGTATCAGTTCAGGCATTTCTTTGACGCAACTGACGCAAGTAGTGGCCCAAAAATTAATCAGACTGACCTTGCCTTTCAACTCGGCCGTGCTGGTTTTACTGCCGTCAAGCAGCACAAAAGTCGAGCTGGGAGCCGTTTCTGTACTGGAGCATGCGCCCAGAAGAAACGTGAAAACCAGCGGTAGCAGAGATAATCGAAAAAAAGCTGTCATGGTCAATGAAGGTTTGAAAAATAGGGTGAATCAATGATTTCAACGCTCAAATCATGGGGCATGATGATGAAATGCTTATCACATAACGCTTATGAACATAGATCGAGTTTCCCTGTCTAAGTTTCGTCCTCATTTACCCTTGGTGTGGGCAACGCTCGTCTTTTTGTTCATAGCCACGGGCGCTATTTTGGTATCAAAAACCATTGCCATCAATATCGAGGCGAAGAATCAGGTTCTTTTCGAGCGCGAGACAGAGCGTGTGAAACACGTCTTACAGGCCCAACTAGAGCAGCAAGTGACGCTGTTGCAAGCGGCCAAATCAACCTTCCATCTCAGTCTTACAGACACGCGCCATCAGGTTTTTCAGTCGTTTGTGTCGGGCTTGGAGTTGCCTTCCCGTTACCCCGCTGTCTATGGGATGTGGTTGGTAAAAAGAATACCGGCGCAAGAGTTTTCGACTCATGTCAAGCAGCAACTGCCACAACAGGGTATGAATTTTCGATATGCGGTGAAACCGCAAGACGAAAATGCGCCTTTGTCTTTTGACCCGATGGTCATCACACACATAGAGCCTGCCAGCTTGCGGGGGATGCGAGGTTTAGAAGTCTCCAGTGACTCGGCGCGGCTCAGTGCGATGGAGCGTGCCGCACGCTCAGGAACAGCTGTGCTGACCCAGCCTTTGGTGCCTGATCCCAACAAACCCAAGCAATATGCCTTTGAGCAATACCTGCCGGTTTATACGCCTCACATCACACCCCTGAGCATTGAAGATCGCTTGGCATCGCTGCAAGGTTTTGTGGTGGTGGGCTTTTGGATTCAATCTTTTCTTGATACAGCCATTCGCAGCGTTGCCCCAGCCATTGATTTTGAGTTGGTCGATCCGATCGCTTTGAACCTCCACACCCACGAGCCCGGTGTGTTGTTGTATACAAAAAATCAGTCTTCAGCTGCGACTGTGACCAGCGAAAGCGTGTTTTTTCTGCATCAGTCCAAAACCCACAAGCAAGAGCAGTACTTTTTGGGCAATCGCTATTTTGATTTGTACACCCGCAGCACCTCTGCGTTTGATACACAAATCGAAAACCATTTGCCTGTCGTCACAGGCCTTGCGGGGTTGTTGCTGAGTGTGTTGCTCGCCTATGGTGCCTGGATGCTTGCGCAAGGTCGCTTGCGGGCGGAGCGTAAAAGTGCATCAGCGACACGCGAAATGCAGGGGCTGATGCGCACTCTCCAAGCCCACGCCATCGTTTCCCATACCGATGAGCAAGGGCGCATCACAGATGTCAATCCGGCCTTTGTCAACATCAGTGGTTATGAACGTCAAGAATTGTTGGGCAAGACGCACACCATCGTGGCCTCCAAGCGGCACGAAGCAGCTTTTTGGGCGCGAATGTGGAGCACCATACGTACAGGCCATACGTGGCAAGGCGAGATCTTGAATCGCGCCAAGAATGGTCGCCTGTATTGGCTGCATACGTGGATTGCGCCGATCACAGACGATATGGGTCGTGTTGAACGCTTTGTAGCCATCAGCACCGACATCACTTCACGCAAACAGGCCCAAGAGGCCCTGGTCATCTCTAATACAGCTGCTCGCATTGGCACTTGGGAGTTGGATGTCATCGGTGACCGCTTGTCTTGGTCGCCCACGACCTACGATATTTTTGAAGCCCCAGCGGACTTTGAACTTGCTCGCCACCGTGTCCTGAAGTTTTTCCCTGAAGGCCCTGTTCGCGAGCACGCACGCCACATGATGGTGCAAGCCAAAGCAACGGGTCTCGGATGGGATGAGGAGTTGTGCATACAAACCTACAACGGTGTCAGAAAGTGGGTGCGCTCGATTGCCGTTACCGAGCTTCAAGATGAGGTGTGTGTGCGCGTGTACGGCACATTCCAAGACATTGACGAGCGCAAAAATCGGGAAATTGAAATACAACAACAGCGCCAACGACTAGAGGCCATCGTCAGCAGCACAGGTGCAGGCACGTGGGAGTGGAACCTGCAAACGGGCTCGGTGGTGTTGAACAGCCGATGGATGGAGATGTTGGGATACAGCCCCAACGATCCGCTGCCCCAAAATGCACAAGAGTGGGAGGCATTGATCCACCCTGAAGATCAGGTACAACGCCTTTGTGAGCTGCAACGTCATTGGGGTGGAGACACCGCTCAGTTTGATTGCAGTGTCCGGCTGCGCCACCGCAGTGGTCGTTGGGTGTGGGTACAAGAGCGTGGTCGTGTCATGGCGCATGGGGACGATGGGCAGGCCTTGTGGATGTACGGTGCGCATATTGATATTTCAGACCTGATGGCGACACGCGAAGCTTCAGAAGAAAAGGGTCGTATCTTGCGCAGTGCGATTGACACGTTAGATGCAGGATTCATTTTGTTTGACAGTGAAGACAGGCTGGTCATGGTCAATCAGCCTTTTCGTGAAATGCACGCTGCAGTGGCAGACGAATTGGTATCCGGTTTGAGTTTTGAGGACTTCATGAAAGGGCTGTTAGACAAACATGCTGTTGATGTGTCGCCCAAGGAGATCTCCGCTTGGCTGGCGCAACGTTTGGCAGGTCACCGTCAAGAGGCGTACCACGGCATTACTCACTTGAGCAACGGTACGATTTTGCAAGTGACTGAGCGGCGCACGCCTGACGGGTACAGCGTGGGCATCCGCACAGACATCACCGAGCTGGTCAGAGCGAAGAAAGAAGCCGAAGCGGCCTCCTTGGCAAAAAGTCAATTTGTGGCGAACATGAGCCACGAAATCCGTACCCCCATGAGTGCGATTTTGGGAATGTTGCAACTGTTGCAAAATACCCATTTAACAGCTGAACAACGCGATTTTGCTGAAAAAAGTGAAGGTGCTGCCAAGTCCTTGTTAGGCATCTTGAACGATATTTTGGATTTCTCCAAAGTGGAAGCCGGCAAACTGGAACTGGATCCCGAGCCGTTCCAGGTGGACAAAATGATCCGCAACTTGGCGACCATCTATGCCAGTAATTTAAAAGAGAAAAAGCTGGAGCTGCTGTTTGACATTGACCCCAGTATTCCCAAGGTGCTCGTTGGGGACGCGTTGCGTTTGCAGCAAGTGCTCATCAACTTGGGCGGTAATGCGATCAAGTTCACCGCACAGGGTGAGGTCATTCTCAAGATCAAGCGCCTTTCTCCTATGGCTGCTGAGGAGGTGACAAAGAACCGTGTTTGGCTTTCGTTCGAGGTGACGGACTCGGGCATCGGCATTCACCCCGACGTACAGGAAAAAATATTCAGCTCTTTTACCCAAGCCGAGTCGTCCACGGCACGCAAGTACGGTGGCACCGGATTGGGGTTGGCCATCAGCCAACGGCTGGTGCGGCTCATGGGTGGAGATTTGCGCTTGCACAGCGAACCAGGGCAAGGCAGCACCTTCAGTTTTGCAGTACCTTTTATTGCGCCCCCTTCTGCAACGGTAGAGGTATTCACAGCATCGGAATCACAAAACCTCAACGGCCTGCGCGTCTTGGTGGTGGAGGATAACCCCATTGCGCAACAAGTCATGACCACCATGCTCCACTCATTGAACTGGCAAGTGCACTTGGCAGCTACTGCAGAACAGGCCAGTGATTGGCTGGAGGCTCAGCAGCAACAGGGGTGCCCTCGGGTCGATGTGGTCTTTGTGGATTGGGATTTGCCAAGCAAAGACGGCTTGAGTTTCGTGGCTGAGTGGTCGCCCAAATTCAGTTCTGGCCAGCGCCCGTTGTTCATCATGGTGACGGCCAGTGGCAAAGACTTGTTTTATGCGTCACCAGAAGTGCGGCGGGCTGTGTTGGATGGGTTCTTGGTCAAACCTGTGACTGCTTCTATGCTTTATGACGCTGTAGCGGGTCTGCGTCACGTGCATGGAGGCCAAAAAAGTACCCCGTCGCCGCTGCCACAAAAAAACAAGCGTCTAGAAGGAATGCGGCTGCTGGTGGTAGAAGACAACCTCATCAACCAGCGCGTGGCGCAAGGGCTATTGAGTAACGAAGGCGCTGCCGTCAAATTGGCTGACAACGGACAGGTGGCGGTCGATTGGTTGCGGCAAACGCCACACGCCTTTGATGCGGTCTTGATGGATATGCAAATGCCTGTACTGGATGGTTTGCAAGCCACACGGGTGATACGCCAACAACTGCATTTGACCAAACTCCCGATCATTGCGATGACCGCCAACGCGATGCCTGCAGACCGCGCGGCTTGTCTAGCCGCAGGGATGGATGACCATATCGGTAAACCCATCGACCTGCATCATTTGGTCGGGGTGCTCTTGGGGGTTCCTAAAGACTCAGTCGTCTCCTCTGCAGTTCCACCCCCTAAACCCCAAGCGTCTGTGTCTGCCGTTACCTTAACCGCCCCCTTGTTAGATGCAGATGCTGCTTTGCAGCGTGTGGGTGGAGAGCTGGCGTTTTTGCTCAGTCTTTGGCAGCAATTCAACGACCAGCTGACTGGTCATTTAGAACAGTGCGATCCGTCTAAACTCGACAGCAACACCGATACCAGCGCCAGTCGAGCCGATGCACTGCATGCGCTCAAAGGCGCAGCTAACACCATTGGAGCGATGGCACTGGGGCGATTGGCAGGTCTTTGGGAACAAGAGTTGCGCAACGGTACCGCACCTCAACCTGACACCCGTGAAGTGCATTGGCTGACGCATGTGTGGCCTAACTTATGGCAGGCGTTAACAGAGCTGGCACACCAAACTACATTCGCCATCATTGAAGCCATCCAGCAGCGATCAAATGTCACATCCCCTGACCTGGTTTCCTCTGATGATGTCGATCCTCTCGCCACTGCAGCCGTCGCGCCTTCGATGTTGGAAGAGCTGGCTCGCCTGTTGGCGGCGTCGGACTTGCAAGCGTTAGATCGGTACGCGGCATTGAAAAAAATCTCTGGTATTGATCAAGATGCGCGGTATGTGCGGTTGCATCAGGCCATGGTGGTACTTGACTTTGATGCCGCATTGCAAGAGATTCAGCAGCTACTTGTAAAGTAAAGACGAATATGGGCTCAGATTTCTCCTCTACGATTCCTTTTGAAGACAGTCGCCCTCCTAGCCCTTCTCCCACGGTCAAGGAAGTCGATATGTTGCTGCCGCTGCAGATGCCCGCACGTAAGCCGCGCTTGCTGTTGGTAGACGATCAGGTTGTCCATATCCAATTGCTCCACCATGCCCTAGGTCATGACTACCAGTTGTTCATGGCAAGCAGCGGTCAACAGGCCCTTAAAGTGTGTGCTGCCCAGCACCCCGACTTGATCGTCCTTGACTTGGTGATGCCAGACATGGACGGTTTCAAGGTCTTGCACGCCCTCAAGCACAATCCAGCCACCACCGATATTCCGGTTATTTTTGTCACAGGGCACGAAGGCGAAGACATAGAAACACGTTGCTTACAAGCCGGCGCGGTGGACTTCATCACCAAACCTGTCAACCCCAGTGTCGTACGCGCCAGAGTGAAAACGCACCTGACCTTGAAGTTTCAGTCTGACTTCTTGCGTGATTTGGCTTTTATGGACGGCTTGACCCGTGTCTCCAACCGCCGCCATTTTGATGAGCGTTTGAGTTTAGAAATCGGTCGTGCGCAGCGACAGCTTTCCCCTTTGTCTTTGGTGTTGTTGGACGTAGATTTTTTTAAACGCTACAACGATAACTATGGTCACCAAGCCGGTGACGACTGTTTGCGCCAAATTGCGGCCACCCTCAAAGCCACCTTGCAACGCCCGACGGATCTTGTCGCCCGTTACGGAGGAGAGGAGTTTGTCTGTTTACTGCCCGATACAGGTTTTGACAGTGCCATGCGCATGGCCCAAAAAATGTTGGAGGCCGTCCGTGCGCAAGCCATCACGCACGACCACTCTGATGTGGACCGCGTCGTCACCGTCAGCCTGGGCGTGGCGACCAAAGAGCCCAGTCCCGCGGTCACACGTCCCAATTTATTGCTTGCCTTGGCAGATACACAGCTGTACCGTGCCAAGCACATGGGTCGTGCCCGTGTGTGTGGTGACCGCTTGGCACTGTGACGCAGACGACGCGCCTGATCTTTCGCCCCTTCGCAGACAGCCTAGGCCACATTCGGCGCTTTTTTGCTGATGCGCGTGGCCTTGCGCACGGGCTTTTTCTCCCCTTCACTGCGCTTGCTTGAGTCCGTCGCAGCAGGGGGTGCTGCTGACGTACTGGCTTTTTTGGATCCGGCGGTGGCGCGTGCGGGGTAGGTGGGCTTGGTTTCAAACTCAAAGCCCACCTTGCCTTCCTCCGCCTTCCATGTCAAAAAGGCTTTGAAAGGTCGGCGGGTGCGGATAGAGATAAATTTATCCAGCAAATCCGTTTTTCCGGTTTGCAAGAGTTTGGACAACTGCGCCGCGCTGACGGGCTGTTGCAAGATCACCGTCGCGCTTTTGAAGTCACAACTGGGCTTGGCCTGCGCCAGCGTCGGCACGGTGTGTTGACAGACGTATTGGCTGCCGTGCTCAAACACCGCCCCGCCACACTTGGGGCAAGCGCCTAAAGACGTGTGTTGAGAAAAATCAGCCAGCTCGCCTGTGGTGGCATCGGCTTTATCGTCGCCAAAATCAAATTCCAAGTGCCAATTGCGGTCGTCGTCATTGAATTTCAGACTCAGTTCGGCCACAAACGGCCAGCCCGCTTTGGAGCGGAAGCCCTCCAAGGGACCGATGTGTCGATCACGCAAAAAAGCATCGGCCTCTGCCGTTTCAAACGTGCGCCCACCGGGTGATTTGCCAAACGAAAATCCGCACCCGTTCCCTTGCCCATCAGCGCCGGTGCAGGCAAAGCGGCGGTAGTTTTCTTTCACCACACCGCCACAGGTAGGACAGGGTGCGTGCAAAGTGGCGTAGTTGCCAGGGATGCTGTCGCGGTCGTAGTCTTTGGCTTTTTGCACAATGCGTCGCGTCATTTCGGCAATGTCGCGCATAAACGCTTCGCGGCTGAGTTGGCCTTTTTCAATCAGCGCCAGCTTGTGCTCCCAGTCGCCCGTCAGCTCGGGGCGGGACAGCTCCTCGACAGACAAGCCACGCAGCAGCGTCATCAGTTGGAAGGCTTTGGCCGTGGGCAGCAAATCACGGCCTTCGCGCAAGATGTACTTCTCGGCCAACAAGCCCTCAATGATGCTGGCGCGTGTGGCGGGCGTACCCAAACCCTTGTCCTGCATGGCCTCGCGCAGCTCCTCGTCTTCTACCCACTTGCCCGCGCCCTCCATCGCGCCGAGCAAGCTGGCTTCGTTGTAGCGTGCGGGGGGGCGTGTCGCCAAGGCTTTGACTTGCGCGTCCTCGTTCTGCACCACCTCCCCTGCTTCCACAGGGACGAGGTGGGCGGATTTGCCGTCTTTGGCATCGCTGCTCTCATCGGCGGCTTCTTTGCCGTACACCGCCATCCAACCCGCCTTGACCAGCACCTTGCCTTCGGTTTTAAACGTGTAGGACTGGGCGGCGCGTTTGACGGTGGTCAGGCGAGTCGTCACCATGAATTCGGCCACGGGGTAGAACACGGCCAAGAAGCGGCGCGTCACCAAGTCGTACAGCTTTTGTTCGGCCTCGCTCAGGCCAGAAGGGGCTTGCAAGGTAGGAATGATGGCAAAGTGATCGCTGACCTTGGTGTTGTCAAACACGCGCTTATTCAGCTTGATATAGCCCTGCTGCTGCGCCAGTTGCGCGTGGGGGGCCAGATGCGCCATGCCACTTTGCGCCAACATCGCCACCGTTTGTTGCACGGTGGGCAAATAGTCCTCAGGCAAGGCGCGAGAGTCGGTTCGTGGATAAGTCAGTGCTTTGTGCTTTTCGTACAGGCTTTGGGCCAAGGCCAAGGTGGTTTTGGCTGAGAAACCAAAGCGGCTGTTGGCCTCGCGTTGCAAGCTGGTCAAGTCGTACAGCAGCCCACAGGCTTGCGTGGTGGGCTTGCTCTCCTCGCTCACAGTGGCGGGCTGGTGGCGCACGGCATCGGCCATCGCTTGCGCTTGCTGCGCGTTCCAGATGCGGTCGGCTCGTAGCTCGCTGTCGGTGGCCTCCTCGCCCGTTTTGGGTTTTTTCCATTGCGGATCCAACCATTTCGCGGCATAGCTTCCGGCAGCGGCGGCAAAGACGGCGTGAATTTCCCAATACGGGCGGCTGACGAATTGGCGAATTTTTTCTTCGCGCTCCACCACAATCGCCAAGGTCGGTGTCTGCACCCGCCCCACGGTGGTGAGGAAAAAACCGCCATCGCGTGAATTAAAGGCTGTCATGGCGCGCGTGCCGTTGATGCCGACGATCCAGTCGGCCTCAGACCGGCTGCGAGCCGCATCGGCCAAGGGCCGCATTTGGGCATCGCTTCGCAACTGCTGAAAGCCATCGCGTATGGCCTGTGGGGTCATGGACTGCAACCACAGGCGCTGCACGGGCTTGCCCAAGGGCTTGCTGCCCCCGGCGTACTGCTCAATCAAGCGAAAGATCAGCTCCCCTTCACGACCTGCGTCGCAAGCATTGACCCACATCCCTACGTCTTTGCGTTTGGCTTGTTTGATGACCGCGCTGAGGCGGGATTTGGTTTTGTCGATGGGTTTGAGGTCAAAATGCGTAGGCAATACGGGCAGATGGGCAAAGCTCCACTTGCCGCGCTTGACTTCAAACGCCTCAGGCGCGGCAATTTCCAGCAAATGGCCCACGGCGGACGTGACCACATAGGTTTCGTTTTCAAAATACTCATCGTGCTTGTCAAACTTGCCTGCCACAGGCGTTAAGGCACGAACGATGTCTTGAGCCACTGAAGGCTTTTCTGCAATGACCAGTGTTTTCATTACTAAAATTTCGTTTCTTCGCGCGCGGGCACACGCACGCACACACTAAAACCTTACCAAAAAAGCCGCCGTGTCCTCATCTTGGCCTTGTTCCTCCTCGGAAACGAACCCTGCCCGCTCTACGTCCGATGCGGATGTCGGGGCTGTGCTCGCCGCTTTGCATCGCGGGGCAGAGCAAGTGTGGCCGCTGTTACAGCGCCAATGGGCCGACGGCAAACCCGCACATCGTAACCAAATGCCGCATTTCAGTGTCGAAGTGGTGCCAGAAATCGCTTCTACGAATGCGGCGTTGATGCGGCGTGTCAGAGAACCGCACGCCCAAGCCTGCATCTTGGTGGCTGCCCATCAATCGGCTGGACGGGGACGCATGGGCAAGGTGTGGCACAGCGCCCCCGGGGATTGTTTGACCTTCTCGATGGCCATGCCGTTAGCGCCGCGCTCTTGGTCGGGCCTGTCGTTGGCCGTCGGGGTGAGTGTGGCGGAGTCTTTGAGTGCGCTGTCTCCTGCGCTCGATGTCCAACTCAAGTGGCCCAACGACTTGTGGCTTCGCGAGCACAAGCTGGCTGGCATTTTGATTGAAACCGCGCATCTGCCTACCCCACAGGGCCACCCGATCCGGTGGGCGGTGATTGGCGTAGGCATCAACTTGCAGCCACCGCTTTCGTCTGACTTGAGCGGATCATCCCCGCCACCGCACTCACTTGGCAGCATCCCTCCCACAGGCTTGCGATCATGGGGGCTGGACTGTGATGTAGGCTCGGTGCTCACCGCTGTCGCCCCGACCTTGTTGGCCGATGTGCTGCGCTTTGAGCAAGACGGTTTTCAGCCCTTTCAGCCCCGTTTTGCCAAAAGGGATGCGCTGTGGCAGCGCCCTTTGCGCTTGTCAGATGGCACACAAGGCATGGGGATGGGGGTGGATGAATCGGGCGTGTTACAACTGCAAACCGCTGAGGGCTGGGTGGCCGTTCATAGTCAAGAAGTCAGCGTTCGACCCATTGAAGACGCAAAAGGCACGATATGTTGAGAATCTTGGTTGGCTTGCTGGTGCTGTTGAACCTGGGCTATTGGACGTGGTCACAAGGCGTGTTGGCTGATTGGGGGATGTGGACACAAGTGCAGCATCAGCAGGAGCCAGAACGCTTAGAGCGACAAGTTCACCCCGAGCGTATTCGCCTATTGGCTGCTGATGCGCCTGAAATTACAGCCCCTGTGAGTTTGGGGGAGACGGCTGTCGTGCTCTCCAACAATGAGGAGTCCACCACGGGTACAACACCTGTCGCCACAGACACCCAGACCACAAGTGCCCCAGCCTCTGCCACCTCTGCTGCTGAACCGAGCAAAACCCTCGCTGACCCAGCCGCCAGCGCCCTAGCAGCACCCAGCGGTCTTGGTTGCAAGCAAACGGCGTACTTCAACGAAAAAGAACGGCCCCGAATCGAGGCGCTGTTCAAGGCGGCACTGCCTGAAGGCAGTTGGATGCTGTCACCCGTGCCCCAACCCGCGCGTTGGATTGTGTACACCGGCAAACTCAGTGGGGCAGAAGCTGTGGCAGAGACGAAAGCGCAGTTGCGTGAACTGAAAATTGGCTACCGCGACGTACCGACCGCATTGCAACCCGGCTTGGCCTTGGGTACTTTTTCTAGTGAAGAAGCGGCCCAGCAGGGCGTGCGTGATGTCGCCCGCAACGGCTACAAAGGCGCAAAAGCCGTGATGGAAAGGCAAGAGTATGAGATTTACACCCTACGCCTGCCGCAAGTCACTGAAGAATTAAAAATCAAGGCCAGTGCGGTATTGAGCAAACAAGGCGAAGGTAAAGCTGCTAAAAATTGGCAAACGTGCACCGAGTGATGTGTCTCAGCCGAGGCGCTAAACCCAAGAGCAGCAGCCACGCCCAAAGCAGCGCACCCCACCACCCCCCGCTATGCCCTCCCCCGCCATTGCTGCTGGTGTCGTTGGCGCTTGGTAGTGGATTGGGTGAGGCAGATGCCCTGCTGGCCAATTGCAGCGCCTGATCTGCATCCAACAAACCGCTTCCGCAGGTGCTGGCCGTGCAGTTGCACACGCCTTGCGAGAACAAGCCGTTTTGGCAAGACCCCAACACCGCAGAACGGGCATGGGGGCGCACCGCCTGACGCAGCAATCGCTCGACGTCACTCAGATTCAAGTTGGGGTTCACGGCCCACATCATTCCGGCCACACTGGCGGCCAAGGGCGCAGCAAAGCTTGTCCCCGTCAATGCTCCGTAGGTCGCCCCTGTCGGCCCTTGGCGACCGGTGTCCAGCGTGGTGAGCAGCCCCTCGTCGTTGCCCACATATCCCGACCCACCGGGAGCAGCCAAAGCGACCAAGGGGCCAAAACTGGCGTAATCGGCCTTCGCGCCATCGCTGCGCGTAGCTGTCACCGCCACCACTCCCTCGCAGTCAGCGGGCCGTGTGAGTGCGCCGCCATTGTTGCCTGCGGCAACGACGACCAAGGCCCCTGCGGCCCGCACCTCGTCGATGGTGGTTTGATACGCGCCATCGCACGTGCTGCTGCCCCCATAGCTCAAATTGATGACGCGAGCGGGATGCGGATTGCTGGGCACACCTGCCACCGGTAAACCGGCGGCCCAGCGCACGCCATCCAATAAATCACTCAAAGACGCACCGCATTTGCCCGCGACGCGCACAGGCAGAATTTGGCCTTGGGGATAGACTCCACTCACCCCCAGCCCATTGCTGTGATGGGCTGCAATCAAGCCGGCAATACCCGTGCCATGCCATGTGCTGTGCTGTACATCACACCCTCTAAACGTGGCGGTAAGCGTGTCGGCGCGTGTGACCCAATCACCAGGGTCAGAGGGATCACTGTCGCGCCCGTTGCCATCATTGGCATATTCCACTTCGCTCACAAAGTCATAGCCTGGCAGTACGCGCCCACTTAAGTCGGGATGCTCAAACCTGATCCCCGTATCGACCACTGCCACCGTCACTGGCGTGCTGGATTTGCTCAATCCCCCCCACCGCCCCCAGGCGGTCGGCATATTCAAACCTGCTGTCACCGTGCTGGGCAGTTGCAAGGCCCATTGCTGGTGAAACTGCGTATCGTTGGGAAAAAAAGGTGTTGGGCTGGCGCTGCTGGTCGTTGTGCTTGCCGATTGCAAGCGTTGCAGACGCACATTGGGTACCACGGCTTGCACCTCGGGATGCAGACGCAAGCGCCGCAGCGTCGCCGCCAAGGCCGACGGATCGCGGGTATCGAGCTCTAATTTCAACCACGATCCCGCCGTTGACACACCGTGGTGCGCCACGGTCACCGACTGTGTGACGGTGTGCAAACGGGCCTTTTCGCGTTCGTGACGCGACTCCCACGCCACTCGCGCACGCTCGCGCAATACTTGGGCACTGTCACGCAATACCACTGACGATGGTGCAGGCATCTCTGCTTGTGGTTTGAGCTGTACCAACACCCCTGCGACCGGCCATTCTTGCGCGGACATGGCCGCTGCCTGCAAACAGATGAATGCACTCAGCCCTACCCAAAGTGCGTTGAAACGAGGCGGGAAAGAAGGAGGAGCAAGAGGTCTCATAGTTCAAAAAATATAGTAAAAAAAGTGAGCTGCTCACGCAACGAATATCAAGTTCGAAGCGGATTAAGTATCAAAAATAGATCCATTTTTTTCAAAAAACAGATGTTCAAGCATCAAAAAACGGTTGGTTGGGCCTTCAGATGGACTTGGCGGCTGATTTTTAGATGAATTATCATTTATTTTTCATTTAATAATGCACGTAAAGCTTTTTATTCATTGCGTAAGCAGCTCACTTTTTTTGCTACATTTTTTATGTGCCTGCACGGGCTTATAGGCAGGCACTTAGACCTCATACAACTCCAAAGGCAAGCCGTCGGGGTCAAAGAAAAACGCAAATCGGCGTTGGGTATGCGGGTCGATCCGAATGGCCTCCACCTGCACATCGTGCGCCAGCAAGTGCGCGCGCGCGGTGTGCAGATCTGCCACTGCAAACGCCAAGTGGCGCAAACCGCACGCTTCAGGCCGATTCGGACGTGCGGGAGGGTGAGGGAATGAAAACAACTCAATCTGCCCCCCATCAGGCAACACCAAATCCAGTTTGTAAGACTGGCGTTCGGGGCGGAAATGCTCCGCCAACACGCTCAATCCCAGTATTTCGGTGTAAAACCGTTTGGACCGTTCGTAGTTCGAGGCGATCAACGCGACATGATGAAAACCCAACAAATGCGTCATCTTGAATTTGCAAAAGTAAAGCGGGCCGTGCTTTCTTTCAGACGCACAGCCTGCTTTGTGTGAGCCTCACGAAGAGGGGGTACACGCCAATCCGTCATCACCACTCACCGGGGGGCGGTCTGCGCTGCGTTGCCGCTGCTCCAGCGGATTGGGAGTGAACAGAGGGTCAGGCGTGCCCGAATCCAGATCTGCTTGACGTTCCAGCGCTCGGGTGTGCAGCGCCAAAAACTCTTGCACCACATTCCGCTCTGCAGACGGCACAGGCACAGGCACAGGCGCGGGTGGCGGTGGAGGAGGCGGCACAGGCGCGGGCGGCGGTGG
>DLPA01000056.1:22223-24203 GCA_002479815.1 bacterium UBA7470 | reverse complement strand
TGGTGGCGTATGCACGCGGCTTGCCAGACTTGTCCGTGTCGGTGCTCGTGCCCAACTTGCGCGGCGCACAAGCGGCTTTGGACGCACAAGCGCACTTGATGGTCGTGCCGCTGTCGGCCAGCCACGCGCACAGCTTGGCGAATTTGCGCAAAACGCCAGACGACGTGGTGGCAGAAGTCGCCCGTATTCGGGCCGCGCGTGATGCCTCGGGCGCGAAAACCTTGATTGAGGGGGGCGTGGGCACGGCTTTTGGCTGCACCTTGCAAGGCGCGGTGGCCGAGTCTGAGGTGTTGCGCTTGCTGCAAGCCTTGTTGGACGCAGGGGCCGATCACGTCAGTCTGGCCGATACCGTGGGCTATGCCAACCCCCGCCAAGTGCGTCGTTTGTTTGAGCAAGCCCATGCCTTGGTGGGGGATCGCTTGTGGTGCGCCCATTTTCATGACACACGCGGCTTGGGGCTGGCAAACGTTTTTGCCGCATGGCAAACCGGCGTGCGGCGCTTTGATGCGTGCTTGGCAGGCTTGGGCGGCTGTCCCCATGCGCCGGGGGCCAGTGGCAATGTGACGACCGAGGATGTGGTGTTCATGCTCACCAGCATGGGCCTCGACACGGGCATCGACTTGGATGCGCTGGTCGCCTTGCGCGAACAAGTCGCCCTTTGGCTGGAAGGCGAGCCTTTGCACGGCACGTTTTACCAAGCCGGTTGGCCCAAAACCCTGTTGCCCCGCCCCAGCGTTCAAGGCGCACACGCATGACGACCCAGCTCCATACCGACATGAACACCACCACTTCCTTTCCTACGACCGACGATGCGCCTCCTAAGCGCCCGCTGCCCTTGGCAGGCTTGCGCGTGGTGGAGTTCACCCACATGGTCATGGGGCCGACGTGCGGCATGGTCTTGGCCGACTTGGGCGCGGAAGTCATCAAAGTCGAACCCATCGACGGCGACCGTACCCGCCACCTGTTGGGGGCTGGCGCTGGTTTTTTCCCGATGTTCAACCGCAACAAAAAAAGCATTTCCATCAATCTGCACCATCCTGAAGGGGCTGCGGTGGCGCGTCAGTTGGCGGGCAGTGCCGATGTGGTGGCGGAAAACTTCAAGCCCGGCACGATGAAAAAATACGGTTTGGACTACGCCAGCCTTGCCGCCACCCACGAGCGGCTGATCTACGTCAGCCACAAAGGCTTTTTGCCCGGCCCCTATGAGCATCGCACCGCCTTGGATGAAGTGGTGCAGATGATGGGCGGTTTGGCCTACATGACGGGCCGCCCGGGAGACCCGTTGCGCGCCGGCACCAGCGTCAACGACATCATGGGCGGCTTGTTTGGGGCCATCGGCGCACTGGGGGCGCTGGTGCAACGCGGCATCACAGGCAAGGGGCAAGAGGTGCAAAGCGCCTTGTTTGAAAACAATGTGTTTCTGGTCGGGCAACACATGTTGCAGTACGCCATCACAGGCGTGCCCGCCGCCCCCATGCCAGAGCGCATTTCGGCATGGGCGGTGTACGACGTGTTCACGGTGCAAGACGGCGAGCAAATGTTCTTGGCGGCGGTCAGCGATGCCCAGTGGATGACGTTTTGCGATGCCTTGGGCTTTGCCGATTTAAAAGCCGATCCCCGCTACGCCACCAACAACGAACGGGTGCGTTTGCGCCCTGAATTGCTGCCCGTGCTGCGCCAGCGGCTGGCTGCGTGGACGGCTCCCGCCTTGGCGGCCTTGTTTGAACGAGTCGGTTTGCCGTTTGCGCCGATTCGCAAGCCCGAAGAACTGCTGGACGACCCGCATTTGCAAGCCACTGGCGGCTTGGCCGACATCGTACTGCCCGATGGGGCACAAGCGGGACAGATCGCCAAAACCACGCTCTTACCGTTTACCTTAGGGGGACAACGCTTGGGGGTGTATCGCCAGCCTCCCCATCAAGGGGCCGATACCGATGCGCTGTTGACCCAATTGGGTTTGAGTGCTGAACGCATTGCCGA
>DLPA01000056.1:0-22101 GCA_002479815.1 bacterium UBA7470 | reverse complement strand
ATTTTTATAGGAGACAGACATGACCGACACATTCACCACACCTCGCACCGTGCTTCATCGACAACGCCGACAGGTCTTATCTGGCTTGGGCGCGGTGGCCTTATCGTCTTGCCTGCCTTCTGCATGGGCGCAAAGCGAGCGCCCCGTCAAACTCATTTTGCCGGTTTCGGCTGGCTCAGGCGTGGATGCCATCACCCGTGCAGCAGCGGCAGCATTTGGCAAGGCACTCGGGCAAGCCGTCGTCATCGAAAACCAACCCGGTGCAGGCGGCGTGGTCGGGACTTCGGCCATTGTGAAGGCGGCTCCTGATGGCTTGACTTTGGGCATGGTGTCCAACAACCACGTCATTTACCCCAGTGTGCTGAAAAACTTGCCCTTTGACCCTGTGGCCGACATCACCGCTATCGCTGCTGTAGGGACGACTCCTATGGTGTTGGTGGTGAACCCCAAAGTACCTGCAAGCGATTTGAAAGAGTTTGTCGCCTTGCTCAAAGCCGCACCGGGCAAATACAACTTTGCCTCATCGGGCAACGGCACGATTTTGCATTTGGGGGCGGAGCTGTTCAAAGAAGCGACGAGCACGTTCTCGACCCACATCCCCTACCGAGGCACGGGGCCGATGGTGTCCGATTTGATCGGAGGGCAAGTCGATTGGGGCGTGGTGGCCTTGCCTGCGGTGCAGGGGCAAATCAAAGCCGGGATGTTGCGTGCGCTGTGCATTCCCTCCAGCCAACGGTCTGCCGCTGCGCCAGACATTCCCACATCGGCAGAAGCAGGCGTGCCCCACTTTTTGGTCGAAGGCTGGTTTGCCCTCATCGCCCCCAAAGGCTTGCCTGCTGAGCAGGTCAAACGCCTCCATCAAGCCCTTGTCACCGCGTTCAGCAGCCCCGAGGTGAAAGAAGCGATGAGTAAACAAGGCAATGCCATCGCCGTCAGCTCGCCCGGCGCGGCAGAGGCGCATTTCAAAGCCGAGCTGACGAAATACGCCGCCGTCGTCAAACGCGCTGGGGTTGTGCCGCAGTAGGACGGCTGGCGCAGGTGTTTTGTCTTTGGTGAGTCGCTGCAACTACACAAATTTTGAAAATCAAGCGAGCTTGCCAAGGATGCACCCTATAATCCGCGCCATTCACGAGTCATTCTGACCCTAATTGCCTTGTTTACACAGGCGCGCTGCTCTCGGCAGCGTTGAAGTCAGTCGTCCTCTCTTATCGGACTCCTCCTATTTCCATTCGTACTCCGCACAGGGGTTTATATGCACCTTTCCGAACTCAAGGCCCTCCACGTTTCTGAAGTATTGAAACAGGCGGAGGCGCTCGATATAGAAAATACTGGCCGTATGCGCAAACAGGAATTGATGTTTGCGATCATCAAAAAGCGTGCCCGTGCCGGTGAGCAAGTGTTCGCTGATGGCGTGCTTGAAGTCTTGCCCGACGGCTTCGGTTTTTTACGTGCCCCAGACACCAGCTACAACGCTTCGACCGACGATATTTACATCTCCCCCAGTCAGATTCGCCGCTTTAACTTGCACACCGGCGACATGATTGAAGGCGAAGTCCGCACCCCCAAAGACGGTGAACGCTATTTCGCCCTCACCAAACTCGACAAGATCAATGGCTTGCCCCCCGAGGAAAACAAGCACAAGATCATGTTCGAGAACTTGACTCCCTTGTTTCCCAACCAGCAAATGAAGTTGGAGCGCGAGATTCGCTCCGAGGAAAACATCACGGGCCGTGTCATCGACATCATTGCGCCCATCGGCAAAGGCCAACGCGCCTTGATCGTGGCACAGCCCAAGTCTGGTAAAACCGTGATGATGCAGCACATTGCCCACGCCATCACCACCAACTACCCCGATGTGGAGTTGATGGTGTTGCTGGTGGACGAGCGTCCTGAAGAAGTGACCGAAATGCAGCGCACCGTGCGGGGCGAAGTGATTGCTTCCACCTTCGACGAGCCTGCCGCGCGTCATGTCCATGTGGCAGAAATGGTGATTGAACGCGCCAAACGCTTGGTGGAACTGAAGAAAGATGTGGTCATCTTGCTCGACTCCATTACACGCTTGGCACGCGCTTACAACAACGTTTTGCCGTCTTCAGGCAAAGTGCTGACGGGTGGTGTGGATGCGAATGCCTTGCAACGACCCAAGCGGTTCTTTGGTGCAGCCCGAAAAATCGAAGAAGGAGGCTCCCTCACCATCATCGCCACGGCGTTGGTCGATACGGGCAGCCGCATGGACGAGGTGATTTTTGAGGAGTTCAAAGGCACGGGCAACTGCGAGATTCATCTTGAACGTCGCTTGTATGAAAAGCGGGTTTTCCCCGCCATACAACTCAACCGCAGCGGCACACGCCGCGAGGAATTGCTGTTGCAGCCCGAGATTTTGCAAAAGACCCGCATTCTTCGCCAGTTCATGTACAACATGGATGAAATCGAGGCCATGGAGCTCATGTTGAAGAACATGAAGGCAACCAAAAACAATTCTGAGTTCTTTGAAATGATGCGTCGTGGCGGCTGAGGCTGTCGAACGTGCGATAATCCAAGGCCTTGCAGATTGACTGCTTTAACTTTGGGACGCATTCAGTCCCGCTATTTCGCGAAAAGTAACACCAGACTTCGCCTGCACCGTTTCCTTGCGGTTGGGTTTGAGTTGATGTTGGCTATCGCACCTGAAAGGAAATGAAATGAAAGACGGCATTCACCCCAACTACCGTGAAGTTTGCTTCGTGGACTTGTCAAACGGCTTTAAGTTTGTGACACGTTCGTGCGCCAACACCAAAGAGACCACCACGCTGGACGATGGTCGCGTGTTGCCTTTGTTTAAGCTGGATACTTCTAGCGAATCACACCCCTTCTACACAGGGACGCAAAAAAGCGTGGATACCATGGGTGGTCGCGTGGAGAAATTCCGCAATCGTTTTGGGCGCACTGCCAAGTAAACCTGCACAGACGCACGCTGTGTGTGCGTCCATGCAAAATCATCTTAAAACCGACGTGATGTCGGTTTTTTTTCGTGTGTAGTGTCTTGCAGCTTTCAGCCATCAGTGATGGAGCGTTGCTTTTGTATGGCTCATCTTCAACCGCCTTCTTTACCCAGTCCTGCCATCGTGACGCAAGCGGCGGTACGTTCCCTGCCGCGCTGGTGTTTGTGGTTGCTGTGTGGGATCTATATCGGGGCAGGTTATCTAGGACGTGGCCCTTGGAAAAGCGAAGATGTCACCAGCCTTGGGGTGATGCTGCAATTGGTGAGTGGCGCATCCTCGTGGTGGCAGCCCACTCTTTTTGGACAAGTACCAGAGGGCGGTGCTTTACTGCCCTACTGGCTGGGGGCATGGAGCATTCAGCTCACGACGCCTTGGCTGGATCCAGCCATTGCAGCCCAAGTGCCTTTTGTGCTGGCCTTGGGATTGGTGTTTTATTTCACTTGGCACGCGGCTTTTCAATTGGCTCTGCTGCCACAAGCACAACCCGTGGCGTTTGCGTTTGGCGGGGAAGCGTCCCCCGTGGATTACGCACGTACCTTGGCCGACTCTGCGTTGATGGCGTTGATGGCGTGCTTGGGATTGGCCCAGCTGTCGCATGAATCCAGTCCTGACTTATTTCAATTGCTGGCGGTCACTGCGCTGCTGTACGCCAGCAGTTTGAGTGCCCGCGGTCGTCCCGTGCGCCGGTTGGTGGCGGTGTGGTTGGGGGGCTTGATGGGGCTGTCGCTGTCAGGACGGCCTTGGGCATCTGTGATCGCAGCGACGACCTTACCTGGCGTGCATTTGATCTGGATTCGCTGTTTGCCACAAACAGATGCGCATGCGGGCGATGTCCCACAGTCTTCCCGTTCTTCCTCATTTGGATTGCCTTCATGGGCGTGGATGGGTATTTTCTGTGCCTTGAGCTTGCTGATCTTGCAAGCTGCATCTGCCCCCACAGAAGGTTTGTGTCGATATTGTGATTGGGTGATGCCTCAGCCGACTTCGTTTGGCAAGCTCTTGCTGTGGTTTACGTGGCCTGTATGGCCCTTGGTGTTGTGGACCTTGTGGCAGTGGCGACGGCATTTGTTGCTGCACCATATTTCGATTCCATTGGCCTTCAGCATCGGCTTGTTGGGTTTGAGTGCTGTACAAGAGGGCAGTCAAGACCGTGTGCTGATGCTGGTGTTGCCCGCGTTGGCCTGTCTGGCTGCTTTTGCGCTGCCTACGTTAAGGCGCAGCGTGAGTTCTTTAATTGATTGGTTTTCGTTGCTGTTTTTTTCGGTCTGCGCCGCACTGATTTGGATTATTTGGGTCGCGATGATGACTGGCATTCCAGCAAAACCCGCTGCAAACGTGGCTCGATTGGCACCTGATTTTGTGCCCAGTTTTCATGGCTTGGGCTTTGGCATCGCTTTATTGGCTGTATGTGCGTGGCTTTATGTGCTGAAGTGGCGTGTCAGCCATGCCCCTACGGTGTTGTGGAAAAGCTTGGTCTTACCCGCTACAGGCAGCGTCTTGTGTTGGCTGCTGTTGATGAGTTTGTGGTTGCCTTTGCTCGATCACAGTCGCAGTTACGCCTCGTTAAGTACACGTTTGCAGCACTACCTCGATCAAGAGCGGCAGGGACGGGGGGCGGTTATCCATTCGGACGCTACATCAGGGGTAAAGACGGCCTCTGCTGCGCCTTCGTTCTGCTTGGTAATGCACAAGCTCAGCTTGGCACAGCAAGCGGGTTTGCTGTACCACGGTCGTTTTGATTTACGACTTGCCTTGACCTTCTCCGATGCAACATCTTTGCCTGATTGTGCATATGGTCTTACACCTGTGGGCAGCATCGTCCCAAATGATGGGTATGAGTGGTTTCCTATCCATAAGGTTTATCGCCTGACCGACAATAAAGAAGGGTTACAAGTCTATCGCCGCGTCAAACGTGTTCAAGTCGCACACGATCCGCTGGTAAATGCAGAGTGAATACAGAGCCTTGTCCTAATTGACTCTCAATCTGAATTTGTCCACCGTGGCGTTGGACGACGTGTTTGACGATGGCCAGACCCAAGCCCGTGCCGCCCGTTTCTCTGGAGCGGCTGCGATCGACACGATAAAACCGCTCAGTTAAACGCGGAATATGCTCAGGCGCAATACCTGGCCCTGTGTCTGCCACCGACAGCGCCGCATCGCCATTGGGCAGACGCTGGACACGCAGCACGATCTTGCCAGCACCCGGCGTATAGCGAACGGCGTTGCTGAGCAAATTGCCTAGGGCACTGCGCAACTCATCTGCGTTCCCCGCAAGTGCCAATTCGGGCACTGTGTGCACTTCAAACTGATGGGATTGGCCTTGCTTGGATGCCAGCACGTGCGATAAGCCCTGTGCTTCTTGGATGCAGCGATCTATCAATACTGGCACAGACACCCACCCATGTCGTCCAGGACTGGGACTGCCCTCTAGCTTGGAGAGGGTTAACAAGTCGCTGACCAAAGTCTCCATTCTGGAGGCTTGCTGCGCCATCAAACTCAAGTATTGTCGGCGTTCTTCGTCCGGCAGGTCTAGGGTTTGCAGGGTTTCTACAAAGCCACTGAGCACGGTCAAAGGTGTGCGAATTTCATGGGATACGTTCGCCACAAAGTCACGACGCATGGCCTCGGCCTGCTGCACCGCAGTGACATCACGCGACAGCATCAAGCGACGTTTTTTGGCATAGGTGTGGATGCGGATCGCAATGAACACGGGTTTCGAAGGCGACGCACTTGCACCAGATACCAACACCTCCGACTCAAAGAGTCCTTTGTTGATGTAAGCAGTAAAGGCGGGGTCGCGCAGCAGGTTGGTGATGTGCTGCATCAAATCGCGTTGGGGATGGATGCCCAAATGATCGACAGCAGTTTGGTTGCACCATTCGATCCGTCCTTCTTGATCGAGCAATACCACCCCGTTGGGTGACGCTTGAATAGCGGTTAAAAACTCGTTTAAGCGGACTTGGCTGTCTCTGGCCTTGTGATGCCACTGTTTTTGCAAACGCCGTACTCGTTCGGCAATTTGCTCCCATACGTGGGGCAGTTGCGGTTCTTCCTGAGTGTCCGGTTGTTTCAGCCAAGCGAGCAGCTGACGCAAGCGGGCCTGATCCAGTGCCAGCCACGAAAGGCCCCCAGCCACACACCCAACAAACATCCAAATGGGTGAGTACCAAATCCACCCCATCAAAGAACCCAGCAAGAGGACAGAAATGAACTCTAAGCAACGTCGCATCATGAGGCCGAATTGTCAGGAGAAATCAGCGTACCGACGTGCAACACTGCCGCAGCAGGGTAGTCTGCGCGCGCAA
The DNA here is from genome assembly GCA_002479815.1 of bacterium UBA7470. Taxonomy (GTDB): domain Bacteria; phylum Pseudomonadota; class Gammaproteobacteria; order Burkholderiales; family Burkholderiaceae_C; genus UBA2334. Next base: position 15,815 of record DLPA01000056.1, on the reverse strand, counting down.
GCTGTGGTGAGTGTCCAATTACCGACAAGCGGTAGCCTGCACCTCGCACGGTTTCGATCATGCGTCCTGCGTCGCCCAAGGCTTCACGAAGGCGTTTGATGTGGACATCCACAGTGCGTTCCTCAATGAAGACGTGATCGCCCCAAACCCGATCCAACAGCGTACCCCGTGTGTGGACTCGTTCGGCATTTTTCATCAAAAAATGCAGCAGCTTGAACTCGGTAGGGCCCACTTTCAACTCTCTGTCTGAGTGACTGACGCGGTAGGTGGCAGAGTCCAGCATCAAGTCGCCCACCTTGACCACGTCATCTACTGTGGCTGGGGTACGCCGGCGCAACACTGCACGAATACGTGCCAGTAGTTCTTTGGTGGAAAAAGGCTTCGTGATGTAATCGTCTGCCCCCGCATCCAGGCCTTGCACTTTGTCGGACTCATCAGAACGCGCGGTCAGCATCAGAATGGGAATGTGTCGGGTGCGCTCATGCTGCCGCCAACTGCGTGCCAATGACACACCGCTCTCACCAGGCAGCATCCAGTCGAGCAAAATCAGCTCTGGCAACTCGGCATCCACCTCGCGGCGAGCGGCCTGTGCGTCAAACACCAGTGTGGGGGCAAATCCGTTGTGGCGCAGATTGACGGCAATCAGCTCTGCAATCGCTGTCTCGTCCTCTACCACCAACACCCTAGGCAATTTCCTCATAGCGTGATCGTTTTATCGCGTTTAAGTCGTCAAGTTGTCGTAGGTAAGCTGGTGTGACGCACGTCCTCGCCTTTGACCACATAAATGGTGCTTTCAGCGATGTTTTTGGCATGGTCGCCCACCCGTTCAATCGCTTTCGCAAGGAACAAAAGGTTCAGGCTGGGTGAAATCACCCGTGCATCTTCCATGATGTACGTGATGAGTTTGCGCAAGAAGCCATCGTATTCTTGGTCAATATGACTGTCTTCCTTGATGATGACCAGTGCGGTTTCCGTGTCCAGACGTGCAAACGCATCCAAGGATTTACGCAACAGACCCGAGGCCAGCTCGGTCGCTACGCGCAGCTCAGAGCTGGGCAAGGTGCGTGCTGCGCCGCTGTCGATGATGAGCTTGACCATGCGAGCAATACGGGCCACTTCATCGCCTGCACGTTCGAGGTTCGCTGTGATTTTCAGCATCGCCAAGAGCATGCGTAAATCGCGGGCCGTGGGCTGGCGGCGGCCGATGATGGAGGAAACATCGTGGTCAATTTCTACCTCTAGGGCATTGACTTGGGCCTCGCGCTCGATCACTTGGTCAGCCACTTCGGAGCTGAATTCGTAAAAAGCGTAGATGGCGTGGCGCAGCTGCGCCTCTACCAAACCACCCATTTCCATGACTTTGCTGGAAATGTTGTTGAGTTCATGATCGAACTGACTGGAAATATGTTTATCGCCCATGATGAGTGAACCTGATGAAAAACGATTAACCAAAACGGCCAGTGATGTAATCTTCCGTTTCTGTGCGCTTGGGCTTGAAGAACAGGTCTTCGGTGACCCCAACCTCAATGAGTTCGCCCAAATACATATACGCGGTAAAGTCACTGCAACGCGCTGCCTGCTGCATGTTGTGAGTCACGATGGCGATGGTGTAGTCGGCTTTTAACTCGTGCACCAGCTCTTCGACCTTGGCTGTGGAGATGGGATCTAAGGCTGACGTGGGTTCATCTAGCAACAATACCGATGGTTTCACCGCAACGCTGCGGGCAATGCACAAACGTTGCTGTTGGCCCCCTGAAAGAGACAGACCGTTTTTGCCCAACTTATCTTTCACTTCGTTCCACAGTGCTGCCTTCGATAAGGCCCACTCCACACGGTCGTCCATGTCGCTTTTGCTCAGATTTTCGTACAAACGCACACCAAAGGCGATGTTGTCGTAAATCGTCATTGGGAAGGGCGTGGGCTTTTGAAACACCATGCCGATACGGGCGCGCAACAGATTTAAGTCTTGTTTCGGATCAAGAATGTTTTGACCGTAAAAATTAATTTCACCTTCCGCACGTTGACCCGGATACAAGCTGTACATCCGGTTCAGTGTTCGCAAGAGCGTGGATTTTCCGCACCCCGAAGGGCCGATGAAGGCCGTCACGCGCTTTTCTGGAATGTCCAAATTGACTTTTTTCAAACCTTGGAAATTGCCGTAGAAGAAATCAAGCTTACGAATTTCAATTGCATTCGTCAGCTTCGTTTGAGCGTGGGCTTGAGAAGAATTAGGCATATCAATCAATCAAAAGAATGCGGAACGAAAGTGGTACTTACAAAAAGCCACTTAACCTGAAACTTTCTCGCGGAAGAACACCCGCGCCAAAATATTCAGTACCAAGACGGTCAAAGTGATCAGCAACGCACCTGCCCAAGCCAAGCGTATCCAGTTTTCGTAAGGACTCATGGCAAATTGGAAAATGACCACTGGCAAGTTCGCCATGGGTGCGTCCATTTTGGTGCTGAAGAATTGGTTGTTCAAGGCAGTGAACAGCAAAGGTGCGGTTTCACCACTGATGCGTGCAATCGCCAGTAGTAAGCCTGTGATGACCCCACTTTTTGCGGCACGCAGTGTCACCATCGTCGCCACTTTCCAACGTGGTGCGCCCAGAGCAAAAGCTGCTTCACGCAAGCTGCCAGGCACCAAGCGCAGCATATTTTCAGTGGTTCGCATGACCACAGGAATGGCAATCAAGGCCAATGCCAAAGAACCCGCATAGCCCGAGAAGTTGCCCACTGTGGCAACCGCAATCGCATACACAAACAAGCCCAACACGATGGAGGGCGCTGACAGCATGATGTCGGTGATAAAGCGGGTGATTCCTGCCAGTTTGCTGGTATCGCCAAACTCCGTTAAGTACACCCCAGCCAAAATACCCACGGGTGTTGAAACCAAGACGGCCAAACCCACAATCATCAGACTGCCGACGATGGCGTTGCGCAGGCCGCCTCCGTCAGACCCAGGCGCTGGGGTGTCGTTGGTAAAAATGGCAAAGTCGAGGGCAGCCAACCCATTACCGAACAGAACCAACAAAATCCACAGCAAAGCCAGTAAACCGATCACCATAGAACCCATGGATAGGGTCAAACCGATGGTGTTGATGAAGCGGCGTTTTTTATACAAATGAGAAGAAGCGGCGTGCATAAACGTGTCCTAGCAAATCAAAACGGCTGATGGGAGGCTGGTTCGTCACACACTAAGTACCACGCGCACGCTCGGCACGAATAATCATCCATTTGGCAAGTGCCAAGACGATGAAGGTGATGATGAACAACAGAAAACCCAGTGCAAACAAGGTGTTGAAGTGCAAATCAGCAGCCTCGCCAAATTCATTGGCCAACACCGACGCGATAGAAGTACCCGGCGAGAACAAGGAGTTGGGCATTCGATTCGCATTGCCAATCACAAACGTCACGGCCATCGTCTCTCCTAGTGCGCGGCCCATGCCCAACATGACTCCACCGATTACACCTTTTTGGGTGTAAGGCAGCACTACTTTTTGCACGACTTCCCATGTGGTACAGCCCAAACCGTAGGCCGACTCGCGCAGAATTGCTGGCGTGATTTCAAACACATCTCGCATCACCGCTGCAATAAAAGGCAAGACCATGAAGGCCAAAATGATGCCTGCGGCCAAAATGCCTAAGCCATTGGTCGCCCCGCCAAACATCCAGCCCACGAAAGGCATTCCCCCTAAAAGCGACTGCAAAGGTACCTGCATATAGTCGGCAAACACGGGTGCAAAGACAAACAGGCCAAACATGCCATAAATAATGGAAGGCACTGCGGCCAGCAACTCAATCGCTACGCCTAAAGGACGGCGCAGCCAGACGGGACAGGTTTCGGTCAGAAACAAAGCGATCCCAAAGGCCAGCGGTACCGCCACCAACATGGCGATGCCGGTGCTGGCGATCGTACCCACAATGGCAATCGCCGCGCCGAATTCTTCGTTCACGATGTCCCATTCAACGTACCATAAAAAGCGAGCGCCAAACTTTGCAAATGTGGGCCACGCATTGATGAACAAGGACACGATGATGCCGGCCAGCGCAAGCAGCACCAGCAAAGAAAACGCCTGTGTGACGCGGTGGAACACCGCATCTTGCAAGCGTTGTTTGCGAGCGATGGCGACCATGTTGGGGCTGGGGGCAACAGAATCAGAAATGGGTGTGGTCATGGGTGGCGCGACTGGCATGATGATGAATCCAGTAATGTTACTCTTGCTGCGTGACAACAACGAGAAGACCACCCGCAACACAACGGGCCGCAGGTGGTGTGTGAACAGATGCTAGGTCAGCGCAGGCCTGTCGCCTGTGGTGTTATTTGGTATTGATTTGCGACCACACGCTCTTACGAATCTCGTTGGTTAAGCTGTCGGGCAGAGGCACATAGTCCAAGTCAGTGGCCAAGGTTTTGCCGCTTTTAAAGGCCCAATCAAAAAACTTCAATACTTCGGCAGACTCTGCTTTGTTGGCAGGCTCTTTGTACATCAAGATGAAAGAAGCGGTGACGACGGGATAAGACTCTGCCCCCGGTTGGCTGACCAGAGAAATCCCCATGCCAGGAGCTTTGGACCACTCTGCTTTGGCTGCTGCCGCAGCGAAAGTCAAGTCGTCAGGCATGACAAATTTGCCATCTTTGTTTTCCAACGCCAGGACTGGAATTTTGTTGCGTTTGGCGTAAGCGTATTCCACGTAGCCCAGTGCGCCTTTGGTGCGACTGACGTTGGCAGCTACACCTTCGTTGCCTTTACCTCCTACCGACGTAGGTGCAGGCCATTTGACTGCTGCGTTTTTGCCGACCGTATCGGCCCATTCTTTGCTGACAGAGCTTAAATAATCTGTCCAGTTGAAGGTGGTGCCAGACCCGTCGGCACGGTGGATGATGGTGATGAGTTGATCCGGCAGCTTCTTGCCTGGGTTAAGTGCGACCAGCTTGGGATCGTTCCATTTGCTGATCTTGCCCAAGAACATTTCTGCCAGTACGGGGCCAGTGACGCGCAGATCGCCATTGTTGATGCCCTCCAGATTGAACACGGGCACGGTACCACCGATGATGGCAGGGAACTGCACCATGCCATCTTTATCCAGGTCTTCACCTTTCACAGGTGCATCAGTGGCACCAAAAGTCACGGTTTTGGCGCGAATTTGGCGAATGCCACCCGAAGACCCGATGGATTGATAGTTCAAACCCGTCCCAGTTTCTTTTTTGTAGGCTTCAGCCCACTTGGCGTAAATGGGGAAGGGGAAGGTGGCGCCTGCACCCGTGATGTCTGCTGCTAAAGCAGGTGCAGAAAAAGCAAATGCAGCCACCGTTGCTGCGACGGATTTCAAGAACAGGCGTTTCATGGGGAAGTCCTTTAGCAAAAGCGAAAAATGAAGATGTATTCAGATAGAGCTGAATATAGGGCGTTTGTATGACAGAAATGTGACATTTTCTTTTAAAAAATGCCTCTGTCGGCCCTAGGCCACACGCGCTTTTCTGAGCCAATATCGGTTTCAAATGTGCAACTGGCGATGCTATGCTCCACCACTTATTGACCAAAATCAAAGCAAAACGCGGTGCTTTTTTCATGAATAACGGTACTTTACTGGCTGCCATCGACATCGGTTCCAACAGCTTTCGCTTGGAAATTGGGCGTTACGACCACGGACACATCGCCCGAGTGGAGTACCTGAAAGAGATGGTGCGTCAAGGCGCGGGCTTGAATGCAGACCGCATGCTCAGTGAGGTGTCTATGCAGCGGGGATGGGATTGTTTGGCCCGATTTGCGGAACGATTGCAAGGCTTTGAGCGTGCCCATATCCGCGCGGTCGCCACACAAACGTTACGGGAAGCGAAGAACCGTGATGTCTTCATTCAAAAAGCGCAAACCATTCTGGGCTTTCCAATCGAAGTCATCTCAGGTTTAGAAGAAGCCCGTTTGATTTACCAAGGCGTGACACGCTTGCTGCCGCAGTCCAATGAACGCCGATTGGTGGTCGATATCGGTGGTCGTTCTACTGAGATCATGAGAGGGCAAGGCTATCAAGCACAAGCCATGGATTCTTTCCGGTTGGGCAGTGTGGCATGGTCACAGCGCTATTTTCCGCAAGGTCACTTCACTGCCGAAGCCTTTCAGACCGCAGAAATTGCTGCGCAAGCCGTCTTGGATGAGGCGCTGGATTTGTTTCCCCGTCAGCAATGGGACGTGGCGTATGGCTCTTCCGGTACGGTGGGGGCGATTTCTGATGCACTTTTGGCCAACGGCAAAACCCAGGACGACATCATCACCCGCGAGCATTTAGATTGGTTGCTCGATCGTCTGCTCAAGGCACAACACGCCGATCAGGTCAAGCTGGAAGGCATCAAAGACGACCGCCGTCAAGTCATTGGTGGCGGCCTGAGTGTGCTGCGGGCCGTGTTTGACTTGTTCAACATTGAGAGCCTGACGGCTGCGCAAGGCGCTTTGCGCCAAGGTGCGCTGTACGACTTGGTGGCCCGAGAGTCGGATGAGTCTGACGTGCGCGAGCGCACCGTGTGTTGGTTGAGCGAACGCTTTTCGGTCGATGCCGTCCAAGCCCACCGCGTCAGCACCGTGGCGGCGGCCTTATTCACTCAAATCGCCACACCAAACGCCCAGCGTGAGCGTCACTCGTGCAAGCTGCAATGGGCGGCACGCTTACACGAGTTGGGCGTTCACATCTCGCACGAAGATGCGCACCACCACGGTGCGTATGTGTTGGAACACGTTGATGCCCCAGGCTTTTCGATGGTCGAATTACAACGCTTGAGCCTCTTGGTGCTGGGACAGCGCGGCAAACTGCGCAAATTGGAATTGTGGCTGAACAACGATGAGTTATTGGTCAAACAACTCTGTTGCCTGCGGCTGGCCGTCTTGTTGTGTCACGCCAGACGCGATCCCCAATACCAAGCCCTTGCCTTGCAATGGCACAAAAACAGGCATATCCACCTGCAAGCCCCCAGCGTGTGGGCCAAGCACCACCCCCAGTCTGCATGGCTGATTCAAGAAGAAGCGCAGGCGTGGCAAAAAGTAGGCTGGCGCATGACGTATCAGTTTGATTGAGCTTAAAAAGTAGAGTAAAAAAAGTGAGCTGGTCACGCAAGTAATACAGGCACTACAGCCGGATTTAATCTGGAAAATTGGCAGTTTTTATCAAAAAAATAGGCTCTGCGTCACTAAAAAACCCCGTTTTCGGTCTGAAACACGGGGTTTTTGCCTATTTTTCTAATTTTTAGGGCTAATTTTATAGATTAAATTTGCCAGATCAAAGGTAATCGTTGCGTGAGCAGCTCACTTTTTTTACTATCAAAATTTAATCCCTGCGGGATTGCTGCCAGCAGGTGGTGGGGGGGGGATGGGACGCAAAGAGGACGCGTTGGTGGGGGGCGCATCTGGGACGGCAACGGGCGCAGCATCGGCAGCGGTTTTCAACGGCACCAACGGCTGAGCCGCAGCTTGCTGGTAACCGCGTGGCAGGGCCGATTGCTTGGGGTAGTTGGCGGCATCCAGATAGCTGTGCCAATCGGTTTCGGAATACCCCTTGATTTGCTGTCCCCCCAACACCAGCAATGGCAAGGACTGATCGGCGCTGATGCGCTTGAACGCGGTTTGGTCTTCGCGTGTGTTGATGGTTTTTTCAGTGAAGGGGATACCGCGCTGGGTCAGTAAGGCCCGCCCCAGTCCGCAGGGGTCGCACTCTTTGGTGGTGTAGAGCGTGGCTGGGTATTTGTTGACCACCTGTTGCAAGGCAAATGGCAACGCAGCGCCGCTGCTGGCGTTGTTGCTGTTGTCGCCTGCCTTCACCTGTTTGGCTGGCGTCACGGTGCTCTTGGCATCTGGGGGTGGACGATCGGAGTAGGTGACTTTGCCATCAGGCCCCACGATGCGATACACCGCTTGAGCCGATGCTTCATGTGTCAGGGCCAGCAGCAAGAGGCTGAGACACAAGCCAAAACGGAAAGAGGGGGCGGAAGAAGGGGTCATCATGACAAGTCCTACGAAATTACGCTTGAGCCACCATGCCTTCGTGACGCAGCAAGGCATCAATGGCGGGATCACGACCTCGGAAGGCGCGGAAAGATTCTAGTGCGGGGCGGCTGCCGCCGACTTCCAAAATCGCTTCACGATAGCGCCGTCCTGTGCGGATGTTCACGGTGCTGCCCCCCTGCTGCGCTGCTTCTTCTTCAAACGCGGCGTAGGCATCGGCAGACAGTACCTCAGCCCATTTGTAGCTGTAATAACCTGCGGCATAGCCGCCAGCGAAGATGTGGCTGAAGGTGTGGGTCATGCGGTTGTAGCTCGGCGGCTGCATGACGGCGACTTCGGCACGCACGGCTTGCAACACGTCCAAGGCCGAGGTACGGCCTTTTTCCATGTGCAGCAGCATATCGAACAAGGCGAATTCGACTTGGCGCAGGGTTTGCAGGCCGCTTTGGAAGTTTTTGGCGGCCCGCATCTTGTCGTAGAGGGCGCGGGGCAGGGGGGCACCCGTTTCGACGTGGGCGGTCATCTGTTGCAGGACTTCCCATTCCCAACAGAAGTTCTCCATGAATTGACTGGGCAGCTCGACTGCATCCCATTCCACACCACTGATGCCGGAGACATCGCGCTCATTGACTTGGGTGAGCAGGTGGTGCAGGCCGTGACCAAATTCATGGAACAGGGTGATGACATCATCGTGCGTCAGCAAAGCGGGCTTGCCATCGACACCCGCCGCAAAGTTGCAGACCAAGTGGGCGATGGGGGTTTGCAAGTGCCCGTTGTCGGGGCGCAGCCAGCGGGCGCGTACATCGTCCATCCACGCGCCGCCGCGTTTGCCGGTGCGCGCCGTGGGGTCGAGGTAGAACTGCCCGACGAGTTGGCCCTGACGTTCGATGCGGAAAAACTGCACATCGGCGTGCCACACCGGCGCGGTATCGGGCCGAATCGCCACTTCAAACAGGCTTTCGATGATCTGAAACAGACCCTGCAAGACTTTGGGCGCGGTGAAGTAGGTGCGGACTTCTTGCTCGCTGAATGAGTAACGGGCCTCTTTGAGCTTTTCTGAGATGTAGGGCCAGTCCCAAGGTTGAGGGTCGTGCAGTTGCAGCTCGGTGGCGGCAAATGCACGCATATCGGCCAAATCGCGTTCGGCAAAGGGGCGGGCGCGACGGGCCAAATCCCGCAAAAAGTCCACCACTTGCTGTGGCGAACGTGCCATTTTGGGCACCAAAGAGACTTCGGCAAAGTGCGCGTAGCCCAGCAGTTCGGCCTCTTCTTGGCGCAAGCGCAGCATCTCGGCGATGAGAGGGCCGTTGTCGAGGGCACGCTGCGCCTCGGGCGCTTGGTCGCTGGCGCGGGTGGTGTAGGCGCGGTACAGCACTTCGCGCAGGGCGCTGCTGTGGGCGAACTGCATCACGGGCAGATAGCAAGGCATTTTCAGGGTGAGTTTGTAGCCGTCCAGCCCTTCGGCTTGGGCCGCAGCGCGGGCGGTTTGCACCACGTCGGCGGGTACGCCTGCCAAGTCGGCTTCGGTCGCGATGTGGCTGTACGCATCGGTCGCGTCTAGGGCGTGTTCGCTGAATTGTTGACTCAGCTCGGCCTGACGCTCTTGAATCTCGGCAAAGCGTGTTTTGGCTGCGCCTTGCAGCTCGGCTCCGCCCAAGACAAAGCCGCGCATGGCGTTGTGGTGGGCACGGGCTTGTTCGGGGGTGAGGCTGTCGATGTCCATCGCTTTGTAGCGGGCGTACAAGCGTTCATCTGACCCTAAGCGTGTCCAAAACTCGGTCACACGCGGTAATGCGGCGTTGTAGGCGGCACGCAGTTCAGGGGTATCGGCCACGCTGTTGAGGTGGTTGACCGCACCCCATGCACGTCCCAAGCGTTCCGTCGCCACGTCTAAGACCCGCGCCATGTCGATCCAACGCGCTGGAAAATCGGGCGCGGTGACGGTTTCTAAGGCAGCATTGGCAGCGTCTAGCAGGGTGGTGAGGGCTGATTCGATTTGTGCAGGTTCGATTTGGTCGAACAAGGGCACATCGGAAAAATCAAGCAAGGGATTGGGAGGAGGCAAAGCGGCAGATGTGGTCATGACAAGAACAATGGGGCGGCTGCATCCAAGATCAAGACCCCAGATGCAAAGGGCAGATCAAATGTGAATCAAGCGGAATAATTCTTTTTGGTGCTCTTTTGGAACGTTTTGGCACGCTTAACCAAGCCGCCTGCGGTCATGCGTTCGTTGCCCAGCACACGCATGACTTTGACTTCGGGCTTGCCACCGCTGCGCTTGCTGAACTTCAAAACTTTCACGTCTTTGGGCGCTGCGCCTCGGTCGTCGTCTGGTGCGGTGACTTTCTCGGGCTGCGGTCGCCAGAGCACCAGCAGTTTGCCGATGTGTTGAATGGGGGCCGCATCCAGCTGATCGGCGAGCGAAGTCAGCATGGTTTCGCGGGCCGCACGGTCATCCGAGAACACCCGAATTTTGATAAGGCCGTGCGCGTTCAAAGCGGCGTGCGCTTCTTTGACCACAGCGGGTGTGAGTCCTTCGTTGCCAATGTGGACGACGGGGTTGAGATGATGGGCGAGTGCGCGTTGCTCTTTGCGTTGCGCGATGGTCAATAGAATCTGAGGCATGGGACAATTATCGGCTATTGGATATAGGCTCAGGCCCTGATGTGATTTATGAAAATACGCACGCAAAGCAAAAAAGTCAATAAAGCATGGCTGAATGACCATGTGAACGATCCTTATGTCAAGCTGGCCCAAAAAGAGGGCTACCGCGCAAGAGCAGCCTATAAATTGAAGGAAATTGATGAGACTTTTAAATTGATACGCCCGGGCGACTGTGTGGTGGATTTGGGGTCTGCGCCTGGGGCATGGAGTCAGTACGTGCGCCGCAAACTGTCGCCGACGGGTGCAGCAGCCGGAGAGCTGAACGGTACGATCATTGCCATGGACATCTTGCCGATGGAGCCGATTGAAGGTGTCTGCTTTATTCAAGGTGATTTTCGAGAGGATGACACACTCCATGCCTTGCAAACGGCCTTGGCCGAACGTGCAAAAACCAAGCTGGTCGATGTGGTGGTGTCGGATATGGCCCCCAACTTATCAGGCATTGCCGCAGTTGATGGCACGCGCATCACGCATTTGGTGGAGCTGGCAGTGGATTTTGCGTTGACGCACCTCAAGCCTCAAGGGGCGTTGGTGGTCAAGTTGTTTCACGGCCCCGGGTATGACGAAGTGGTGCATTTGTTTCGCGCCCACTTTCAAAAAGTCAAGCCACTGAAGCCAAAAGCGTCGCGTGACAAATCAGCGGAAACTTTTTTGGTGGGTATTGGGCCTAAAGCCTCATAGAAAAGGCTTAATCAAACGCCAATCGCATGGTTTTCGGCGATAGTCAAAATCTGACGGCCTTGAAAGTCCTAAAATGCCCCCATCTGTCCATTCCATACGTATGTCTATTTTTGTTCTTTATTTTTTCAGGAGCCGCACTTGAACAATCAGTGGTTCTCTAAGTTCGCCGTTTGGATGGTCATCGCCATGGTGTTATTCACGGTGTTCAAACAATTTGATGGTCGCAGTTCTGCCAGCGCCGGGCACGTGGCCTATTCCGACTTTTTGGATGAGGTCAAAGCGCAGCGCATCAAAAGCGCAACGATTGCCGAAAGTCCTGGAGGTACAGAGATCACTGCTGTCACCACTGAAGATAGAAAAATCCGCACCAACGCCACTTATTTGGATCGTGGATTGGTGGGGGACTTGATTGCGAATGGGGTGAAGTTTGATGTCAAACCCCGTGAAGAAGGTTCGCTGCTGATGACGCTTCTGGTCAGTTGGGGGCCGATGCTCCTGCTGATCGGGGTGTGGATTTACTTCATGCGCCAAATGCAGGGCGGTGGTAAAGGGGGGGCCTTCAGTTTTGGCAAAAGCAAAGCCCGTATGTTGGATGAAAACAACAATACGGTCACGTTTGCAGATGTGGCGGGCTGCGATGAAGCCAAAGAAGAAGTCAAAGAAGTGGTTGATTTTTTAAAAGACCCGCAAAAATTCCAAAAGCTCGGTGGGCGTATTCCCCGTGGTTTGTTATTGGTTGGTCCACCTGGTACAGGGAAGACTTTGCTGGCCAAAAGCATCGCAGGCGAAGCAAAAGTGCCGTTTTTCTCCATCTCCGGCTCTGACTTTGTAGAAATGTTCGTGGGCGTAGGCGCAGCGCGTGTGCGCGATATGTTTGAAAATGCCAAGAAAAACGCGCCCTGTATCATCTTCATCGACGAAATTGATGCGGTCGGTCGTCAACGTGGCGCAGGCTTAGGCGGTGGCAATGACGAGCGCGAACAAACCTTGAACCAGATGCTGGTTGAGATGGACGGCTTTGAAACCAATCTGGGTGTGATTGTGGTGGCTGCCACCAACCGCCCAGACATTTTGGATGCGGCTTTGTTGCGCCCTGGTCGCTTTGACCGTCAGGTCTATGTCACGCTGCCCGATATTCGGGGTCGTGAACAAATCTTGAACGTCCATATGCGCAAAATTCCTGTCGGCTCAGATGTCAGCCCCAGTGTCATCGCGCGTGGGACACCCGGCATGAGCGGTGCCGATTTGGCTAACCTCTGTAACGAAGCTGCGCTGATGGCTGCCCGTCGCAATGCACGCTTGGTGGAAATGCAGGACTTTGAAAAAGCCAAAGACAAAATCTTGATGGGGCCAGAGCGCAAGAGCATGGTCATGCCCGAAGATGAACGCCGCAACACGGCCTATCACGAAGCAGGTCATGCCTTGATTGGCAAGCTCTTGCCCAAGTGCGATCCTGTTCACAAAGTGACCATCATTCCCCGTGGTCGTGCGCTTGGCGTGACCATGAGCTTGCCGGAAAAAGACCGCTACAGCTATGACAAGCACTATATGCTGAATCAGATCAGTATGTTGTTTGGGGGACGTATTGCGGAAGAGGTGTTCATGGATCAAATGACCACAGGTGCGAGCAACGACTTTGAACGAGCCACCCAAATTGCTCGTGACATGGTGATGCGCTACGGTATGAGCCAGGCCTTGGGGCCGATGGTTTACGCTGAAAACGAAGGTGAAGTGTTTTTGGGACGCTCTGTCACCAAAACCACGAACATGAGCGAACAAACCATGCAGAAAGTCGATGCCGAAGTACGTCGCATCATTGACGAGCAGTACAGTTTGGCACGTCGCTTGATCGAAGAACATTCTGACAAAATGCACGCCATGGCCAAAGCGTTGCTGGACTGGGAAACCATTGACGGTGAGCAGTTGGAAGACATCATGCAGGGACGCGCACCTCGTCCGCCCAAGGACTTTGTACCAAGAACACCCAACTCGGGAGGTGGCGGCAGCCCTGTTGCAGTGGCGGCAGAAGTAACGCCCAACGGGGCCTAGGGTTAGACGCTCTAGCAACCTATTGAGCGGTCAAAGACCGCCCATCCGAAACCGGAGCTTCGCCTCCGGTTTTGTTTTTTGATCGTATATGCGCTGGCAAACCTCTCGTTTTGATATTGATTTAAGCACCCCAAAAATCATGGGGATTGTCAACTTGACGCCCGATTCCTTTTCGGATGGAGGGCAACGCGGGCCGTTGCACGCACAATTGGCCTATGCCGAAGGCTTGCTCAAAGACGGGGCTGACCTATTGGACCTGGGTGCTGAGTCCACCCGTCCCGGTGCGGTTGCGGTCCCTTTGCAGGAGGAACTTCTTCGCTTACGGCCCCTACTCCAAGAGCTGGTGCGCTGGCAGGTCCCGATTTCAGTCGATACCTACAAGCCTGAGGTGATGCAGATGGCGCTGGACTTGGGTGCAGACATCATCAACGATGTTTGGGCACTGCGACAGCCTAAAGCGCAAGAGGTGATCGCTGCGCACCCTTCTTGTGGGGTCTGTGTGATGCACATGCACGGCGAACCGTTATCCATGCAGCTCCAACCCTTTGAAGGGGATGTATGGCCTGAAGTGCTGAGTTTTTTACAGCAGCGGCTTCACGCGCTTGAATCACTAGGTATCCAAAAAAACCGCATCGTGATTGATCCGGGGATTGGCTTTGGTAAAACACCCCAACAAAACATGGCTTTGCTCGCACGGCAAGAGCGAATTTTGGAGCTGGACACAGGCCTATTGGTCGGCTGGTCACGCAAAAGCACACTCGGCTTGTGGGTGGGTGACGGTGGCAGTCAAGCCGATCCTGCACGGGTTGCACCCTCCAGACGCTTGGCCAGTGCTGCCGCTGCCTTGATTGCCGTGCAGCGTGGGGCACACATCGTCCGTGTGCATGAGGTACGCGACACTCGGGATGTGTTGCGTGTTTGGCAAGCTGTCGCGTAAAACAAGCACGCAAATGCGCACTTGATTGAGATCAGTTGCACGCACTGACACGCCTCACTAGAGCACCAAGACTTTTTGTAAAACAACGACTCAAGATAAAGGATCAATGGCATGGCCCGCAAATACTTTGGTACTGATGGCATTCGTGGCAGTGTAGGACAGCACCCTATTACCCCTGATTTTGTACTCCGCCTTGCCCATGCCGTAGGGCGTGTGTTGTGCCGAACAGAAACCTCCCCAAAAGTCGTCATAGGAAAAGACACCCGTGTATCAGGGTATATGTTGGAATATGCCTTGACATCGGGATTCAACTCAGCGGGCGTCCATGTGGAACTGTTTGGGCCTGTACCGACCCCGGCCGTGGCTTATTTGACCCGTGGACTGCGTGCCAGTTTGGGGGTTGTAATCAGCGCCAGCCACAATCCTTTTCCTGACAACGGCATCAAATTTTTCAGTGCCCAAGGCACCAAGCTCTCCGATGCGTGGGAGGAAGATGTTGAGGCGGCTTTAGAGGCTCCCCCAGAATGGGTCAATGCCAGTGCATTGGGTAAGGCGCATCGCTTAGATGATGCGGCTGGACGCTATATTGAGTTTTGTAAAAACACGTTTCCCACAGATTTAAAGCTCAAAGGCCTCAAAATTGTTGTCGATGCTGCACATGGCGCAGCCCACCGCATTGCTCCTCAGGTCTTTCATGAGTTAGGTGCTGAAGTCGTCGCCATCGGTTGCGATCCCAATGGATTCAATATCAATGACAAGGTGGGTGCGACACATCCAGAAGCTTTGATTGCAGCCGTTCGTCACCATAAAGCTGACTTTGGTGTGGCACTGGATGGAGATGCCGATCGCTTGCAAATGGTGGATGCGTCGGGCCGCTTGTTCAATGGCGATGAACTGCTTTATTTGATTGCCCTCGATCGAATCAAACGCAACACCGATACAGGAATTCCTCACATCAAAGGGGTGGTTGGCACTGTAATGACCAACATGGCGATTGAGCAAGCCTTGCGTGGTTTGGGTCTGGACTTTGCGCGTACGAAGGTCGGAGACCGCTATATCTTGGAAGAACTGAAAAAAAGAGATTGGTGGCTGGGTGGTGAAGCTTCAGGCCATTTGCTGGTGCTAGACAAACACACCACAGGCGATGGCTTGATTTCTGCCCTGCAAGTGCTGCAAGGCTGTTTACGTGCCCAGCAAACCATGGCTGAGCAGCTCAGCGATGTCGCTCTTTTTCCGCAAACGCTTTTGAACGTACCTTGGACAGCAGGCCGAAACTGGCAAGATCACCCTCCATTGCAAGCAGCGATCACACAAGTCGAGCAAGTGCTGGGCGAGAACGGACGTGTCTTGGTCAGAGCCAGTGGAACAGAGCCTGTTTTGCGATTCATGGTTGAAGCAAGAGATGCAAATACCGCAAAAGAAATGGCGCAACGTTTAGCGAGCACAATTTCTTAGTATAATTTGAGGCTTGTCGGGGCGTAGCGCAGTCTGGT
>DLPA01000138.1:1050-6376 GCA_002479815.1 bacterium UBA7470 | reverse complement strand
GGGCTGGCGCGGTTGATTTCATCGGCCAACAAGACTTGGGCAAATACAGGCCCCGGGTGGAAGACAAAACGCTCACTGCCGCGCTCATAGACCGACACCCCAGACAAGTCCGAAGGCATCAGGTCAGACGTGAATTGCACCCGCGAAAACTGCAAGCCAAACGAACGCGCCAACGCGTGCGCCAGCGTGGTTTTGCCCACGCCGGGCACGTCTTCAATCAGCAAATGCCCGCCTGCGAGCAAGCAGGCGACGGCATCATGCACTTGCGGGGCTTTGCCCACGATGACGGTGTTGAGTTGATCGAGCAATCGCCGTACCGTGTCCATGCCCACGGACGCGGTGGCGGTGGCGGATGAAGGAGAGATGCGAGAGGAGGTTGGGTTCATGTCCGAAACCATACCGCATTTCGGGGGTGTTCGCGCAAAAGCGGACTGTGCATGGTCACGGCCTATGGCACATTTCGGTTGACAAACTCAAATTTTTGGAGCTTCCCCATGTCGGTCACCCCCGAATTGCTGCACCACCGCGACGAACGCGGCGTGCATACCCTGACCTTGAACAAGCCCAGCCGCTTTCATGTGCTCAGTGAGTCCATGCTGCACGCCTTGGCGCTGGCGCTGGCGGACATCGCCACCGATAAGGAGGCGCGTGTGCTGGTCATCGCCGCCACGGGCAAGGCGTTTTGTGCTGGGCACGACCTGAAAGAAATGGCCGCACATGCCGATATGGCCTATCACCAAGCCTTGTTTGCGCGTTGCACCAAGGTCATGCTGGCAATTGCCCAACTGCCCGTGCCTGTGATTGCCAAGGTGCAAGGCTTGGCGACGGCAGCAGGCTGCCAGTTGGTGGCGCAGTGTGATTTGGCCGTTGCGGTGGACACGGCGACGTTTGGCGTGAACGGCATCGACGTCGGCTTGTTTTGTGCCACGCCCAGCGTGCCGCTGTCGCGCAACATCCCGCAAAAGCTGGCGATGGAGATGCTGCTGACGGGCCAATTCATCACCGCCGCCCAAGCACAAACCCAAGGACTCATCAATCGCGCCGTCCCTGCTGAGGGTTTGGACGAGGCGGTCGAGCAATTCGTCACTGCGATTTTGTCCAAACCCGCCGAAGCCTTGGCCTTGGGCAAGCAGCTCTTTTACCAACAACGCGACACCAACCTCACCGCCGCCTACCAATTGGCCGGGCAGACAATGGCGTGCAACATGGTCTTGCCCGTGACGCAAGAGGGCGTACACGCCTTTGTGGAGAAAAGAAAACCAAACTGGCGCTGAGGCTTGATGTCATTCATCAAAATAATAGCAAAAAAAGTGAGCTGCCTACGCAAGTAATACGTGCATTTCAGCTATTTTTTCACTTTAAATCAGTCTAAAAAATTCAAAAAACCACCTCAAAACTCGTTTTTTAGGCCTGCCCAACGGGTTTTGGGCTGCGGTGGAGGTGTTTTTTAGATAAAAACGGCTGTTTTTTGATATGGAATTGTCTAAAAATGCCGAATTTCTTGCGTAAGCAGCTCACATTTTTTACTATGATTTTTGTTGCTTGCGTGATTTCTTTTGTTCGGTGTAGATGTACAACTGCTCCACTTTCTCGCGTGCCCACGGGGTTTTGCGTAGGAATTTCAAGCTGGAGCCGACGCTGGGGTCGTGGGTGAAGCAGCGCACGGGGATGCGCCGTCCCAGTTCTTCCCAGCCGTAGTGCGCCTCTAACTCAGCTAGGATGTGTTGCAGAGTTTTGCCGTGCAGGGGGTCTTTTTGGGCAGGGGTTTGTGGCGTGAGTAGCGCAACGGTTTGTGCCGCCGCCTTTTCTTGAAAGCCTTGCAGCAAGTTCACGGCATTGACACCCACTTCGGCCACCGCATAACCCCCTTCAAACGTGAACACCGTCGGCAAACCCAGCTCGGCCAAACTGTGTCCGATACAGCCATAGTCTTCGCTGCGCAAACGAAAGCCCGAGATGGGGTCGCCCTCAAACGTGTCCAGTCCCATCGGCACGACCACGGCCTGCGGGCGGTAGTCGGCCACTGCGGTCAAGGCCTGTTGGAAAACCGCTTGCCAATCAGCAAAGCCCGTGCCGCGCGGCAAGGGCAGATTCCAGTTGTAGCCTTCGCCCGCACCCACGCCCCGCTCATCGGCGTGGCCTAGTAAAAACGGATATTCGGTCGCGGGGTCACCATGGAGGCTGAGGGTGAACACATCGGGACGCTCGTAAAAAATAGTTTGTGTGCCATTGCCGTGGTGGTAGTCGATATCCAAGACTGCCACCCGCTCGCAACCCCCATCGCGCAGGGCTTGGGCTGCAATGGCGGCGTTGTTTAAAAAGCAATAGCCGCCCATGAAGTCTGGCCCCGCATGGTGGCCCGGAGGACGGGTGAGGGCGAAGGCGCTGCGTTGCCCCGTCAACACGCTTTGGGCCGCAGCCAGCGCACACGCCGCGCCTGCACGCGCCGCACGCCACGAGCCAGCCGTTAAGGGCGTGCCCGAGTCAAACGCAAACAGGCCCAACTTGGCCGCGATCGAGCGCGGGGTTTGATCGACCCGAAAACCGTAGCGATTGGGCAAGGGCCACACCGACGGTAAGGCATCTCGTTCGGCGTTGCTGGGGTCTAGGGCGACCCATTCGTCCCACGCATGGGTTAAAAACTCGGTGTAACGGCGGGTATGGACGCGGTGGATGGCTTTGTCCAAGGCGGCCTCGTCGATCTCGGGCGCTTGCACAGGCCCCAGAGGCCGCGCTTGCAGGGCTTGTCGCACAAAGTCCAGCCGTGCAGGCACTTCATGGCAAGGCACCAAGCGGCCTCTGAACATTTCTTGTTGGCCTTGGTGCAGGTGATGATGGGCGTTATAAAAAGTGTGCATAAACGGTAAAACATTCCCCAAACAGGAAAAAGGTGTGTCAATAAAGTCACAAGTCGGCACTTGATTTTCCAAATTCATGTCGCTTGCATCACATGAACATGAGAAAAACGCACGCCTGCAAGGCAGGACGAAGGATTTTTTTTAAGAATATGAACCAGAACTCACATCAGCTGAAGGAGACTTTCAATGCGTACATTATTTACTGCTGAACAAGCCCATGCGCTTTTAGACAGCACGGGGAGTTTCGTGTACCGCGCCAGCATGGTGAGTTTGCTGGTGGGCGGTGGGGTCATCGCCGCCGGCTGTGATACCGAGGAAGGCCATGCGATCAAACCCGTTTCACCGCCCTCTGGGTCTGTGCTCGTTGCCGCCGACCGTACGGCTGACCCGGATGCTGGTGTGTCGATGGGACAAGGTGTGCAAGTGGAGATAGAGACGGTACCGGAAACGACGGGTGCTCAGGCCCAGACAACACCAGCGGATACCAAAAAATAAGCAGGCGTTCAGCCCCCACCCCTCCGGGCGTGAAGACACTGTTGTTGGCGAGGGGGTTTCGAACTCCTCCTCCGAGCGGAGGAAGAGGTTGGGGGGACTCCTCATGACTCATAGACCAATTCGGCTTGGTGGTCATGGGCGTGGCTGCGCCATGCCGCCAAGGCCGCATCGCTGGGGAAGAATTGGCTGCGTTCGTCCAGTTGCAAGTCCGCACACACGCTGGGGCGCTCGATGCGCAGACGCACCGATACGCCACGCACCCACTCGCCTTGCTCGGTTTGTTCTCGAAGCGGTGGGTGCGCCGCCACCAAGGCCGCCACAGGCAAGGCGCTCCCGTTCACCGTGACTTTCAGGTGCTTGGCATAGCGACAACGTGCCATAGGCAAACTCCACACCTGCTGCACTTTCAGGCGCAAGCCACCAGAAAAGCGGTCGTTTTGCACCACGCCCTGCACGATGATGAGTTCATCGTCTTTCAATAAATCTTTGTGCAGGTTGAGCAAATTTTCATCGGCAGTGGCTTCGATCAGGCCGGATTTGTCATCCAATTTGAAGATGCCGACTTTGCCGCGTTGCCCGTTGATGACGCGCAGCTCAGACACGATGCCCGCCAGCAGTTGCGGGTCGCGGGAGTCATTGGCATCGCCGATGCGGGTGCGGGCAAAGCGGCGCACCTCGGTCTCCACCTCGTCAAACAAGTGGCCTGACAAGTAGTAGCCGATGGCGGTTTTCTCTTGCGTCAAGCGTTCTTTCACGCCCCATTCTGCACACGCCACCAGTTCCGGCTCTTGCGTGCTGCTGCCATAGCCGTCGTCCAGCAGATCGAACAAACCGCCTTGATTGGCATTGGCGGCGGTGGTGGCGGCAAATTCAAACGCCATTTCCACACTGGCTAATAAACGAGCGCGATTGGACTCGATGCCATCAAACGCGCCGGCTTTAATCAAGGCTTCGATGGTGCGTTTGTTGACGCGCCCCTTGTCCACACGGCAGCAGAAATCAAACAGCGAGGTGAACGGCCCCCCGTCGTTGCGGGCGGCGATGAGGGTTTGAATGGCCTGTTCCCCTGTGCCTTTGATCGCACCGAGGCCATAGCGCACACAGGTGTCTGACACGGGTTCAAAGCGGTATTGCCCGCTGTTGACATCGGGCGCTGCAAAACGGATGCCAAACGACAAGGCATCGGCGTAGAGCACCGCCAGCTTGTCGGTGTTGTCCATCTCCACCGTCATGTTGGCGGCATAAAACTCGGCGGTGTAATGCACCTTGAGCCAGCCGGTGTGGTAGGCCAGCAGAGAATACGCGGCGGCGTGCGACTTGTTAAAGCCGTAGCCCGCAAATTTTTCCATCAAGTCAAAGACTTCATCGGCTTTTTCTTGGCTGATGCCGTTTTTGGCAGCCCCTGCACGAAAAATGGTGCGATGCTCGGCCATTTCTTCGGGCTTTTTCTTGCCCATCGCACGGCGCAACATATCCGCGCCGCCCAAGCTGTAGCCACCCAAAATCTGCGCCGTTTGCATCACCTGTTCTTGATAGACCATGATGCCGTAGGTTTCGGACAGCATCTCCGCCACCATCGGGTGCGGGTACTCAATTTCCTCGCGCCCGTGCTTACGCGCCACGAAACTGGGAATCAAGTCCATCGGCCCCGGACGGTAGAGCGCGTTCAAGGCAATCAAGTCTTCTAGACGGGTAGGCCGCGCATCGCGCAGCATCCCCTGCATCCCACGGCTTTCAAACTGGAACACGGCTTCGGTTTTGCCATCGGCAAACAGCTTGTAGGTGGCTTTGTCGTTCAGGGGGACGTTTTCAAAGGCAAACTGTTCTTGTCCCTTATGGCGCTTGCGGATGAATGCCGCCGCAATCTCCAAAATCGTCAAAGTCGCCAAGCCCAAAAAGTCGAACTTCACCAAGCCGACGGCTTCCACATCGTCCTTGTCGTACTGACTGACCGCCGAGCTGCTGCCCGGTTG
>DLPA01000138.1:0-971 GCA_002479815.1 bacterium UBA7470 | reverse complement strand
GCGATCAACACACCGCCCGCGTGCATCCCGACGTTGCGCGTCATGCCCTCTAGCTTTTGGGCCAGCTCAATCAGGGTTTTGACATCTTCTTCTTGGGTAATGCGCTGTGCCAGCACCGGCTCCATCGCAATCGCGTAGTTGTGTTTGTCGTTGGGTTTGGGCGGGTCGGGGGGGTATTGCAGTGTGACGCTCATGCCCGGCTTGTTGGGAATGAGTTTGGAGATGCCATCGCAAAAGCCATAGGCGAAATCCAACACCCGCCCCACGTCCCGAATGGCGGCGCGGGCGGCCATCGTGCCAAAGGTGGCGATTTGGCTCACCGCGTCTTTGCCGTATTTGGCTTTCACGTAGTCGATCACGCGGTCGCGGTTGGTTTGACAAAAGTCGATGTCAAAGTCGGGCATGGACACCCGTTCGGGGTTCAAAAAACGCTCGAACAGCAAGTTGTATTGCAGCGGGTCTAAGTCGGTGATCTTCAAGGCATACGCCACCAGCGAGCCTGCGCCCGATCCCCGCCCCGGCCCCACCGGACAGCCGTTGTGTTTGGCCCATTGAATGAAGTCGCCCACAATCAAAAAGTAGCCCGGAAAGCCCATTTTGATGATGGTGTTCAGCTCAAACTCCAGTCGCTCCACGTAGCGGGGACGCTGGCGCTCACGCTCGGCTTCGTTGGGAAAAAGGTGCAGCAGCCGCTCGTTCAGCCCCTCGTGCGAGGCGTAGCGGAAGTAGGCCTCGGTGTCCATCTCTTGCCCATTCACTTTGGGGATGGGGAAGTTGGGCAGTTGCGGCTTACCCAGCACGAGCGTCAGGTTGCAGCGGCGGGCAATCTCCAAGGTGTTGGCAATGGCACTGGGCACGTCGGCAAACAGGGCCTGCATTTCGGCACTGCTTTTCAGGTATTGCTCGCGGGTGAAGCGGCGCACCCGTTTGGGGTTCGCCAAAATTTCCCCTTCGGCAATGCAGACGCGGGC
>DLPA01000043.1 GCA_002479815.1 bacterium UBA7470 | reverse complement strand
ACTGAGCTATCGGGGAATAGCCCACAATTATACAGTGCGATTTACCCTGATTTCAAACTTTGTTGCAAAGAGGATCAAAACGCTGTTTCTACCCCAAACTGCACCGTTCTCGGGGCGGCAGGGAAGAGGTAGATGTGGCTGTATTGATAGGGGGATTCTTGGAAATAGCGGCGGTTGAACAGGTTTTTGACGTTCAAGCGCCATGTGGCGGTCTGCCCGGCAAGGCGGGTTTTGTAGCTCAGGCCCGCATCGACGCGCGTCCAAGAGGGCAGTTCAAGGCTCTCATCCGGCAGCACAGCGCGGCGGCCTTCGTGGGAAATGCCCGCATAAGCCGTCAAGCCCGGCACTTGGGGCAGGGCATAGGACGCGGTGGCGCGCAGTACCCAATCGGGCACGTTGGTCGGGCGTTTGCCGTTCAGGCTCGGGTTGATCGTGCCGTGGCGACGTTCGGCTGAGAGCCACATCACGCTGGTGTCTAGGGTCAGTGGCCCCCAAGTTTCGCGGGCGTTCAGCTCTAGGCCACGGTGACGGTCGTCGCCATCCATTTGCAAGGTGCAGCTATTGGACACATCGCACGCACCTGCATCGCCAGCGCGGGGGCGGGTGATGCTGAACAGGGTGGCTTGGGCTTGACCGGTGGCCCAGCGGTGTTTGATGCCCAGCTCCCACTGGCGGCTTTTCAGGGCGGGCAGGGCTTGGCCTGCGTTGGTGTAGCGGCTGCGACCGGGGGCGACTTGCGACTCTACGCCTTGTCCGGTGCTGGCGTACAGCAGCGTCGAGGGTTGCCATTGCCATGCCAGTGCCAGCCAAGGGGTGGTGAAGCTTTGGCTGTAAGCGGTGGCGCGTGAGCCGTCGGTGCGTATGCTGTCGCGCTCGATGTGGCTGTGGCGCAGACCGAGCCAAGTGCTCCACTGCGGGTTCAGCACGATGCGGTCGTAAGCGAAGACTTCGGTGCTGCGCTCGGTGCGCTGGGTATAGGGATCGCTGAAGGTGGCGTTGGCGGGTAAGGCGGGCAGGGTGTAGATGTTGCCCGAACCCACGGCATCGTTGTTATCCGCTTGTGCTTGACCGCGTTCGGTGTAGCGGGTTTGCAGCAAGCCCATGCTCAGGTGGTGCTGCATCTGGCCGACTTGAACTTTGCCATCGGTTTTCAGTTGCACGGAGGATAAGGTGCGGCGCTCGTTCAAACTGCGGTAATCGTAGAGATCGAAGTCTCCATTCGGGCAGTAGCGATCCGCGTAATAGGTGTCGGTGCTGGCGGCGTAGCAACCGTAGGGGTAGGCCAAGTAGTCGTCGGCTTTGAGGGCTTGACGGGCGGCGTGAATGCTCCAGCGCCAATCGGTGTTGATGCTTTGTTCATAGCGCACACTGCCCGTCAGTCCTTGCATCAAGCCGGGTTGACTCCAAGGCTGCTGGTTGATGTTGATGCGCGGATCGGCAGGCGGCAGGCGGTTGCCCAACAAGCTCAGGCCAGGCACACCGGGCTGGCTGCGGCGGCTGTGTTCCAGCTCCACTTCTAACAAACTGCCGGGGCGCAAACGCCAATCCAAGGCCAAGGCGACCAGTTGACGGTTGCCATCGGCTGTGGCGACTTGATTACGCAAGCGTTCGGTAGCGATGTTGAAGCGGTAGCCCAAGGCATCATCGACACCGAAACGCCCGCCCAAATCGACATGACCGAGCAAGCCGCCGTACTGATTGGCTTCTAAGCGCACGCTGCGAATGGGGGTTGTGCCCACAGGGGGGCGTTTGATGGTGTGGTTGACCAAGCCGCCGGGGGCGCTGGTGCCTGCTTGGATGCCGCTCGTGCCCTTCAAAAGCTCGATGCTCTCGCGGTTTTCTAGACTCAAACTGGTTTCGGCGCTGATGGGCAGACCGTCGCGGCGGTGGTTGTAGGTGTTGTCCAGCACAAAGCCGCGCAAGGTCACATAGTCCCAGTAGCCGATGGCGTTGTAGGCATCAGAGGCTGAGGCATCGCGTTGCAGCACCTCACTGACGCGGCGAATGCCGTGGGTTTTGAGGCTGTCTTGGTCAATGACTTGGACGTTCAGGGGCGTGCGGGCCAAGTCCTCATCGCCAAACCCGCTCACGGCGCTGGTGGGCGCTGCCGTTTGGGTGCTGACTTTGACAGCGGGCAGGGTGGCCGCAGCCTCTTGCGCCCACACGCTGGCGCTGTGCAAGCTCCAGATCAAGCCAGCGACTGCCAAGGCTGTGGGCGTACGGCGGGTGGTGAAAGAAAAGCGATCAATAAAACAGTAAGTTGCGTTTGCCATGGCTGATAGACATCAACAGTAAATGGCAGAGAGGCGGGCAGTGGCGGTCAGGGCTGAAAGCTATCTGAACAATAGCTGCTTACGCTGGTTTTAAAAGCGTGAGACCGTCTTTTTGCATGGCTTCCCTGCGCGAGGATTACCTCAATCAGGTTCAAAGGGACTTTCTCAGTCGCACCGAGCTGGTGCAACACCCCTAGCGGACACCCCTTTGCAGGGATGAGGCGGCAATTGTAAGGGCGGAAGTTGGAGGGCTAGGTGTATCCGCAGTAATCTTTACGAAATACTACGTAGTGAAAAAACGGCTATTGTTCAAGCTGTGGTTCAAGCCATTGACTGCTCTTGGATGCAGTGGGTGGCGATGCAATGCTGTTTTTGTGTGGTGTTTTATTGTTTAGGAGTGTGTGCTTTGAACAAAATTTATCCCAGCGCCGCAGCGGCGCTTGAAGGTTTGGTGGCCGATGGGCAATTGCTGGCGGTGGGCGGCTTTGGCTTGTGCGGCATCCCCGAGGCCCTGATTGATGCCTTGCGCGACACGGGCGTGAAAAACCTGTCCGTCATTTCTAATAATGCTGGTGTCGATGGCTTTGGCTTGGGCAAGCTGCTCGAAACCCGTCAAATCAAGAAAATGATTTCCTCTTATGTGGGCGAAAACAAAGAGTTCGAGCGCCAATACTTGGCCGGCGAATTGGAGTTGGAATTTACCCCCCAAGGCACCTTGGCTGAGAAATTGAGAGCAGGCGGCGCAGGCATTCCAGCCTTTTTCACCAAAACAGGCGTGGGCACGATGGTGGCCGATGGCAAAGAGCTGCGCGAGTTTGACGGTGAAACTTATGTGATGGAACGGGCGCTCAACCCCGCCGTGTCTTTGGTGAAAGCTCACCGCGCCGACAAGTCTGGCAATTTGCAATTCCGTTACACCGCTCGCAACTTCAACCCTGCCGTGGCGATGGCGGGCAAAGTCTGCGTGGTCGAGGTAGAAGAAATCGTCGAAACAGGTGAGATGCAGCCTGATGCGGTGCATTTGCCCGGCATTTACGTCCACCGCATCGTCCTCAATGCCACACCAGAAAAACGCATTGAAAAACGCACCATCACGGCCAAACAAGGCGTTTAAGCTGCAACTTTAGGAGTAAATAGATATGAGCTGGAGTCAAGATCAAATGGCCGCCCGCGCAGCCAAAGAGTTGCAAGATGGGTTTTACGTCAACCTCGGCATCGGCATTCCCACCTTGGTGGCGAACCATGTGCCCAGCGACATGGAAGTGTGGCTGCAAAGCGAAAACGGCATGTTGGGCATCGGCCCGTTCCCCACC
>DLPA01000055.1:3815-18664 GCA_002479815.1 bacterium UBA7470 | reverse complement strand
ATGATGGGGTTGATGTCCATCTCTCGCAGTTGGGGCAGCTCGCACACCATTTCTGAGACGCGCAGCAAAATCTGCTCCACCGCCGCGATGTTTACGGCAGTCGCACCACGCCACTCACCCAAGGTTTCTGAGACGCGGGCACGCTCGATCAAGCGGTGAGCCAAAAATTGGTTCAGCGGCGGCAGCTCCATCGCGCGGTCGTTGATGAGTTCGATCATCGTGCCGCCCGCGCCAAAGGCGATCATGGGGCCGAAAGGATCGTCCGTCACCAAGCCGATATAGATTTCGCGGCCTCGGCGGGTGGGGGCCATTTTTTGGATGGTCACGCCGTTGATGCGGGCATCGGGGCGCAAGCGGGCCACGGACTGCATCATGTCGTTGAACACATCGCGCACGGCGGTGGCGTTGGTCAAGTTCAGGGCCACGCCATTCACATCGGACTTGTGGCTGATGTCGGGCGAGTCGATTTTGAGCGCCACCGGATAGCCCAACTGAGTGGCGATCATCATCGCCTCGTTGGCGGTACGGGCCAAAATGGTTTGGGTGACAGGAATGTGAAAGGCCGCCAGCAGCGCCTTGGATTCCATTTCCGTCAACACCTTGCGGCGCTCGGCCAACACGCTTTCGATCAGCAAGCGCGCGCCTTCAATGTCGGGCTTCGCCAAAGTGGAAAGCGGGGGTGGCGTTTGCTGCAGCATCTGCTGGTTTTGGTAAAACAAGGCGATGTTGCTGAACGCGCCCACGGCGGCTTCGGGCGTGCGAAAGTTGGGGATGCTGGCATCGCTGAGGACTTGACGCGCCTCCATCACCGAGGCATCGCCCATCCAGCACGCCAACATGGGTTTGTGCAGTTTGGGTTTGATGGCAACCACGGCTTTCGCCACCGCTGCGGCATCCATGCCGGCTTTGGGCGAGTGGATCACCAGCACGCCATCGACACCGCTGTCTTGGGCGGTCATTTCCAAGGCGGCGGCATAGCACTCGGGGCTGGCCTCTTCAGCGAGGTCGATCAAATCATTCAAACTGGCACAAGGCGATAGCTTGGCTTTGAGTTCTTGCGCGACGGTGGGCGACAAGCGGCCCAACTCCAAACGCAGTTCAGACACCCAATCGGCAGCCAATACGCCTGGACCACCGCCGTTGGTGACAATTGCCAAGCGTTTACCCACTGGACGGTAACGCGAGGCCAAACATTTGACCGCCGAAAACAACTCGACAAACGAATACACCCGCACCGCACCGGCGCGGCGCAAAGCGGCATCAAACACATCATCGCTGCCCACAATCGTGCCGCTGTGAGTTTGTGCGGCTTCATTGCCGGCAGGCTTGCGACCGGCTTTGAGCACCACCACAGGTTTGGCATTGGCAGCGGCACGCAAAGCGCTCATGAAGCGGCGGGCGTTGCTGATGCCTTCCATGTACACGACGATGCTTTGGGTTTGGGGGTCAGCTGCCAAAAAGTCCAGCACCTCGGCCAAATCGACTGCCGTATTGGGGCCGAGAGAGACGACGGCGGAAAAGCCCACGCCGTTGGTGTACGCCCAGTCCAAAATTGAGGCGGTCAATGCGCCGGATTGACTGACCAGCGCCAGCGAGCCTTTGGCGGCCATGGCGCCGGCCACACTCGCATTCAAACCAATCAAAGGCCGCTGGAAGCCCAAGCAGTTGGGGCCAAGCAGGTGTAATCCGGCACGTTTGGCGATGCGTTTGAGGTCGGACGATAACTCCGCCCCTATGCCTGCCGATACCACCAAGGCGGCGCGGCACTTCATGCGACCCGCCACTTCCAGCGCAGCAGCGACTTCGTCGTGCGGCAAGGCGATGATGGCCAAATCAGCCCGTGCGTGGGCCAAGTCAGCCAGCGTGCCCGTGGTGTGGATGTCTACAAACTGCAACTCCCCTGTAAACCGTTGGGCTTTGAGGTTGACCTCTAAGGCCTGTGCTTGTCCCCATCCCTCGCTTGATGGATGCGCAGTGGGCGCAAACACCCATATCGACTGGGGTAAAAACAGGGGGTTGAGGTAATGCTTGTCCATGTTTGTCCATTCAGCATTGCAAGAAAGCCCCAGTGTATCTAGGGTTTTCCCTAGGCGCAAGCGGGGTACTCAGTCTGCCCCAATCAGAACCTTGATATGAGCGCCGACGCTGCGAGCCAAAGAACTCATCACATAACCCCCCTCCAAACAAGAAACGATGCGGCCCCTGGCGTATTCAGCCGCCACCGCCACCACTTGCTGCGTGACCCACGCATAGTCGGCTTCGACCAAACCCAAATTGCCCATGTCGTCTTCGCGGTGCGCGTCAAAACCAGCAGAGATGAAAATCATTTGAGGCTTGAAGGCGTGCAAAGCGGGCATCCATTGTTGGGTGACGGCCTCGCGGAATTTATCTCCTGCAGAACGGCTGGGCAACCCCACGTTCACCATGTGGGGGCCGACGGCTTGTTCTCCAGAAAACGGATACAGGCCTTTCTCGTAGATGGAACACATCAGCACGCGGTCGTCACCGCGAAAAATGTTTTCGCTGCCATTGCCGTGATGAACATCAAAGTCGATTAAGGCCACACGCTCCAAGCCGTGTACGTCTAGGGCGTGGCGTATGCCGACAGCGGCGTTGTTGAAGAAACAAAAACCCATCGCCGCCGCGTGCTCGGCATGGTGACCGGGCGGGCGGACGCTGCAAAATGCGGTGGGGACTTCGCCACGCATGACCAAATCAGTGGCATGCACCGCCGCACCTGCCGCGCGCAAGGCGGCAGTCAGGGTGTGGGGATTCATTTGGGTATCGGGGTCCACCGCGTGATAGCCGTGGGCAGGAGCGCTGGCAATCATGTCCTTGATGTAGAGCACCGAATGCGCCCGCGCCAGTTGTTCCTCAGTGGCCAAGGGTGCATCGTAGAGCTGCATATAGTCCAGCAGCCCTTTCATCATCAGATGATCTTGAATGGCAGCCAAACGCTCGGGGCATTCGGGATGACCTGGCCCCATTTCGTGGCGAGCACAATCGGCATGGGTGATAAAAGCGCAAAGCAAAACGATCTCCTCTGGTCAACACACACCGCAGATCTTGCGGTGTCATGGCAAAGATTGTCGTATGGCGGCCTGACATGAGGTTGATCCGTCGCAAGCGTCCGCACAGTTTTTGCTTTAATGTATTTGGTTTTCAAAAAGTTTCGCAAATTTTGTCAGCCCTATGAATGTGCGGCAAAGGTTTGTCAGAAAATTTCGGCAGGCTTGTTTTTTTGTTTTTCAATCCCCGTCATGCCTATTTCAGTTTC
Source organism: bacterium UBA7470 (assembly GCA_002479815.1). GTDB lineage: Bacteria > Pseudomonadota > Gammaproteobacteria > Burkholderiales > Burkholderiaceae_C > UBA2334. The sequence goes on along the minus strand of DLPA01000055.1, from coordinate 15,387 downwards.
AGCCGATGCACGCCAGAATCCATTCACGACGTTTGACGGTGAAACCTTGGCCGTTTACGACTGGCCTCTTCCCACCACACATCATTTGCGCGCGGTGATCTTGATCGTGCACGGATTAGGCGAACACGCGTGGCGATATGAGCGTTTGGCGTCCGAGTTGATCCACATGGGTTACGTGGTTCGTGCGTATGACCAACGCGGCCATGGCGAGTCTGTGGGCGTGAAAGGCTGCTTGCCGTCACGCAATGCGCTGCTGAAGGATTTTGCTGAGGTGGTGGATGACACACAAACCCTTCTTTGTAAGCGTCATCACCTCCCTTTGGTGGTGTTGGGGCACAGCATGGGCGGATTGGTGGCTGCGTTGTGGGTGGCAAGGCACATTCACAAATACGGCAATGCAGCGTGTCCAGTGAGCGCTTTGGTGCTTTCATCGCCCGCATTGGCCGTGCCCGTGCACCTGGGACAGCGTTTGCTGCTGAATACGCTGCCGCGGTGGATGCCCAATCTGGTCATCAACAACGGCATCAATCCTGAGTATTTGTCACACGACCCCGACGTAGTAGCGGCCTACAAAGCCGATCCGTTGGTTCATCACAAAATTTCACCGCGTTTGGCCCAGTTTTTGGCCGAAGGTGGGTCACGTGTGTTGGCGTATGCAGGCAAATGGAACATTCCCACTTTGTTGCTGTACGCCGGCAGTGACCGCTTGGTAGACCCAGAGGGCAGCCGGCGATTTGCAGCATTGGCCCCCAAAGACTTGGTACAACACCACTGCTACCCCAAGCTGTACCATGAAATTTTCAATGAACTGCATCGCCAAGAAGTCGTCGAGCACCTGCTGCGCTGGTTGGACCGCCGGTATTGACAGATCACCACTTTTAGCATTCAAAAATGATACTAAAAAAAGTGAGCTGCTTACGCAGTAAATACGTTTTATTTGACCAATTTTGATCTGAAAATAGATCTGAAAAATAAAAAAATATCTTTTAAAACCCGTTTTTGAGTGCCCGAAAACGGGTTTTTTGGCTTTGACAGGCTAAATTTTCAAAAAAATGGGCTTTTTTTAAGTATTAAATCAGCCAAAAGTAAGCTATTCATTGCGTAAGCAGCTCACAAAAAATACAATGATTTTTAAAAGAAATGTAACCTCTTCGACCATTTGGTGACTGGACAGTGATGTTATTGCCTTTGTGGTGCAATACGTTTTCTTGTTTCATTTGCCGGATACCTGATCGTGACCACTTCTGCCGTTGCTTCTTCTGACCTCAGCCCGCGAAAACGCCGTTTTCGGGAGCAAATGCACCAAGCACGAGAGGATGCGATTGTCCAGGCGGTCAACCGTTTGCTGGCAGAAAAAGGCTTTGAGAGCATGACGGTGGATGAGGTGGCTTACGAGGTAGGGATTGCGAAAGCCAGTCTTTATAAACACTTCCCCAGCAAAGAACACTTGGCTGCGGCTGCAATGGTTCGGATTTTGGAGCAGACCTTGGCTCACTTGGATGGGCTGGACGATGCCCTTCCCCCGTTGGATAAGCTCAAAAGCGTCACGCAATGGGCAATGCGGGTGCATTTGAGGGGAGAAATGCCGCTTCTGCCCAGCGAAAACTCCAGTTTGCGAGCCACGCTGATGGGCCACCAAGCCTATTTGGATTTGCTGATTCAGGTCAGCGACCGCCTGGGCGAGTGGATAGAACAAGCGCAGGCCAACGCCAGCCTGCACTCTGGCCTACCGCCCATCGTGGTGCTTTACACCTTGTTTGCACGGGCCTGCGATCCCGTGCTGGGCTTTATGAAAGCCTCGGGTCAATTCAGCGACGAACAGATTGTGACGTTGGTGTTGTCCACTTGTTTCGATGGCTTGACTTGACGCGTTGCACCGCAAGCGTCAACGCACCAGCAACACAGGCACGTTGCAGTGAGCCAAAACGCGAGTGGCCACAGAGCCCATCACCAAGTTGCCCAAAGCGCCATGTCCATGCGACCCCATGACGACCAAGTCGTACTGGCCGGTTTCTGCTGTATTGGCAATGGCTTCGCCAGGATGACCGACCGCGTGCTCCACTTTCAGCGTCATGTGATGGCGTTCTAAAAATGCGACGATGGGTGCAGTGACTTTGTCAGACTCGTCGTCGTAGTAGGCCTGCGCCACGTCAGCACCGACAGCGGCACGCGCACGAGGTGGCAGGGGTAGCACCACCGTAAAGACGGTGAACTCGTTGTGCGCGCCAAACAGCTCGGGATGTGTCGTGAAGTACGCGAGCATTTTTTTGCTATACGAACTGCCGTCAACAGCCAATAAGATCTTCATGTGCAGCTCCTCAAACGTGTTCAAAAGGTCAGTGGGCGCATTTTAGGTGACCCAGGCATCGTGACGAATGTGAGGACTACTGACGTGTACTCGGGATCAAGCAGTTCACGGTGAAGTGCATTTCCATGGAGCGTTTGGTTTTTAGGACTTCGTTTAACGTTTAACTATCGCCGCTGACTTGTTTCGAGTGTTCTGGAAGTTCTATTTTGACTTCTAAAATTTCTAAATTTTCTTCACGCTCTAGGTTGATTTGGATGTCATTCGGGTCTATGTCGATGTACTTACGCACCACGGCCAATACATCTCGCTGCAAAGCCTCCAGGTAATCTGGTGGGGTAGAGCCTGCACTGCGCGTGGCCCGCTCGTGCGCCAAAATGATTTGCAAACGCTCTTTGGCAACATTTGCCGATTTCTTGTTTTCACCTAAAAAGAAACTCATCAAAGAGGCCATGCTGCGTTACCTCACTTTCCGCCAAAGAGGCGTTTAAAGAAGCCCATTTTTTCAGCCTCCAGGAACCGCATCGGCTTTTGCTCACCGAGAAATCTGGCAATCACATCTTTGTAGGCTTCTGAGACATCAGAGCCTTGCATATGGATCACAGGTACGCCTTGATTGGAGGCTTGCAGCACCATTTCACTTTCTGGAATGACCCCAATGAGTGGGATGCGAAGGATATCTTGTATGTCTTCCAGCGATAACATTTGCCCATCTTGCACCCTGTTGGGGTTGTAGCGGTTGATCAGCAAATGTTCCTTGACCGTTTGGCCTTCTATTGCTCGTAATGTCTTGCTGCTGAGCATGCCCAAAATACGGTCTGAATCTCGGACTGAAGAGACTTCAGGATTCGTTACAACCAACGCCTCATCCGCGTAATACATGGCCATGATGGCACCTGTTTCAATGCCAGCAGGAGAATCACACACAATGTATTCAAACCCCATTTCGGCCAAATCTTTAAGTACCTTACCGACACCTTCTTTTGACAAGGCTTCTTTGTCTCTGGTCTGAGAGGCCGCCAACACATACAAGTTGTCACACTGCTTGTCTTTGATCAAAGCCTGTGTGAGTTTGGCTTCCCCGTTGATGACGTGAATCAGGTCGTACACCACACGGCGTTCGCACCCCATGATGAGGTCGAGGTTGCGCAAACCCACGTCAAAGTCAATGACGGCAGTTTTAAAGCCGCGCAGGGCCAAGCCAGAAGAGAAACTGGCGCTCGTGGTGGTCTTGCCTACGCCACCTTTGCCTGACGTGACGACGATGGTTTTTGCCATAAAAAATCTTTCTTTTTAACTGTTTTTCTTGTTTCTTGGGGTTTGTTGTGGTCTGTTTCTATCTGAACTCAAGGCTTGATCGGTTCCATCATGAGCTTATCGCCACTGGCATCGGACTGCAGCCAAACCATCGCTGGCTTGCCAGCGACGTCTGGAGGGAAGGGATGTTCACTGGTTCGATAGATTCCAGCGATTGAAATCAACTCCGGCTCCAACGCAAGCGCAAACACCCGTGCAGACCCATCTCCGGTGGCACCTGCGATGGCTTTTCCACGCAGCGGCGCATAGACATGAATATGTCCGTCTGCCACCACTTCTGCGCCAGCGTTGACCATTGCTAAAACCACCAAATCCCGTCCTCTGGCATACACCCGCTGGCCTGATCGCAGGGGTTTGTCTACCACGAGCGCCGGTAAGGTCTCTGAAGACGGAAACACCGCAGACGCAAGGCCAATCGCTTTCTGACCTTGGGTGTTTGAAGAGAGGGTGTCGTCTGCCACAGACTTGACCTCTGCGCCTAAAGAGACCGACTTGGATGTTTTGGTCAGTACGACGTCGGGAGCGTGCAGTAAGCCGGCCGCTTGTGCCGTCTTGATTTGATCCGATGTACCACCTTTCACCGCAACAGGAACGACGTTCTTTTGTCTGAGCCACCTGATGAGACTTTTGAAGTCCACATACATTCCGCCATGTTCCTGGTTGGGAAGATGAGACAAATCAATGAGCAACCAATCTTCATTGAAGAAGTGAGGCTGATCACCAAATTGCGTTTGCCAATCGACCTTCAAGCTGTTGAGGCTTGCGCTTTTCAAGATCAACGCAATCAAAGGCAAGTTGGCACTTTTGATCTCAAACGAAGAGGGAACGCTTGTATCAGACATGGAAATTGAACACAGAGCCTTTAGACAAGGCTTGATGTTATCAGTGCCTTTACACACCGACCATGAAACCCACAACGGCTTTCACGGTGGCTTTTTATCACGATCGGCATGAAATGACTGTTATCTTTTATCTCTATATTTTATAGTTGTAATAGTAGTAATAGCGTACTTATTCTGTGTACAAGCTAAATTTATTCAAATAAAACAATCATTTACATAATTCAAAAGCTTGTGGATAAGCGTGGACTTTAATTACGATTGAATTGGGATAAATGTGAAATTACACACATACCTGTGCATAAATCATCTCAAAACCCGCTTTTATGCACAGGCTTATTGATAAAAAAAGCACAGCCCGCCGCTGTGCTTTGTGTACGGACGACTGAAATTGGACTTCAGCCGTGCATACGACGTCCATGATGGCGCTGATGGGCGTGCATGGGTTTGTGCGCATCAAATACTTTTTGCTGCGCTGGTGTCAGTGCGTTGTAAAAAGTATGGATCGACTGCATACGCTGGTTGATGTGCGCGTCACGCTCTGCACGCAGGGCCTTCATCTTTTCTAACCGCTGGGGTGTGGTCATGGCATGCAACTCTGCGGCATTCGGACGAGCGACTGGAGAAAGTGGTTTCATCTGTTGAACAAAGCGTTCCCAAGCGGGTTCTTGCTCTGGCGTTAATTGAAGCGCAGCTTTCAGCGTGGCTTGCTGCTGCATCGCGTGCTGCTGTCGCATTTCAGGCGTTTGTCCATGTGCGAAGTCGCCTCCTTTGGGGCCGTGCGCATGCGCGTGTGCAGCAAGCGTCATCCCCCATGTCAGTGCCAAGGCAACAGACGCCATTGAAAACCGAATTGATTTCATAACACATCCTTTGATAAAAAAGCCTCAATCACGTTCAAGGCTTGACGCAAGTATGGAATCCCTGTGTAAGTCTTCGGTGCCTATCGCATAAGGTTTTGTAAAGTTTTAATGCGTCTCTCTTCTTTTGTTGTTCTTATTGATCTTTATTTTTAATTTGGTAGTAGTAGTAGGAGACAGTTTTTTGTGTGGATAACTTTTTAAAATCAAATAAATCAATCGTTTACTGTAATTTTGTGGCTGTGAGTAAGCGCGTATGAGTCCACGTTCTCAACTGGGGGAAACCAGCGCACTTGCGGGAGTGCTGTGGATAAGCCCCCAATTGCTCAAAAGTTATACACAGGTTTTTGAAATTGCTTAGCCTGCAACGACGCTATAGCCTTCTTCACGTATGGCTTGTGCCAGTTGCTCTTTGTCTTGGGTGCTGGTGACTTCCACACGTTGGGCTTGTCGATCAATGCGGACCTCTGCCGATGGATCTGATTGCTTTAAAGCTTGTGTGATGGCTTTTTCGCAATGGCCACAACTCATGCCAGTGACCGTGAATACATAAGAGATGGGTTGAATGCTCATAACAATGCCTTTCCGTGAGGGGTCAAAAAACAGCGATCAGCCGAATCCTTATTTATAAAGCAAAGTACAGGTGGGTGTATTCTCTGGACATGTGTGTGTTTTAGTCTGATGACTTTGGTCACGTCTTCTTTTATGTCTTTTGCTGCATCAAACCGTATGGATATGGGGGTTGGAGGTATGACCTGCGCTTCATGTGTGGGTCGTGTGGAGCGGGTATTAAAAAAAATGCCGGGTGTTCAAGAGGTCAGCGTTAACTTGGCGACTGAATCGGCCCGGGTGATGTTTGCTGGTGACTTATCCACCGCTCAGGTGGCGCGCGCCATTCGTGATGCGGGCTATGAACCGCGCGATGTCGATGGAAGTCGTGCTTCTGATTTAGAAGCAGAAAAAGCTTATAGAAATAAAGAAAAATTAGATTTTTATTTGGTATTGCTGGGTCTGGCGTTGTCCTTGCCCTTGGTCTTGCCCATGATCGGAGACTTAGGGGGACAGCATTGGATGTTACCGGCAGCGTGGCAATTGGTGCTGGCAACGCCTGTGCAGTTTGGCTTGGGTTGGCGGTTTTACAAAGCAGGCTGGCATGGCCTTAAAGGGGGCACGGGCAATATGGAATTGCTGGTGGCTGTGGGCACGACAGCGGGATGGTGGTTGTCCACTTGGCTTTGGTGGCAAGCACCGGCGGGTCAGATGGTGCATCTGTACTACGAGGGGTCTGCGGTGGTGATTACCTTGGTCATGCTCGGCAAGTGGCTAGAGACGCGCGCCAAGCGCGAAACCTCGTCTGCCATTCGTGCCCTGCACCAGTTGCGCCCCGAATCGGCTCATTTATTGCCGGATGGCCTACGCCGCACGGAGATGATGGATGTGGCGGTGGCCGAGTTATTGGTGGGGGATGCGGTGTTGGTGCGCCCTGGAGAGCGCTTTCCCGCCGATGGCGTGGTGACACAAGGACAAACGCAAGCCGATGAATCCATGTTGACAGGCGAAAGCTTGCCTGTGGTCAAGCAAATGGGCGATGTGATTACAGGCGGTACGCTCAATGGCGATGGGGTGGTGCAAGTGCAAGTGACAGCGGTAGGGGGGCAGAGCACCTTGGCCCGCATCATCGACTTGGTGCAAGACGCTCAAGCAGGCAAAGCCCCCGTGCAGCGTTTGGTCGATCGGGTGGCCTCCGTCTTTGTACCGGTGGTGCTTTTGATTGGTTTACTTACGGGGGGGGTGTGGTGGTGGTTGGGAGTGGGGCTGGAGGCGGCCCTGATTCATGCCGTGTCTGTGTTGGTGATTGCCTGTCCTTGTGCCTTGGGTTTGGCTACGCCTGCCGCCATCATGGCTGGGACGGGGGTGGCGGCCCGTTATGGCATTTTGATTAAAGACCCCCAGGTCTTGGAAATGGCGCATCAAGTGGATGTCATTGCGTTTGACAAGACGGGCACGTTGACGCAAGGACAGCCCCGCCTGCGCGAGTGGCAACGCGCATCGACACAGGGGCCTGATGGCTTTTCACCGCAAGGTGAGGTGGGGGACGCACCGCTTTATTTGGCAGCGCATTTGCAATTGAACAGCGAACATCCTTTGGGGCGTGCGGTGGTCGCGGCAGCAAAAGCAGAACGTGCGTCATGGCCCAGCTTACAAGAAGCAGGGTGGGGTGACTGGGTGCTGGACGATGTACATGCCGTGGCGGGCAAGGGCACGGAGGCGATTTGTCGTCACACCCCTACGATGGCGGCACAAGTGCTGCGCTTGGGCAGTGTGCGTTGGATGGACGAGTTGGGTTTCAGCATTTCCACGACGGTGCGTGCGCATATACACACACAACAAGCCCACGGTGCGACAGTTTCTGTCTTGGCGCTGGGATCTGAAGTCTTGGCTTGGTTTGCATTTGCAGACGAACCTAAACCCAACGCAGCGGCGGCAGTGGCCGAATTGAAGGCGCGTGGCTGGCGTGTGGTCATGATCTCAGGGGACAACCAAGGCGCTGCGTTGGCGGTGGCTGCACAAGTGGGGATAGACAAGGCCGATGTCATGGCAGACGTGTTGCCTGCGGACAAAGCGGCGGCGGTGATGGCCTTGCGTGCCAATGGACAGCACAAGGTCGCGATGGTGGGCGATGGCATCAATGATGCGCCGGCTTTGGCCGCTGCCGATGTGGGCATGGCGATGAACCACCCGCAAGGAGGTGGAACCGATGTGGCCTTGCACGCCGCAGGCATTACGCTGATGCGTGGTGACCCGTTGATGGTGGCACAAGCCTTGGACATTGCACGCCGGACGGTTGCCAAAATTCGCCAAAACCTGTTTTGGGCGTTTGCCTACAACGTGGCTGGCATTCCATTGGCGGCATTGGGTCTGTTGAGTCCTGTGGTGGCGGGCGCAGCGATGGCGTTTAGCTCAGTCAGTGTGGTGACGAATGCGTTGTTGTTGCGACGCTGGCGGCCCTAAGCGATGTGGAGCAAGCGGCTTTTTTTAAGTTGTTTGACCTCATACATTCGCCTGTCTGCCTCGTTCAGCAGATGTTGCAAGGTCAGGCTGTCTTGTGGATAACGCGCGCAGCCGATGCTGCCAGACACGTGCAACTCAATGTCGCACCACATGACAGCCGTGGACAACACGCCTTCTAGGCTGTGCGTGATCGCGTTCACGCAGGTGTCTGGGGGTAAGTCTGAGAGCAAGACGACAAATTCGTCCCCGCCAATGCGAGCCAAGGTGTCTGTCTGCCGCAGTCGTGTGGCCATGCGTTGCGCTAACACTTTTAAAAGCGTGTCCCCAGCTGCGTGTCCGTGCGTGTCATTGATGGGTTTGAAGCTGTCCAAATCAATCACCATCACCACCAGTTCTAAGCCATTGCGTTGCGCGCGAGCTGTGGCCTGATGAAAGCGATCCTCCAACAGCTTGCGGTTGGCCAGTCCTGTCAGACCGTCATGATGGGCGAGTTCGCGCATCTCTGTTTCGCGTTGACTCAAGGCTTCGTGGGCTTGTTGAAGTTTGAGGGTTCTTTCTTGCACCAGTGCTTCGAGTTCCATTTCTTTGTGTTGCAAGGTGTGTACCAAGTCGAGTCGCAGACTCAGCGCCTGTGCTTGCGCTTGTTCCCGCAAGCGGCGCTCGCTGTGAATGCGGTGCGCCAATGCAAACGACAACAACACCATTTCCAGTGCAGAAGACAACTGCAGCGCATTTTGGGTGAACAGGTTGTTGGGAATCCAACCCAAATTACGCAAATTGGCTGTTCCAATGCCCAAGGCCAAAATACCCCAAGCGACCATGAACACCTCGGCGCCTGTGATTTTTTTTCGCATTGCTTGCCAGGTGGTGAAAATGAGAAGGACGTTGGCGCCCAGGCCTGTAAGGTAAATCCAGCGATTGATGATGGGGCTCCAGCCCAGCGATACGCACACACACTGCACCGCAAACATCAGCACAAATGCCAACAACCAGTGGTTCGTCGTTGGCAAGTGTTCTCCAATAGCCAACGATGTTCTGACGAACAAAATGCCAAAAATGCCTGCCAAAGTGAATCCCACCAAAGGCGACCTGTCATTCCACGCGGGCCAATCAGGACTGACGTATTGCGCTTGGAAGCCGTTGTAGCTCCAAAGGCCGTATCCCAAAGCCAAAATGAACAACACATAGCACAAGTAACTGGGGCTGCGCAGCGACAAAAACAAAAGCAGGTTGTAAACAGCCAGCCCCACCATCAATCCAAAATAAGCCGCCAGCAAGCCGTAGCTCACTTGGTTGTGGCGTTCAAACCCTCCCCGCGACCACAGCCGAATCGGTACAGTCAAGTTGCCTGCATTGACCACGCGAATGTCGATCAATACCGCTTCTTCTTGGGTGAATTTCACCGGCAGCACAAAATGCCGGTGTGCGTAGGGGCGCGACGAAAACGCAAGATGATCTCCGGTCAAGCTGCGCAATTGCCCATTGATGTAAAAAGAAACCGCGTCCAAAGGGGGATAAGCGACCTCAATCAGTGCCGTCTCCAGCTCGACAAGTGAGCGAACTTTCAGGCGAAACCAATATGCACTTGAGGTCAAGCCAAAGTTTGGATCTGCCATCCCTTCAGGCAACGGCCGGAACAAACCTTGTGACGCGGCCTCGTTGGCCTGTTTCCAGTCCGCGTCCCCTTGGTGGTCTTGCCAATAGATCAAGCGAGAAGCCAGGTCAACGCGATCGGTGTTGGGATGAAAAACCACGGCTGTCTGTGCCGAAGCCAGGCCCGCATAAATCATGGTCCAGCACCACAGCAACAACGCCCAGCGTCGCAGTGTGATGCCTCTGCCCTGTGTGGCATTCATATGAAAAGAAAGAAAATTGAAGTACGGTGTGAGACTTGACACAGGCGAAGGACAGTGCAGAGCACGTTCGCAAACTATTATTGAAGCATTTTCCAAGATGCTTCACGTAATGGATACCAGCACAAACCCATCCCAACCAACCCACAAGTCCAAAGCCTACCGGGTTTCTGCCGTTGATGGCACCATGCCAGCCGAAGCGTTGCCTAAAAATCCTGCCAAATACCAACAGGCCGCCAAGCCCCCGGCCGCGCCTGCACTGGCAGCACAGGACAAGCAGACCCCGCCCCCGTCTGCTGCACCACCGGCACAGGCCAGTACAGAACAAATCGCCTCGTTTGCCACACCTGCGCCTGTTCACCACAGGCTGGGCGTCGATCTGAGCTTGTGGGGCAAGGACTCGCCTTTGTGGGTGGCGTTGATGCTGTCGTTGGCGGCTGCGGTTTCTTTGGGCATCACACGCTTTGCCTACGGCTTGTTGCTTCCGCTGATGCGACAAGACTTGCACTGGACGTATGCCTTGGCAGGCAGCATGAACACCGCCAATGCGTTGGGGTACTTGGTGGGAGCCTTGTCCGCCCCGTGGTTGATGCGGACCCAAGGAACCCCACAGGTGCTGGTGGGCGGATCGCTCATGGCAGCTGTTTTCATGGCCGCCACCGGATTTTTCTTACACCCCACCCCCTTATTAGGGCTGCGCTTTTTGGCAGGCATTGCCAGTGCGTGGGTATTTGTGGCTGCAGGGGTATTGGCAGCGCGTTTGGGGGTTTGGCATCCTCAGCGCAGCGGCCTATTGTTAGGCACGGTGTATGGCGGTGTGGGCTGGGGGATTGTGTTGTCGGCGTTGGCGGTGCCCGCCGTCCTTCAGTGGCACGCCAAACAAGCGCATACGTGGACATGGGCATGGTGGTGGCTGGCGTTGGCATGTGCAGCAGCGGCATTGATGTTGATCTGGCCGGCCCGTTGGTTCCACAAGCAAGACGCACCAAAACCGCCGCAAGGCACAGACCCACAGGCAACCCCTGCGCCGAATACGGCACCCGTACCGCTGTATCGACTGAGTTTTGCCTTGGCTGGCTATGCCTGCTTTGGCATGGGCTATATCGGCTACATGACGTTTGTGATTGCCTTGTTGCGCGACCGAGGCATCCCCGCCAGCGATGTCACCTTGTTTTATGCCGGTTTGGGGCTGGCAGTCGTGGCTTCTGCACGGCTGTGGGCGGGCTTGTTGGATCGCGCCAAGGCAGGAGGCGCGCTGGCCTTCCTGAATGGCCTGCTGGGGGTGGCAGTGATGTTGCCCGCGCTGTTGCAGCAGTGGGCGTTGATGCTCTTGTCGGGGATTTTGTTTGGGGCGGTGTTTTTATCGGTGGTGGCCTCGACCACGGC
>DLPA01000055.1:0-3706 GCA_002479815.1 bacterium UBA7470 | reverse complement strand
TTGTGTTTGCCCTAGGCCAGATCGTGGGGCCGACGATGGTGGGGTGGATTGCCGACGGCTCTGGCAATCTGGAACTGGGTTTGCTTTTATCGGCAATGGTCTTGTGGGTCGGGGCGGTATTGGCGTGGCTGCAGCAACCCACGGCCACCTTCGAGCCAAGCGACCCCGTCGAAAACATCGAAAAACAAGCCAGTAAGTAGTGTAAAAAGCATAGTAAAAAAAGTGAGCTTGTTACGCAAAGAAAACAAAGAGTGTGGCCTATATCGTGTTCAAAATAAGCTCAAAAAAGTAAAAAAAACCTGTTTTTTCCTCAACCACCACCCTCCACAGTGAAAAACAGCACCTAAAAACCAATTTTTTCAAGTTTTTAAATCTTTTTTTATTAAAAAAAGAAGCTGAAAAGCTTTATTTTATTGCGTAAGCAGCTCACTTTTTTTACTATGCTTTTAGATGAATAAAACCCCCACACTGTTGCAACACAACAGAATTGGCCCCATCTACCAGCCTCTGATTCAGTAAAGTTAAAGTCCATTACCGGAGATATTTGCGATGTTGGGTGATTTTTCCTATGCCAATCATGGTCAGCGTTGGATGGCCTGTGCTGCGCTCAGTCAACAACCTCATGCCCCTTTTGTGGTGGCCGGCGTGCCTTTTGATGGCGCGGTGACCAACCGCCCGGGGGCACGGTTTGGCCCCGAGGCCATACGCCGCGCCAGCTTGATGCTCTGCGACGGCATCCATCCCTTGTTCAACGTTTCCCCCTTGCCCTATGTGGCCGACGCAGGTGACATGCGTCTGCCCAATGCCTCTCCCTTGCCTGACGTGCGCACGCACATACGCCAGCAAGCGGCGGCGCTGATGGCCCAGCATCACACTGTTTTTCTAGGGGGTGACCATTCCGTGACCTTGGCGCTTTTAGAGGCCGCACAAGCCCGCTTTGGGCAAAGTCAGCCTCTGGCCGTGGTGCATTTGGACGCGCATTGCGATACGTGGGTCGATCATTTTGGTGAACCCTCAGGCCACGGCACTTGGACGTACGAAGCCGTGCAGCAAGGACTCATCAGCCCCGTACATACCGTGCAAATTGGTTTGCGCTCCAGCGGCGTGCGCGAGGCGCGTGAGTACGTGCAAGACCAAGGCGGCCTCATCTACACCGCCAAGCACTTGCGTGGCAAAGATGGCGACGCTTTGAACGACATCATCACCGCCATTCAAGAGCGCATCGGCAACCGCCCCTGTTACTTGACGCTGGACATTGATTGTCTAGACCCTGCCTTTGCACCGGGCACAGGCACGCCAGAGCCGGGCGGCTTGAGCAGTTCGCAAGTCTTGACTTTGTTGGAAGGCTTGCAAGGACTGAACTGGGTGGCTATGGATTGTGTAGAAGTCGCACCCGCCTATGACCATGCCGAATTGACCACCAACGCCGCTGCCACGTTTGTCTGGACGTATCTGGCCGGACAAACCGCCCGCCATTTGTCGGCGCTGCCCCAGCAAGCCTTGTTACACCAAGAGCCCCCATGCTTGCCAGCGGTTTGAGAAGACCCACGAGACCACACCCGTCTTCGTGCGTTTTGTAATTAGAGGAGCACCTGTCATGGATGTGGTACGCCGTTTGCTCGCTCCCGGTGGGCTGTTGCGCTCAGACACGCAACTCAACCAACAAAGCTATTACGAAGCCAGTGTGATTCGTCCCCCCACACAAACCCCCTTGGTCGGGTCATGGCATACCGATGTGGCGGTGGTGGGGGGGGGATTTGCGGGTTTGTCTGCCGCCATCGAACTGCGCCAGCGGGGTTTCGATGTGATTTTGCTAGAGGCCGACCGTGTGTGCAGCGGCGCATCAGGCCGCAATGGTGGGCAAGCCATTGCGGGCTATGCCTGTGGACAAGAGGCGCTAGAGCAAGCGTTAGGACACACACTTGCCAAGCAAGCATGGGAATTTTCCCTTCATGGCATCGACCTGATTGACCAGCGCATTCTTCAACACCACATCCAGTGCGACCGCGTGAAAGGCTACTTGTACGTGGCCGACTCAGCAAACAAGGCCCAACGCCTGCACACAGAAATGGCGTATTTGGAGAAAAACTACCAGCTCACCAGCCAAGTGGTCACCGGGGCCGCCGTCACCCATTTCATTGACAGTCCTCAATACCAAGCCGCCGCTTACGAAACCGCCTCGGGCCACTTGCACCCGCTCAAGTACGGTCTGGGCTTGTTACAAGCCGCACAACGCTTAGGGGTGAGGGTGTTTGAACAAACGCCCGTGGTCGGCATGAACCGCGACCAGCCTGTGATGCTGACCACGTTGCAGGGTAACGTCTATGCGCGTTGGGTGGTGCTGGCAGGCAACTGTATGCTGCCCGAGTACAGCCCTGAGTTAGCGCCAGAGATCACCCCAAGAATCATGCCCGTGGGCACTTACATGGTGGCCACCGCGCCCATCGACCCCAGCTTGCAACGCCGTTTGATCCCCAGCCATGCGGCGGTGTGCGATAACAATTTTGTCTTGGACTATTTCCGTTTCAGTGCCGATCATCGTTTGTTGTTTGGGGGGCGTGTCAGTTACACCACCATGACTCCCCCACGGCTGCGTCAGGCGTTATCGGCGGGGTTGACGCGCGTATTCCCTCCCTTGGCTGGGATTCCGATCGACTACGTATGGGGTGGGTTTGTGGACATCAGCATGAGCCGTGCCCCTGACTTTGGCCGTCTGGCGCCCCACATTTACTACTTGCAAGGCTTCAGCGGTCATGGCGTGGCCCTGACTGGCGTTGCTGGGCAGTTGGCAGCTCAAGCCATTGCAGGACAGGCCGAGCGTTTTGATGTGTTCACCAAGCTCCAGCATCGCCCATTCCCTGGTGGGCCGGCTTTGCGCACACCCAGTCTGGCGCTAGGGATGCTGTGGTATCGCCTCAAAGATGCGTTGGGTTAAACCACAGTTTGAATGCCAAATTCATCACACTAAACCGCTAAACAGTGACATTAGGCAGACAAAAACTTGAACTTTTAAAAGTTCAAACAGTACGATGCGCCCAATAAAAGCCCCCACGAGCCGATTGCATTGCCTAGGAGCACATTTCCCATGAACAAGCGCCATTTTTTAACTGCTGCGGCTTTGGCTGGTGCACTCCCCACGCGTCTGTGGGCCGCAGAGCAAGCAGAAAAAGCCGACAAGAAGCTAGGAGATGGCAGCGGGCGTGGCCCTGTGCTGTTGACGATTTCTGGGGAGATTGGTCGCGCCAACCGCAAGGCACTGAATCCTGCTTTGGATCAAATGGCAGCCAAGCATGGCGTGCAGTTTGACAAAGCCTTTGAGTTCACCGCGTTTGGGCTGCGGCGCTTGCCTGCGGTGACCATCAAGCCCACGCTGGAGTACGATCAAAAAGTGCATACCCTGACCGGCCCCCTGCTTGCTACTGTGCTGCAAACAGCGGGTGTGTCGCTTAAGAAAAATCTCTATTTGACTTTACGAGCAGTCGATGGCTACACCGTCAGCATCAGCTTGGCAGACGCCTTGGCGTACAAAATGATCGTGGCGATACGCTTGGATGGTCAGCCGTTGTCTTTGGGTGGTTTGGGGCCACAGTGGGCGGTCTATGATGCCGACAGACTGGATGCGTTCAAAGACAAACCCTTGGCGGATCGTTTCAAGCTGTGCCCTTGGGGGCTGTATCACATTCACGTGACCGAGACCGCGCCGTCC
>DLPA01000025.1:1777-2911 GCA_002479815.1 bacterium UBA7470 | reverse complement strand
CTGTGGAGGGGTGGCAGGCGTAGCCTGACGGGGTGGTTGCCACGCAGACCCAAGACTCTAGGCCAGAAGCTGAATAATGGCGGTTTTTCAGATCATTTCTCATCACTAAATCGGCTGTAAGCCCCTAAATACTTGCGTAAGCAGCTCACAAAAAATGCTAGCGTTTTTGCATGAAACTGGGTTTGGGGGGTGTGCTGGCTTTGTCGTTCAGGCATTGGGCCATGAGGCGGGCGGCTTCGGTCATGCGTGGCCCCGGGCGCACCAGCACATCGGAATCAACCAAACTGAACACGCACAGGCGTTGCTCGCGCAGGGCGCGGATGTGGCCCCAGCCGGGTCGATCGGTCATGCCTGCAAAGTTGCGTTCACCGACCATGATGAGATCGGGGTTGGCCCGCACGACGAACTCGGGGTTGAGCTTGGGGAACGGCCCCAACTCGGGCGGGAGGATGTTTTTCACGCCCAAGCGCGTCAGGGTTTCGCCAATGAAGGACGTGGTTCCCGCGCCGTAGGGGGCGCGGTTGACCTCAAAGTACACGCGCAACTGCTTGGCCTGTGGCGACAGCGATTGCGCCGCTGCCGACACCGCCGCGTCGATGTGCCGCCACACGCGCTGGGCGTGTTCGGGTGGCACGTCCAGCACTTGGGCCACTTTGCCCATCACGCGCTGCACGTCGGCGTGGGTTTTCGGCTCCAGCACCACCACCTTCAGCCCCAAGGCTTCTAGGCGATCTGCCGCCCGCGACGAAGCCGCCAGCAGCACCACATCGGGCTTTAAGGCGACGATGGCTTCGATGTTGGGGTCCAGCCCCCCGCCCAACTGCGGCAGCTTGCTCAAATGCGCCGGAAAGTTGGAGTAGCGATCCACCCCCACCAGCCGCTGACACTGCCCCAACTCGCACACGGTTTCGGACAGCGAGGGCAGCAAGCTGGCGATGCGCTGCGGCGCAGCCGCCCACTTGACGGTGCGGCCTCGGTCGTCGGTGACTTCTACGGCTTGCGCTACCGAACTCAGTGAACTGATGATGTGCAGCCACAACAGCAGCCAAAATTTATATTGACTCATAGCGTAGGTGTTTCCTTCATGTCGAGCGTCTTGGTTTATGTGAGTAACCACCCCGTCAGGCTTCGCCT
>DLPA01000025.1:0-1711 GCA_002479815.1 bacterium UBA7470 | reverse complement strand
GGCTTCGCCTGCCACCCCTCCACCGGAGGGGAATTTAGGCCGCCACGGCGAGGAGTTTGTCGTTTTTTGTGCCGTACATAGACATTGATTGTGTGATAGGGCAATCGGGGCGAAACATTCCCCTCCGGTGGAGGGGTGGCAGGCGCGAGCCTGACGGGGTGGTTGCCACGCAAACCGATTCCATTGGAGATGGAGATTGCGTAAGTTACCCATTTTTCATCACCAACGGGCAACCCGCCACCATCAGCACCACGCGGTCAGCAACGCTTGCCACGTCTTGATTCAAGCGCCCCAAGGCATCGACAAAGGCCCGCACCTCGCGGCCCAGTGGTATCACGCCTAGCCCGATTTCATTGCCCACCAGCACCACGGGGCCGGTGGTGTGGCGCAATGCTTTCAAAAGGTGAGCTGCTTGCGCTTGATGATCTCGTCCCCTTGCTCTTTCCCCCACCCCAGCCCTCCCCCGCTGGGAGAGGGAGTGAAAACACTGCTGTTGGTGAGCGGAGGTTTGAACTCCTCCTCCCAGCGGGGGGAGGTTGGGAGGGGGGAAATCGTGGGGAGCTGAGTCGTGACCCACAGCCTCCATCGGCATCAGTAGGTTGGTGAGCCACAGCGTCAGGCAGTCCAGCACCAGCAGGCGGTGGGGGGCGCTGTGGTCGTTGATGGCTTGCGCCACCGCCAGAGGGACTTCCAGCGTGTGCAAGCCCGGCACGCGCTCGGCACGGTCGCGTTGGTGGCGGGTGATGCGTTGGGCCATTTCATCGTCCCATGCTTGTCCGGTGGCAATCAGCACGGCTTCGCGGGTATGGCCTTGACAGGGCGGCAAGGCCAGCCATGCCGCAGCCAAATGCTCGGCGCGGCGGGATTTGCCGCTTTTTTGCCCGCCCAAAATCAGTTCTACGCCTTGCGACAGTGGTTGGTGCAGTGGTTCAAGCATGCTGCTGTCTCCACGTCTGTATCAGCGTTGCCAATTGGCGTGCGCCGTCGGTCAGGGCGGCAGGGCCGGGTTGCAAGATGTCGGCGGATTTGATTTCGTGCAGCGATTGGGTACGCACAGCAGACACCTGCTCCCAACCTGCACGGGTGGCGACTTGTTCGGGGCGGAATTTTTTGCCGCACCATGAGCCGATCACGATGTCGGGGTTGCGGCGAATGATCTCGGTCGGGTCGGCAACGATGCGGTGTTTGCCCAAGGACTGCACCGCCAGTTCAGGAAAACAATCCTCGCCGCCGACGATGCCTATCAATTCAGACACCCACCGAATGGCGCTGATGGGCGGGTCGTTCCATTCCTCAAACCACACACGCGGGCGACGCAGCCCTTGGGCATCGGCCTCTTGCGCGGCGTGGTGCAGGGCTTGCAAGTCGGCGCGAATGTGGTCGAGCTGGCGTTGGCCTTCGTCCAGCGCATCGACCAAGGCGGCGACTTGGTAGAGCACATCAAAAATCTCGGCCACGCTGCGCTGGTTGAACACCGTCACTTGCACGCCTGCGCGTATCAGTTGCGCGGCGATGTCGGCCTGCAAGTCAGAAAAGCCGAGCACGCAATCGGGTTGCAGCTCTAGGATTTTGTCGATTTTGGCGTTCAAAAACGCGCTGACCTTGGGCTTTTCGTCCCGCGCACGCCGAGGGCGCACGGTGTAGCCGCTGATGCCGACGATGCGGTCTTCCCGCCCCAAGCGGTACAGCCATTCGGTGGTTTCTTCGGTCA
>DLPA01000028.1:4466-4596 GCA_002479815.1 bacterium UBA7470 | reverse complement strand
CCATTCGGTGGTTTCTTCGGTCAAGCAGACGATGCGCTGCGGGCCACGTTGGGCGGGCGGGGTGAGGGGGGCGGAGGCGGTCATGGGGTCAGCAGATCAAAGGAGATCAAAGCAGATCAAGATGGGGGCA
>DLPA01000028.1:3769-4327 GCA_002479815.1 bacterium UBA7470 | reverse complement strand
AAACCACGCATGGAAGTAGCTGGCGCGTATGGGGCCGTGCACATACAGCGCCTCGCCGCCCTCGCCCACGGCTTGCGGGGCGGCATCGGGGCCACAGGTGCGGGCAAAGGCTTTCAGCGGTGTCTCCACCCGCGACCAGTGGAAGGTGTGTCCACGCAAGGCGGGTGTGCCCAAGCCGCGCAGTTGTTGCGGCCCCAAGGCGACGAGGCGCTGCTGCATGGCAACCGTGCCGGGCAACAGTCCCCACATGGCGTGGGTCTGCCCTGCTTTGTCGGTGAGCTGGTCGAACAGCAGCATCATGCCGCCACATTCGGCCCAAATCGGGCGGCCCATCGCCACATGGCTTTGCAAGGCGTGGCGCAATCGGACATTGGCTTGCAGGGTGACGGCGTGCAATTCGGGATAGCCGCCGGGCAGCCACACGGCATCGCAGGTAGGCAATTCGGCATCGGCCAAGGGCGAGAAGAACACCACTTTTGCGCCGAGTTGCTGCAAGGTGTCCAAATTGGCGGTGTGGATGAAGCAAAACGCGGCATCTCGCGCCACAGCGATGGTTTG
>DLPA01000028.1:246-3612 GCA_002479815.1 bacterium UBA7470 | reverse complement strand
AGTGCGTCTAGGCGGCTCAGGGCATCGGGCAGTTCGTGCGCGGCGACCAGCCCCAGATGGCGCTCGGGCAGGCTGAAGGCGGTTTGGCGGGGCAGTGCCCCCAACCAGCCTTGGCCCACGGTGGCGGGACTGGGGGGCGTGCTGGCGGTGACGGCATCGGCCAACATCTGCGCGTGGCGCTCGCTGCCGACGCGGTTCGCCAACACACCCGCCCAGCGCAGTGGGGGTGCGGCGGGTTGATCCCAGTGCGGCGCAAAGCAGCGCAAGCCTTGCACCACTGCGCCGAAGGTTTGGGCGACGGCGGAGGCATCGGCCACCAGCAGCACGGGCACGTCCAGCAAACGGGCGATGTCGGCGGCGCTGGGCGTACCGTCGTACAGGCCCATCACGCCTTCGATGAGGATGAGATCGGCCTCAGCCGCAGCGGTGTGCAAGCGGGTGCGGATGTCGTCTTCTCCCGTGAGCCACAAATCGACGTTGTGAACGGGTGCTCCGCTGGCGAGTTCGTGCCAGAACGGGTCTAAAAAATCGGGGCCGCATTTGAACACCCGCACCCGTCGCCCTTGGCGGGTGTGCAGCCGTGCCAAGGCCGCCGTGACGGTGGTTTTGCCTTGGCCCGAGGCGGGCGCGGCGATCAGCAAGGCAGGACAGGTGACAGGTGTGTGCATCAGCGGGGTGCCCAGTTCAGGGTCAGGTAGGCGCTGCGGCCCGGTTGGTTGTAGCCCGCAGCGGTTTCATAGACTTTATCGGCCAGATTGTTCAAGCGCAGTTGCAGCGCCCAGTCTTTGTTCAGGGCGTAGCGGGCATGCACGTCCAGCGTGCCAAAACCGGGCAAGCGAGTGGTGTTGGTGGCGTTGTCGAACCTATCCCCCACCGCCAGCCAGTTCAGCCCCCATGTCCATGCGCCTACACGGTGGTCAAGTCCGGCGCTGAGTTGGGCATCGGCGCGGCGCGGCAGTTTTTTGCCATTGGCGACGTTGCGGGCATCCAGCAGCTCCAGTTGCGTGCGCCAGCGCCATGCGCCTTGCTCGCCTTCCACCGCCAGATTCCAGCCTTCCATGCGTGCTTTGGGCACATTGGCAACCACCGGGTCGATGGTGATGAAGCCGCGCACGCGGTTGTCAAAGCGGGTCAGTTTGACTTCGTAAGCGCCTTTGCTGTAGGCCACGCCCAGTTCGCGATTGTGACCGCGCTCGGGCTGCGTCGTGGGGTTGCCTTTGAAGCTGGGCGAATCCCAGTACAAGGTGTTGAACGACGGTGCTTTGAACGACGTGCCATACGCCCCAAAGGCCCGCCATTGGGGGGTGAACTGGTAGCCGTAGCTCAACAGGCCGGTGGTGGCATCGCCAAACTGCGAATTGTGGTCGCGCCGCAGATTGGCTTGCCAGCGATGCGCGTCGGCTTGGCCCTGCACCCCCGCAAACACCGCCGTGGTGGTGCGCTGGTTGACCAAATAGGCTTGCGTGCCACTCACCGACTCTTGCAGCCGTTCCAGCCCCAGCAGCACCGTGCCGATGGGGGACGGCAATTGGTGCAGCAGGCTTTGCTGTTCTTGGGCGGTGTCAAAGCGCGAGGTGGAGGTGGCGGAACTGAAGTTGGTCGAACGGTCATCGCTGCGCGAGAGTTTGACGCGGGTGGTGTGCCCATTGCCCCAGTCGCGGCTCAGGCCCCAGCTCAAGACGCGGGTTTGCACATCGGCATGCACATCAAACGGTGTGGGGCCGCCGTCGTAAGCATTGCGGCCTTCTGAATACAAGACGCTGGCATCCATGTGCCAACCTGTCGCAAATGCCCAGCGCACCGAGGCGTTGAGGCTGTCTTGATCGTAGGGGTCGGCATCGGCGTTGTGGCCGCCGAAAGCGACTTTGGGGTTGGTGGCAGAAAAACCGCCGTCGCGCAGGCGCTTGACGGACAGCGCATACCTCAGCTCATCGCTGCCCCCACGCACACCCGCCGCCAGTTGGCTGTGCTGGTGGCTGCCCACGCTGACGCTGGCATAGGGAGAAAAGCCTTTGCTGCCTTGTTTGGTGAAGATTTGCACGACACCGCCAATGGCATCGCTGCCGTACAAGGCCGATGCTGGCCCTTTGAGTACTTCGATGCGCTCGATGGCTTCTAGTGGCAGGTTGTCCAAACTGGGTTGACCCGAGGTGGAAGAACCCACGCGCACGCCATCGACCAGCAACAAGACGTGCCGAGCTTCCGTGCCCCGAATGAACAGGCCCGATTGTTTGCCCATGCCGCCATTGGCGGTCATTTGCAAGCCGGCTTCGCGCACCAGCACTTCGGACAAGCTGCGTGCGCCTGCGCGTGCGATGGCTTCCGCGTCGATGACGACCACATCGGCAGTCAAGGCATCGGCGCGGGTGGCGGTGCGGGTGGCGGTGACGATGTTGTCGGCCAAGGTGGTGGTTTGCGCGGCGGCTGAGGTACAGGCGAGGGCACAGGTGAGCGCACAGGCCAAGGGCAATACGCCCCAAGCGGCAGCGCGGGACGCAGAAAAAGAAAAGGCAGTCATGAATAAAAAACCGAAGCAAACGCCCACCCCGTCTTCCCCGACGGTGCTTGGGCGATACGAATCTGCGCTTGCGAGTCAGATTCCCCCTGTTGGCCGGTATCCGGGCTGGTGGAGCAACCGTCATGGCCTTCCCAGATCACGCGGGTGACCCAGTGGCTAAGAGCATGACAGCGGGGCGAGAACGTCCGTCCACTTACCGTTGCGGGGGCAGCATTGGTTAGGCCAGTGCCGCGTCGTGACGCAGCGCCAGCCCCCCAATTTCCCGTTGAACTGCGACGACCAGAACAGCCACCGCGAGCACCAACAGGGCGTGATTCTAAAGGTTTCAAGTCCGCACGACCCAGGGCGTCCTCAGGGGGAGCGATGGGGGTGCCTCGTCTGTGCTGCGGGCGCGTGAAGGGTCGATAAAATCCAGTTGTCATTTTTCCCCACCGCAGGGTGAGGGCGAAGGGGAGTCCCCCACAGTCTCCAGCTCCTAACAACGGAAAATTCATGTCCTACAACTCTTTAGACAACAAAGCACAAGCGTGGTCTGCTCTTTTTTCTGAGCCGATGAGCGAACTGGTGCAACGCTACACCGCCAGCGTGTTTTTTGACAAACGGCTGTGGCGGGCCGACATTCAGGGCAGCTTGGCCCACGCCGAGATGCTCACCGCCCAAGGCATCATCTCTGCCGACGACTTCGCCGCCATTGAACGCGGCATGGTGCAGATCACCGCCGACATTGAAGCCGGGCGCTTTGACTGGAAGCTGGCGCTGGAAGACGTCCACCTCAACATCGAAGCCCGTCTGACGCAACTGATTCAAGAAGCAGGGGGGGGCGACGCAGGCAAGCGCCTGCACACCGG
>DLPA01000028.1:0-128 GCA_002479815.1 bacterium UBA7470 | reverse complement strand
CTGTGGCTGCGCGATGAAATCGACCTGATCGGCTGCCTCTTGACCGACGTGCAAACCGCCCTGTTGGACGTGGCCGAGCGCAACGTGGAAGTCATCCTACCCGGCTTTACGCACCTGCAAGTGGCCCA
>DLPA01000073.1:1711-3190 GCA_002479815.1 bacterium UBA7470 | reverse complement strand
GCCAGGCTTTCACCGTTTTCCTGCCGGAGAAAAGCGTGGGAGTGATGGGCGATGGCCGCACCTACGACTACGTGGTCGCCCTCCGAGCCGTACAAACCAGCGACTTCATGACCGCAGACTGGGCCGAACTGCCCTACAGCCTGCTCAAACGAGTCTCCAGCCGCATCATCAACGAAGTACGCGGCATCAACCGCGTCACCTACGATGTCAGCTCCAAGCCACCAGCGACGATTGAATGGGAGTGATATTCCATCTGGCAATATCAGGCATGATGTTTTTTGATGTTCGATCAAATCGCAGACGCGCATCGCCCATCAAGCTGATATTTGTGTTCCAAACCACTACGCATACTTGACCTGCATTCTGTTGCACTGATGCTTGCGGAAGACCCCCTTCAGGGTTTTCACGCTGTTTTTGGGGCTTAGGAGTGGTCTATAGTCGTTGTTGATTAATAAATCAACTTAATTTAATTATGACGACTCTTGATGCCGCTTTTTTTGCTCATGATGTAACTTTGACCACGGCCACGGTGGCGACGGCGGGTGAGGCTTTGATGGATATGGTGGTGGAGGCCGATGGGCGGTTGTTGCCTTGCGATGGGGGGGCGGTGTACAACTTGACGCGCGCCCTCGGCTTGCAGGCCGTGCCTACTGTGTACCTCAATCCGCTGTCGCAAGACCGATTTGGGCAGGGCTTGCGGGCGGGCTTGGTGAAGGCGGGGGTGGCGCAAGCCGTGCCTACTCCTGTGGCTGCGCCGACTTCTTTGGCTGTGGTAGGGCTAGATGAGGCGGGCAAGGCCAGCTATAGTTTTTATAGGGATGGTGTGGCCGACCGACACATCAGCGCCGTAGGTTTGAATGCCGCGTGTGAGCAAGCAGCGGCGTTGCAGGTGGTGGCGACGGGGTGCTTGGCGCTTGTGCCCGACGACCGCGCCCATTACTTGCCTTGGCTGCAAACCCAACGCGCACGCGGACGCTGCATCGTGGTGGATGCGAATTTGCGCCCCGCCATCGTGCCCGATATGGCGGCTTACCGCGACAGCGTGTACGCGGCCTTGCACGAGGCCCACGTCATCAAGGTGAGCGATGACGATTTATGGACGCTAGGCTCTAACCCCAATACCGATATCGATAGCGACCCCATCGCCGCCGCCCATGCCCTGTTGCGGGAAACCCGCGCCACCGCCTTGACGCTGACGCTGGGCGCGAAGGGCGCGGTGCTGCTGCTGCGCGATGGGCGGGCGTGGCACGCGCGCGAAACCCAAGCCGTGACCGTGGCCGACACGGTGGGCGCGGGGGATTGTTTCTTGGCGGGCTGGGTGGCAGCGTGTTTGGAGCAGCCCGAGGTGTTGCTCGGCCTGATTCAAGGCGATTGGCAGCCCGACACATTCCAAGTACACGCGCTGCTGGCACGCGCCATTGCCAGCGCCAGCTATTGCGTGCAGCAAACGGGCTGCGTGCCGCCGACACGCGCCCAAGT
>DLPA01000073.1:0-1588 GCA_002479815.1 bacterium UBA7470 | reverse complement strand
GATTTGGTGATTTTTGGCGGTGTGGGCGATTTGTCTGTCCGCAAATTGCTGCCCGCTTTGTTCATGGCGCACCGCCACGGCAATTTGCCCAAGGCCACGCGCATTCATGCCTTGGGACGGCAGGCGTGGGACAAAACCATGTTCCTGAGTTTCATTCAAGAAAAAGTCCCCGGCTTCATTGGCGAGGCCAGCCAGCAGCCCGATTTCACCTCGGCATGGGCCAGTTTTTTAGATCGGCTGAATTACGTCAGTTTGGATGCCACCCAGTCGGGCGACTTTGTGGCTTTGGGTGCGGCCTTGCAGCCCGGCTCGACACGGGTGCATTACTTCGCCACCGCGCCTAGCCTGTTCACCCACATTTGTGCCCACTTGTCGGCCAATGGCTTGATTGATGCCCGCACCCGCGTCGTGCTGGAAAAGCCCTTGGGCCACGATTTGGCTTCGGCGCAGCAGATCAACGACGAGGTGGGGCGCTATTTGCACGAGTCGCAAATTTTCCGCATCGACCACTATTTGGGCAAAGAAACGGTGCAAAACCTGATGGTGCTGCGCTTTGGCAATACGATTTTTGAACCGCTGTGGCGCAGCCCCTACATCAAAAGCGTGCAAATCACCGTGGCGGAAAGCGTGGGCGTGGGCAGCCGCGCCGGGTTTTACGACGGTACGGGCGCGTTGCGCGACATGGTGCAAAACCACTTGCTGCAATTGCTGTGCATCGTGGCGATGGAGCCGCCCGTGTCGCTCGACCCCGATGCCGTGCGCGATGAAAAGCTCAAAGTGCTGCGCTCGCTGCGCCCCATGAGCGTGGCCGATGTCGCCCGCGACACTGTGCGCGGTCAGTACACCGCTGGCGCAAGCGAGGGCGATGCCGCCGTGGGCTATTTGCAAGAAGCCAACATCCCACCCGACAGCAACACCGAAACCTTCGTGGCGCTCAAAGTCCACATCAACAACTGGCGTTGGGCCAATGTGCCCATCTTCTTACGCACGGGCAAACGCATGGCCGAGCGGCGTTCGGAAATCGTCATCGAATTTGCCGATTTGCCCTTCATGCTGTTCCCCGATGCACCGCGCCAGCCCGTCAACCGCTTGATGATCCGCTTGCAGCCCGAGGAGCATGTGCAACTGCAAATGATGGCGAAAGAACCCGGCAGCGGGATGCGGCTGCGTCCCGTCAGCCTGAATTTGGATTTGGAATCGGCCTTTGCAGGTCGCCGCGCCGAAGCCTACGAGCGCCTGCTGATGGATGTCATCAAAGGCCGTTTGACGCACTTCATGCGCCGCGATGAATTGGAAGCCGCATGGACATGGGTAGAGCCGATTCTGAACGGCTGGCAATTGCTCAACGAAAAGCCCAAAGCCTACACGGCAGGCACTTGGGGGCCAGCGGCCTCGTCGGCGCTGATGGCGCGTGAAAACGCCGCGTGGGTGGAAGAAGCCTGAGCATGAGCGCCAGCACCGCCCCCCACAGCCCCAGCGCCAGCCCCCGCCCTGCCGATGAACGGGTCTGGGGCGATGCCATCAGTCTGGCCCACGCCGTCGCCGAAGAAACCGCGCTGCGCTTGCAACACGCCATCGCGCAACGCGG
>DLPA01000014.1 GCA_002479815.1 bacterium UBA7470 | reverse complement strand
CAGTTCATACGCCACGACCGAACCCAAAATGAAACCCCGTGCATCCAAGCCAGCTACCACGTCGGGGCGCATGTTGCTGTCCATGTAACGATGCACAAAGGCATCGATCAGCACGCGAAACACTTGCGGGTGTTGGAGCAAGGGCGTGATGTCCCGAAACTGTACCCCGGGCGCAGGCCAGTCGGGGACGGTGCGGATGTGGGCTTTGAGGTAAGCGGAGGTGTCCATGATGTCGAATCCCAATCGAAAATAAGTCCTTGGCCTACGTTGACGTGGTTACGCGAGGCGTTCTTCTGCCAACGCCAGTGCCGCTGAGGTGCCTGAAAGCACCAGCGTATCGCCCTCGTGCAGCACCGCATCAGGGGAGCAATCCTTGCGTTGTTCGCCCTTACACCGCAAGCTGACCACACGCACACTCAAAGCCTCTAAGCCCAAGCTGCCTACGGTTTTGTTGATGCACAGGGCATGGGAGTGGACGGTAAAACTGGACAAACGCTCGTTGTCCAAGTCATCGACCGTGTTGTCATCGTCGCCATGAAAATAGCCCCGCAGCAAGCTGTAACGCCCGTCGCGCTGATCTTGCACCAGCCGTAAGACCTTGCGGATGGGCACGCCCACCAAAGCCAAGGCATGGCTGGCCAGCATGAGGCTGGCTTCTATGGCCTCGGGAACCACTTCTGTTGCGCCAGCCGCTTGGAGGTTGTTGAGCTGTTGATCGTCCAGCGTACGCACCACCACGGGTACATCAGGGGCCAACTGCCGCACTTGATGCAAGACTTTCAACGCACTTGCGGTGTCGATGTAGGTGATGACCACGGCTTTGGCTCGCCCTACGCCCGCCGCGATCAAGGCTTGCGCACGGGCCGCATCGCCGTACACCACCGCATCGCCTGCGGCAGCGGCTTTTTGTACGCGCTCCACATCCAAGTCCAAGGCCATGTAGCTCATATTGGCTTTTTCAAGCAAACGCGCCAAGTTTTGACCGCAGCGTCCATACCCACAAATCAAGACGTGATCGGACTTGCCCATCGACTGCGTGATGATGCTGGTCATCTGTACCGATTGCTGCATCCAGTCATTGCTCACCAACCGCATCACCCACTTGTCCGCGTGCATGATGATGAAAGGCGTGGCCAACATGGACAAGACCATCGCTGCCAAAATCGGGTTGAACAAGGCGGGTGGCACCAGACTATTTTGGCTCGCCAAGGTCAACAACACAAAACCAAATTCACCCGCCTGCGCTAGGTACAAACCGGTGCGTAAGGACGTGCCCAGGGTGGCGTCCATGAGCCGGGTGATGAGCGCAATCACCACCAGTTTGAACAACACGGGCACTGTCACCAATAAAAGCACCAAAGGCCACCGCTCCAGCACCAAACGCCAATCCAGCATCATGCCGATGGTGATGAAGAACAACCCCAACAGCACATCGTGAAACGGTCTGATGTCGGTTTCCACTTGGTGCTTAAACTCCGTTTCAGAAATCAGCATCCCCGCCACGAAAGCACCCAGTGCCAACGACAGTCCCGCGTGTTCTGTGATCCATGCCAGCCCTAACGTAATCAGCAAAAGGTTGAGCATGAACAACTCTTCGCTTTTACGCTGCGCCACTTGCTTGAGCCACCAGCGCATGACCTTTTGTCCGCCCGTCAAAAGCAGCGTAATCAATACCGTGGCCTTGAGCAGCGCCCATCCAAGTTCGGTGACCAACTTTTCAGGGGGCGACCCCAAGGCCGGAATCAACACCAGCAAAGGCACGACCGCCAAATCCTGAAACAACAAAATGCCCACCACACGTTTGCCGTGCGCCGACTCCAGCTCCAAACGCTCGGCCACCAACTTAATCACGATGGCGGTGCTGCTCATGGCCATGACCCCGCCCAAGGCCAAGGCGGTTTGCCAACCCAATTTCCACCAGTGGGGCATCAGCCAACTTAAGACCAACGACCCGAGCGTCGCGATCAGAACCGTCAATCCCACTTGAGCCAAGCCCAGACCGAAGACCAGTTGTTTCATGGCCTTGAGTTTGGACAAGCTGAACTCTAGGCCAATCACAAACATCAGAAACACCACGCCAAACTCGGCCAAGTAGCGCACACCGCTGGAGTTCTGTGCCAAGGCCAGGGCGTGTGGACCGATCAAAACCCCTACAAACAAGTAGCCCAGCATGGGCGGCAATTTGAACGAACGACACGCCACCACACCCAGCACGGCGGCTAACAAGTAAAGCAAAGTAATGTCCAAACCAGTCATGGTGCTTATGGTACGGTAGCTGCATGAGCGGCTGACCGATAATTCAGCGCATGACAAGTACTTTTGCCACAAATCATTCACCGCGGCCTGACCGTGTGCTCACTTTGGCCAAACAGACCCTCGCGGTAGAAGCCCTGGCTTTACAGCGCGCAAGCGAACGCTTGGATACCCGTTTTGTTCGTGCAGTGACCGTACTGCTGGGGGTCAGAGGGCGAGTGGTGGTCATGGGCATGGGGAAAAGCGGTCATGTGGGGCGCAAAATCGCAGCCACCTTGGCATCGACGGGGACACCGGCGTTCTTTGTGCATCCGGCAGAGGCCAGTCATGGTGACTTGGGCATGATCACGCCGCAAGATGCGGTCTTGGCCATCAGCAACAGCGGGGAAGTCGATGAGTTGACGGTGCTTTTACCGCTGCTCAAGCGTATGCAAGTCCCCTTGGTGGCGATGACCTCACGCGCCCACTCGTCGTTGGGGCGCTGTGCCGATGTGTGGATCGACTCCAGCGTCGAAAAAGAAGCCTGTCCCCACAACTTAGCCCCCACCACGAGCACCACGGCCCAACTGGCGCTGGGCGATGCCTTGGCCATTTGTCTGCTGGATGCGCGCGGTTTCAAGCCTGAAGACTTTGCCCGCAGTCACCCGGGTGGCGCGTTGGGTCGCAAGCTCCTGACCCATGTGCGCGATGTGATGCGCTCCGGCGATGCCATACCCCACGTGCGCCCGCACGCCACCTTGAGCGAGTTGATGCGAGAAATGAGCAGCAAGGGCTTAGGCGCGTCGGCCATCACCACGCTCACCCCCCAAGGCTCGCAGATCATGGGCATCTTCACCGATGGCGATTTGCGCCGCCTGATCGAGTCGGGGGCAGAGCTGCGCCACCTCGCTGCAGCCGAGGTCATGCAGCCTGCCCCCCGCACCGTTGCCGCCGATGCCTTGGCGGTGGATGCCGCAGCGCTGATGGAAACGCACCGCATCTCTAGCGTGTTGGTGGTCGATGAGAAGGGGTGTTTGTGCGGTGCACTCAACACCCACGATCTGATGCGGGCCAAAGTGATTTAACTGTTTTGAGCTGATTTGCACTTATGTCTGCCCCCTCTTCTCCCCTATTCACTCCCGCCTTGTTGCCAGCCGAGCCAGTGCTGCACTTTCCACCTGCGCTCTTACTGCAAGCGCAAGCCATTAAAGTGGTATTTTTTGATGTCGATGGCGTGATGACCGATGGTGGCTTGTACATCGGTGAGCAGGGCGAAAACTTCAAACGATTTCACTCGCTGGACGGTCACGGCATCAAACTGCTGCGGCAAGCAGGGATCACGCCCGCCGTCGTGACCGGACGAGACTCGCCCGCCTTGCGCCATCGCCTGACTGCCTTGGGGGTGACAAAGGTGCGCTATGGCACGGAAGACAAACGCCCCGCTGTGGAAGCTCTATTGCAAGAGCTAGGGCTGGATTGGTCGCAGGCGGCGGCCATGGGGGACGACTGGCCCGATGCCCCCGTCTTGCGCCGCGTCGCTTTGGCCTGTGTGCCACACACCGCCCATGTTGAAATTCGGGCACTGGCCCACTTTGTCCCTACACAAGCAGCAGGCGCTGGGGCGGTACGCGAACTCTGTGATTTGGTCTTGGTCGCCAGCGGACACTATGCTCGTTTGTGGCGCGAAGCCAGCGTGTGAGAACTGAAATGCCACCTCTCACCCGCACAGCCGCCGCCCAGCCCCTACCCCCCGTCGCCCCCACACTGCCCCTGCCCCTGACGCATCGCATTTGGCAGGTCTGGGATCGTTTGTCCATGTACCTGCCTGCGGTGTTGATGGCGGTGCTGGCGATGGCGGCCTACTGGTTGCTGCAAGCCACCCCTGCGCCGTCCGTTGCGCCCGAAGTCAAACCCGAAGTGCATCGGCCCGACAGTTATATGCGCCGCTTTGCAGCGCGGACTTACGGGCCAGATAAGCAACTGCGTTCAGAAGTATTTGGGCAAGAAGCTCGCCACTACCCCGATGACAACACCACGGAAATCGACCAAGCCCGCTTGTTGAGCTACAACCCAGAACGAGGACGCATCACCGCCACTGCTGCACGCGCATGGGCCAACGCGGATCACACAGAATACCAATTGCGGGGGCATGCCGTGGTAATTCGAGAAGCCAACACCGCTGCGAGCGGCAAATTCTTACCCCGTATGGAGTTTCAAGGCGAACACTTACAAGTGTTCACCGACGACAAGCGTGTGGTGTCTGATCTACCGGTTCGCTTATTGCGTGGGGCTGATGTCATCACCGCCGACCGCCTCGACTACAACGACCGTGAGCGTATGGCCGTCCTGACCGGCAGAGTACGTGCCATCCTGATACCGAGTGCCCCAAAAACGCCTTAAGCTTTATGACTGCCTTTGCAAGCGCCTCCCCTGCGACATCTGCTCCTTTGGTCTGTATCACCGGCGCATCCAGTGGCATCGGCCTGGCCTTGGCCGTCCACTATGCCCAGCAAGGCTGGCGATTGGCCTTGTTGGTTCGGAAAGAAAACGACACCAAGGCAGCCCTCCAAGAAGCCAACATCGCTCCAACCAGTTATCAAATCTACACCTGCGACGTGGCCGATGCGCCCAGCGTCATGGCCGCCGGACAAGCCGTCATTGCTCAACAAGGCTTGCCAGATGTGGTAATTGCCAACGCGGGCATCAGCATTGGTATGGATACGAGTTACGCCGAGGACATAGAAGTCATGGCCCGCACCCTGACTGTCAATAACGTGGGCATGGCTGCGACTTTTCAGCCCTTCGTCACACCCATGAAAACGCGCGGTAGCGGCACACTGGTGGGCATCGCCAGTGTCGCGTCCATTCGTGGCCTACCCGGACATGGGGCGTATTGCGCCAGCAAAGCTGGCGTGGTGGCGTATTGCGAAAGCTTGCGTGGGGAATTGCGCAGCTCGGGGGTGAAAGTCGTCACACTGCTGCCGGGTTACATCAGAACTCCACTGACCCAGCGCAACCGCTACCCCATGCCTTTTTTAATGGATGCCGCTGTGTTTGCACGACGCGCAGCCCAAGCCATCGCTGCCCAACGCAGCTATCGTGTGATTCCGTGGCAAATGGGCCTCGTTGCCAAGCTCTTGCGCCTGCTGCCCAACGCTGTGTTTGATCTTGTCTTGGCTGGACGAGGACGCAAGCATCGGCAAGGAGAAACCTAAAACATCGCCGCAAATTTTTCGATTTTGAGCGTCGGGCCAGCCACGATGAGGTGGTCGCCAGGCTTGATGACGGTCTCGGGTTGGGCGTAGATGAAATCTTGGTTGCGCCGCTTGATGCCCACGATGGTGATGCCGTGCTTTTGCCTCACATTCGACTCGGATAGGGCTTTGCTGTGCGTTTCCATCGGGGCACGGGTCTTGGCAATGGCAAATCCATCGTCGAACTCGATGAAGTCCATCATCTTGCCCATCACCAAATGCGCGACACGCTCGCCCATATCGGCTTCGGGATACACCACATGATGCGCCCCCAGCCGCTCGACAATGCGCCCGTGCTGAGGACTGTTGGCCTTGACCCAGATGTCCTTCATGCCCATCTGACTCAGGTTCAGCACGGTCAGTACGCTGGCCTCCAAATCGTTGCCGATGGCGACCACTGCGTGCCCAAAATCAGTCACGGCAAGTTGCCGCAGGGTATCGACATCGGTAGAGTCGGCCTGCACGACATGGGGCAGTTCATTCGCCAAATCTTGTACGGTGTGGGCGTTGTGCTCGATCGCCAAGACATCATGGCCCATGCTGACCAAGGTACGAGCCACACCCGACCCAAAGCGGCCTAAGCCAATCACAACAACGCTGCCCGAAGGCATGGCAGATTTATCCGACAAGGGGTTTCTCCTCAGGGTAACGGTAATTGCGTTGGAGTTGGTGCGTCGCCAAGGCCATTGCCAGCGTGACCACCCCCACGCGCCCGACAAACATCAACACGATGATGAGGCTTTGCGCCACTGGTGGCAAATCGGCGGTAATGCCCGTGGACAAGCCCACCGTGGCAAAGGCCGACACCACTTCAAACAATAGTTTTTCAAACGCAATGCCGGGGGCCAGCGGGATGATGAACAGCGAGGCCAAGGCAATGACCGCCGCACTCAAGACCAAAATCGACACGGCTTGCCGTTGCACCGCACTGGCGATGCGCCGCCCGCGAAATTCCACATCGGCATGGCCCCGAATTTCATTCCAAACCACCAGCAGCAGCACACAAAACGTCGTCACCTTCACGCCGCCCGCCGTTCCCGCACTACCGCCCCCAATGAACATCCACAGGTAATGCACCGCCAGCGATTCCATGTTCAACGCGCCTATGTCCAGCGCATTAAAGCCTGCCGTCCGCGCCGACACCGAGGTGAACAGCACCGCCAGCGCCTGCTCGTGCCACGCCAAGGCTTGCAGGGTTTTGGGATTGTTCATCTCGCTCAGGTACAGCGCCAATGCGCCGCCAAAAATCAAAACCACCGATCCCCACAGCGTTAAAACCGCGTGCATGCTCCAGCGATGCGGACGACCGCGCTCGCGCCGCCGCACCAAGGCTTCATGCAGCACCGGAAAGCCAATGCCACCGATGACGATGGCCGCCATCAACGGCCCCAGCACCCACGCATCGCCCACAAAGCGCATCACGTTGTCGCTCCATGTCGAAAACCCCGCGTTGTTGAAGGCAGAGACCGAGTGAAACGTGCCCAACCACAGCGCCTGCCCCCATGCCATGTCATAGCCCCACATCAAGCGCAGCGCCAAGGCCAGCGCCACCAGCACTTCCGTGCCCACCGTCACCGCCAGCACCACCCGCGCGACGCTTTTGACATCGCCCAAGGACAAGGAATGCGTTTCGGCTTGCAGCAGCATCCGCGTGCGCAGCCGCATCTGCCCACCCATCAGCACCGCCATTAAAGTGGCGGAGGTCATCATGCCAAAGCCACCAATTTGAAACAGCGCCATCAACACGCCTTGACCAGCGCCGCTCCAATACGTCCCCGTGTCCACCACCGCCAAACCGGTGACGCACACCGCCGAGGTGACGGTGAACAAGGCCGTCAAAAACGGTGCAGACTGCCCCTGCGCTTGCGCCCACGGCTGCATCATCAAGCCCGTGCCCACAGCGATGACGAACAGAAACGACAACACCAGCACCGTACTGGGATGCGCGAATGACGGAGGCTTGAACGCAGAGGAAGGGGAAGCAGAAGGAGGCATATTCTTTCAACGCGATGGAGGGCAGGATCACTCCATTTCCATCTCTAAATAGGTGCGATTTGCCAATTGTGGCAGCCATACTTCTACGTGTTTGAGATGGACGAAAGGACGGGCATCGAAACTTTTGACAGCCGCCGCCAAGTCCACGCCATCGTTGACGGCTTTGCCCATGTGGGCACGCAAGGCTTTCAAAAGCTGACCCGTGTCGCGCTGGGCTTGGGCCAAATCGGTGACACGCCCATGTCCGGGCACGACCACCTTGGGCTGGAGAGCTTCCAAGGCTTCAAAACTCGCCACCCATGTTTTGGTTTTGCTCACCGGATGCAGGCCCAAAATTCGATCGACATAGACCACATCGCCCGTGAACGCCACCCCCACGGTGGGCAGATACACGATGGCATCGCCCGGCGTATGCCCCCCATTGCGATACACCAACTTGAACGACACGCCCCCCAAATCCAGCGTGTTGTCTGCCCCTTGCATCCAGCGCGTCGGCAACACAGGCGTGGTTCCCGCTTGTTTGTCTTTCAGCACGGGCACATTGGCTTGAACTTGCTCAAGGCCACGCGCCTTCATGTCGGCCTCGGCTCCGGCATGGGCAATGATCTCAGCCCCTTGCGCTTTGAAGTAGCCATTGCCCAACCAGCGATGATCTTGGCCTCCGGTGTTGATGACCCATTTGATGGGTTGCGCCGTCACGGCTTTAGCCGCCTGCGCAATGTCTTGGGCACTGCTGAAGGTCGCCCCGCTGTCGATCAATACGGCGCCTTGAGGGGTGACGACCAAGCCGATGTTCGCATTCAATGCCTCGTTCTCATAAGTACGCCCTTCGATGTCGCCCACATGGGCATAGACATTCGGAGCCACCGCTTTGAAGCTGACTTGCACCGCATGTACCAAATTCGCCAGTCCGCCAAGGGTGCTGAACACAACTGTGGTCGCAAAAAGCGAGCCGAAAATACGCAAGCTCATGGGATGTCTCTTTTCAATATTCAATAAATGCTTAAAGCAAGGCGTTGACCATACTATTATTTTTGATACCTCACAAACCATCCAAAGGGCTGACCACGCCCAAACCACCTTTGTTCATGACGTGGGTGTAAATCATGGTCGTGGTCACGTCTTTGTGGCCCAACAGCTCTTGGATGGTGCGAATGTCTTGGCCTCTCTCTAGCAAATGGGTAGCAAAACTGTGGCGCAGGGTGTGCGGTGTAGCGGGTTTGACGATGCCAGCGGCGGTGACGGCTTTTTTCATGGCCCGTTGCAAGAGCTTTTCATCCAAGTGATGCCGCCGCACCTCGCCACTGCGCGGATCGGTGGAATAGCTGCCCGAGGCAAACACATATTGCCACCCCCATTCTGTGGGCGCGTTGGGGTATTTACGCGCCAAGGCATCGGGCAAATACACGCCGCCTTTGCCCGCTTGCAAGTCTTGGAAAAACTGCGTTTGGCGTTTGAGCAAATGCGCCTGCAACTCGGCTTTGAGCGAGTGGGGCAACATGGTCACGCGGTCTTTGCCACCTTTGCCATCGCGCACCACGATCTCGCCGCGTGTGAACTCTATGTCCTTCACGCGCAAGCGCATCACTTCCATGAGCCGCATCCCCGTGCCGTACAGCAGCCGCGCCAACAAACCATACACACCTTCCATCTGCGCCAACACCAGCCGCACCTCGCCTTGCGTCAACACCACGGGCAAACGTTGCGGGGTTTTGGCCCGCGTGACATCGGTCAACCAAGGCAAATCCACGCCCAACACTTCTTTGTACACAAACAGCAAGGCCGAGAGCGCCTGATTCTGCGTCGAGGCCGACACCTGCCCCTTCACCGCCAAATGCGTCAAAAACGCCTCCACCTCTGCCGCGCCCATCTCGCGGGGATGGCGCTTGCCATGAAACAAAATAAACCGCCGCACCCACTGCACATATTGCTGCTCGGTGCGAATGCTGTAATGCTTGACACGAATCCGATCCCGCAGTTGATCGAGCAATTTAGGCGGCTGAGAAACAGAGGTGTCTTTGTCGTTCATTTCGGTGTATCATGTTCGCCAACAGCATACATCTTAATGAAATTAAAGGAGAGTTAATTTTGTTATACACCGTTACTTATTTTGGATATGCACCTTGTCAGGTGCATATTGCACGTTGGGGTTCTCATGGCATCTTATAAGAATGGGCAGCACCTGACCTCCTCAAACGACGTGGCTTTTGATGCCAAGCATTCTCCAGGGACTGCTGCGCCACATCCAGGTATATACCGTTGTACGTCGTGTGGAGACGAAATTGCAATTGCAGGAAGACATATTCTCCCACCACAAAATCATAAGCAACATAACGTTTTAAATGGTGCGGTTCAGTGGCAGTTGTTGGTATACCCAGTTCAAAAATAAAAATGCCAAAGCGTAAGAAAATTACTAGGGCAAAGCCAGCCCCATTGCGTTTGCGTGGTGAGATATCAACGTCCACACATCAAGGCTGTTGCACAGCATGCAATATGGTTGATTTTCTAGTATTTGCAGAAACAAATTGGGGCTTCATCTCTTTATGCGCCTGTTGCTTAGATGTTGCAAAATTGGGGGCGGAAGGCCCTCAACCCCAAATTCGATCTAAACGCAAAGGAAAAAGTGACCTATTGTTCCGGGTTGTTGGAGGTTCAGCCTTTTCTGGAAAGCGAAGGTAAAGATCAAGCCCAACCCAGCATTCAAGCGGACGGCTTCGCCGCCGCTTAATTCAAATGTTGGGCATCTCAATAGGCTTCCCCATGCATCATTACATCATCTTGCTATCCGACCTTAGCTACCAACTTGGCCTAATCGGCATTGCGGAATATGAGGAGCGCCGAGAAGTAGCGTATTGGCTATCTGTCGACGGGCAGGGCCAATCAGATCCCAGACATAACCGAGATGAAGAGCCAGAACGGCCGCGTGAGTTCGACGAAGAGAGGAAAAACGGCGGCGCTCAGAGCCGAGGGGGTTCCGGCTCTGGCAACTCCACGGAAGAAGAAGACCCGACTGAGCGATGGCCGCGATTCCTGGCGTTCAATAAGTGGATGTTTACGGTTG
>DLPA01000220.1:4667-6607 GCA_002479815.1 bacterium UBA7470 | reverse complement strand
GCCATGAAGGTGGCGTACATGTCGTGACGCAGCGCCGCCTCGCGCACGGTGCGCTTGAAGAAAAACACCTCATCGGCCAAGCCCAATGGGTGGGCGTGGAAGAAGTTGATTTCCATTTGCCCTGCACCAATTTCGTGAATCAGGGTATCGACGTTCAGCTCCATCTTGTCGCAGTAGTCGTAAATGTCTTCAAACAGCGGATCGAACTCGTTCACCGCGTCGATGCTGTACGCCTGCCGCGAAGTTTCGGCGCGACCGCTGCGCCCAATGGGGGGCTTTAAAGGGATGTTGCTGTCGGTGTTGCGCGCGGTCAGGTAAAACTCCAGCTCAGGCGCGACCACGGGGTCTAGGCCCATTTCATCGTACAAACTGCACACATGGCGCAACACGCTGCGGGGCGCAAAAGGAACCAGCTTGCCTTCGTGGTCAAAGCAGTCGTGAATCACTTGCGCGGTGGGGTCGGTGGCCCAAGGCACGATCCGCGCCGTGCTGGGGTCGGGGCGCAACTGCATGTCCCTGTCGGTCGGATCGACCACATCGTAATAAGGCCCGCTTTCTGGAAACTCCCCCGTCACGCCCATGCCCACAATGGCTTGGGGCAGACGCATCCCACGGTCTTCGGTGAATTTTTCGCGGGGCAAAATTTTGCCTCGGGCCACCCCAGTCAAATCGGGAACCAAACACTCCACTTCTGTGACTCGTCGCTTGTTCAGCCACTGTTCTAAATCATTGAAATTCAAAGTTTTAAGGGCGCTCATAAGATAGACCTTGAGGGTTGACGGCTGGCTCAGGCCGCGCGTTCTTGTGCCCGTTGCACACACGCCTGCCCAAACGCCTGAAAGATAGCAGCATAAAACGGGTTTTCCCAACACCGCCATTCGGGATGCCACTGCACCGCCAGCGTGAATGTGCGAGCGCCTTCGACCTCAAAGGCCTCGACCAATCCATCTGGCGCGTGCGCCAAAGGCCGCAAGCCTGCTGCCAGTCGCTTGATGCCTTGACCGTGCAGAGAATTGACCCGCACTGTGCTGTCCCCCGCCCAAGTTGCAAGATTAGAGCCAGCCGCGATTTGAATGTCGTGCGCAGGCGCATATTGCTGATCGGGCGGCACATCGCTGGGTTCGCGGTGGTCAAAATGACCGGGGATGTGTTGAACGCCTTGATGCAAACTCCCACCCATCGCCACATTGATTTCCTGAAAGCCGCGGCAAATGCCCAAGAGCGGTACGCCTTGGGCCACACACGCCCGTATCAGCGCCAGCGTCAATTGATCGCGCTCAGCATCCAGCGGCAAACTCGGGTCGGCCACTTCTTCACCAAAGTGCGAGGGGTGGACATTGGACGGCGACCCCGTGAGCATCACCCCATCCACCCGCGCCAACAGCGCCGGCATCTGCGCCGCCTGTACCAGCGGAAACACCACAGGCTGCGCTTTCGCACCCACCCGCACGGCGCGAGCGTACTTGTCGCCGAGCACCAAGTAGGGCATGGCATGGTGGTGGCTGCCCAACATACGGTGATCCGCAGGCAACCAAACCCAAGGGGCATCATCAGGCAAAGGCATTCGCATCGCTCCAATCAGGCTGATTCATACACTAGCACCCATTGTCCCGACGAAATGGGCTGCCCAACAGCACCATTTATGGCAAGATGAAAGTACCACTTTGGGGTGTTTTAGGTGGTCAAGAGAAGGATAGTGCAGTGCTCTCAGAATTTTTATTGGCTCAGATGAGCCGTTTGGCGCAACCCGGGCATACCCGTTTGGCGGCCTTGCCTTTGAATCGGCAATTGGTCGAGGCGCTGCGGCGGGCCATGTTGGAGGGGATTTTGAGTGCGGGTGAGCGTCTGCCGTCCAGCCGTGATTTGGCGCATGACTTGGGGCTGTCGCGCAACACCGTCATGGCAGCCATCGGTCAATTGAGCGTCGAAGGCTATTTAAA
>DLPA01000220.1:0-4508 GCA_002479815.1 bacterium UBA7470 | reverse complement strand
CAACGCGGGCACGACTTGGCCGAGCGGTTCAGCGCCGCAGACTTGGAAGTGCAGCCCTTCGCGCCCGGCCCCGCCGATTTCAGTGCGTTCCCGGTGGCCTTGTGGCAGCGACTGCAAAACAAACATTGGCGACAAAGCCGTTCTGACCTCTTGGACTACAACGACCAAGGCGGTCACGGCTCGCTGCGGCGGGCGGTGGCGGACTATGTGCGGGCGTTTCGCAGCGTGCAGCTCGACCCCGATCAAGTCCTCATCACCACGGGCACGCAGCAATCCCTCAGCCTGTGCGCCCAATTGCTGGCCGATCATGGCGATACGGTGTGGATCGAAGACCCCGCGTACTGGGGCGCGGTCAAAGCCTTTTTAGCCACGGGCTTGCGCTTGCAGCCCATCCCTGTCGATGCCGAAGGCATGGCCCCCGATGCCTGCCCGCAAGCCACCGCGCCTAGGCTGATCTACGCCACTCCTTCGCACCAATACCCCAGTGGCGCGGTGATGTCGCTGGCCCGCCGTCAACAAATCTTGCAACTCGCGCACCAGCATCAGGCGTGGGTGTTGGAAGACGATTACGACAGCGAATTTCGTTTCAGTGGCCCGCCCCTGTCCTCGCTGCAAGGGCTGGATCATGGCGAGCGGGTGCTGTACATGGGCACGTTTTCTAAGGTGCTGTATCCGGGGCTGAAGCTGGGGTATTTGGTCGTGCCCAAGCGCTTGGTGGCGGCCTTCAAACGCGCCCATTACGACCTAAACCGCCCGGGTCAAATGGCGCAACAAGCGGCCTTGGCCGAATTCATCGAGATGGGCCACTTTGCCAGCAGCCTGCGCCGTGCTCGCTTGGCTTATGCCGAGCGCCGGCAAGCTTTGATTCGAGCACTCCAGCCCGTGCTGCAAACGCCGCCGTCCACGCCTGCCGCCCTCAGCACCGCCCCGTTGGGCTGGCTGGCGGGCGCGGCGCAAGGCTTGCACCTGTGCATGCGCCTGCCCACGCTGGAGCACACCACAGACCGCCGCATCGCCCAACAACTGGCCCCACACGGCTTGATTGCCCGCCCGCTGTCGGCCTACTGCTTGGCCCGGCAAGACTTGCAAGGCTTGGTGCTGGGCTATGGCTACGCCAGCCTCTCCCAAATCGCCCACCACGGCCCCCGTTTGGCAGACTTGCTACAAAACAGCTTGAACAGCCCCAAAAAAATATAGTAAAAAAAGTGAGCTGCTTACGCAATTAAATAAAAGGATTCAGCCGTTTTTAATATAGATATAAGATCAAAATCCTGAAAAAACACCTCTTCAACCCTGTTTTCGAACGCCCAAAAAGCGGTTTTTTGCCTTGTGAAGCTCAAATTTGTAAAAAATTATGATTTTTTACAAATAAAAATAGGTGAAAGCCTTTGATTTATTGCGTAAGCAGCTCACTTTTTTTGCTACTGTTTTTTTAAGACAGATCGTACCAAAGCCGTGGCGAGGCTCCAGTATCATCCAGCCCCATGCGACGAAGCCCTCATCCCCTTGCTGCTGTGACGAACTCTGCTGGCGATACCCAGCGCATGGTTGCGTGCGTGCGCGTGTGGCACAAGAGAGCAGATCGTCCTTTGCGTCCCTATGGCACGGCCTTGGGTATTTGGATCGCAGCACGCTTGCTCGGGGTGGCCGTGCCTTGGGACGTGATACGCCAAACCGAAGGCACGCGCTTGTTGGCGTGGGAGGTGCAGCGCCTGCAAGCCTTGGCCGCCGCTGGTGAAATCGTGCCTGAAGTGGTGGCCTACGATGGGCACGAGTTGCACACCCGTGACTTAGGCCCAACGCTCGATCATGTGCTGTCAGGTCTTGCAGACCCCAAGGCGCAACTGCGGCTGATGTGCGCCGCCAGTGCAGACTTGGCGGGTTTTCATGCGCGTGGGCATTGGCATGGGGGCGCACAAATTCGCAATCTCACATGGGATGGCGTGCGGTTTGGACGCATTGACTTTGAAGAGCCGCTGCATCCCGCCCTCCCACTGGCCACCGTGCAAGCGTACGACGTGCTGCAATTGCTGCTGTCGATGGTGCGTTGGCTGCAAGCCTTAAATGATGGTGCTTTGGCCCAAGTGCTGCATCACTATGCACAAGCCCAGCCCGCGCAGGCCGATGTGCTGCGCGTGCAGTTGCAGGCGTGGCTGCCGCGCTTGCAGGGCTTGCGGCGTTTGTTGGGATGGCGACCCCGCTGGCGACGCTCCCGCGAGTACCAGCGCCTGAGCGTGGTGGTAGAG
Source organism: bacterium UBA7470 (assembly GCA_002479815.1). Lineage (GTDB taxonomy): Bacteria > Pseudomonadota > Gammaproteobacteria > Burkholderiales > Burkholderiaceae_C > UBA2334. The sequence goes on along the minus strand of DLPA01000220.1, from coordinate 2,262 downwards.
GCCTTAGAAGGCTTCGTGGAGCGCAAATCACACGACCCCACACCAGCCTGAGCTTCCGTACCGCTTGCTTGGCTTAGTTTTTCTTGACCGAGCAGGTGTTCATACCCAAGAGGGCATAGGGCGGACACCACCCTATCAGGGCGGTGGCTAAGGGTACGATGCCCAAGTAGCCCCACATACCGACTGTGCCCGTCACCGCCAAGCCGATCAGGACGAGTCCCAACACGATGCGAATGATTTTGTCGATGCCGCCGACGTTTTTGGTCATGAAAAACTCCTTCAAAAGTGGTTGATGGCTCGTATTTCACTACGGTTGGGGGAGGCTTTCTGTGACCCAAGTCACCCAAGCAAGCGCCCATCGGTTGCGTTGGATCAAACCCGAAATCAGGCTCAGGGTCGTGGTGCGGCAGCGGCCAACTGCCGCAAAGCGGCGCTGTGGTGAATGGTGATGCACTCGCGTGACAAACTGACCCAACCCGCGCGTTCAAAGCGGTGCAACAAGCGGGTGACGATTTCGCGCACCGTCCCCAACTCATCGGCCAAGGCTTGATGGGTGGTGTGCAGTTGCGGGCCGTGACCGAGCAAGGCAGCAGCCAAGCGGCTGTCCAATTTTTGAAAGGCCACGGCTTCTAGCAAACTGGTCAAATCGGCCATGCGGGTGGCGTACAGCCCCAGTACAAAATCCCGAAAACGCTCCACCGCCATCGCTTCCCGAAAACTGGCGACAGGCATCAAGACCAATTCGGTGGACATGGTGGTGGTGCCACGGGCATTCAGGGCTTCACCGCCAAACAAGGCGGCGGCAGACACCAAGCAAATTTCACCCGGCACGACGCGGTACAGCTCCAACTCTCGCCCGCTGGAGGTGCTGCGGCTGACGCGCACTTCGCCCGTCAACACCAAGGGGAAGCCTTGGCACAACTGCGTTTCACGAAACAGCGTCGTTTGTGTGGGAACCTGTATGGGGGAGGAGGTCGCGGGTATCCAACAGCCAGAGGGAAGGTCTCGCAAGGCCGGATACAAGTCCCACACAGTGGCACGCAATGTGGCAGACATGGCGTGATTTAAAGCTCAGGATGCAAACGACCAGCGGCCAGCAGCACCTGATCGACCACGCCTTGCACCGCCTTGTGCGCGCCGTCATGCACCAGCGTGCCATAGGGCGTGAAGGCATCTTTGGCGTGCGACAAAGCAAACTGACGCGGGGCGACCCAGCATTGCAAGTTACGCAAGATGGGCGCTAATTGCGCCAAGCTGCGCAAGCCCCCCATCGCCCCCGGCGAGGCCGATAACAAGCCCACCACCTTGCCCGCAAACGGCTTGATGCCGCTGTCGCCCCATTCGGGGTGGCCTTTGACGGGGCTGGAGGCCCAATCCAAAGTATTCTTCAGCAAAGCGGTGACGCTGCCGTTGTACTCGGGCGAGCAAATGATCCAACCTGCATGGGCATACATTTGTTCCTTCAAACGGATCACATCGGGCGGTGTGCCTTGACTTTCTAAGTCGGCGTTGTACAGCGGGATGTCGAGATCGGCCAATTCCAACAACGTGACTTTGGCCCCACGCCCCTCCGCCATGTCAGCGGCAACGCGAGCCAGTTGGCGGTTGTACGAGCCTGAACGGGTGCTGCCTGCAAAAACCAAAAGGGATTGTTTCACGTGAAACCTATCTGTGAAAAAAGAAAAGAGAGTCACTATTCAGCCCCCTCCCAACCGCCCCCCGCTGGGAGGAGGAGCTGAGAGTCACCTCCGCCGACAGCCGTGTTTTTACTCCCTCCACCAGCGGGGGAGGGACGGGGTGGGGGTGAGGAGGTATGTTGAATTGTTACAAAAGAAGGACGCTGTGCGCTGAATTTTAGGAGGGTGTTCCCGGCCCTGGTGTGGCAGAAGTCATGGCCTCTAATTTTGTCAGCCAATGCAGGGCATGGGTGCGATTTGTGCCGCACATTTCTGTATCTGGCCGCAAAGAGCCGCAGACTGCGGGTCGCTCTGCGCGACCAAACAGGCGGCAGCGCAGATGCTCGTCCAATTGCACACAGGGTACGCCCGCAGGCTTGGGCTGAGGTGGGCGGCCATCGGGCTGAGGAATGGGGGTGCTGATCGACGGCGCAATGCAGCACGCGGCACACATCGCGCGACAGACAGGAGGCATAGACGTGGACGGAGAAGAAGTGGATCGTGCAAAAGCCATAAAACAAAAACAGAGGTGGCGTATGGGTCTGGCGTGTCAAGAACGGGCTGGCTACAATCTGACCCTTCATTT
>DLPA01000149.1 GCA_002479815.1 bacterium UBA7470 | reverse complement strand
TACCGCGTGCGTGGCAGTGCCGACACGTTTGAAACCTCCAGCCCCTCGATGGACATCTCCAAAGCCAGCAACTTTGAACGCTTTGTGTTCGATTTGTTGGGCCGCGATGCCGCACGCACCGCCGACTTGTTCGGCCCCCAACTCGCTCGCCACGGGCAGTTCGATTTGAGCGCCGATCCCCTATTTGCACAGGCCGCCCAACGCTACGGTTTCCAAAGCGGCAAAAGCACACACGCCAACCGCTTGGTCACGATCAAAGACACTTACGAGCGTTTCGGTCAGACCATAGACACCCACACCGCCGACGGCGTGAAAGTGGCGCGGGAGCGCCAAGCTGCAGGCGTGCCCATGATCGTGTTGGAAACCGCCTTGCCCATCAAATTTGCCGAGACCATCCAAGAAGCCTTGGGCCACTTGCCCGAGCGTCCCGCTAAATTCAACGGCATTGAAGACTTGCCCAAGCGCGTGCGCGTGATGCCCGCCGACGCGCAAGCCATCAAAACCCTGATCGCCACGACTTGCAATTAAGATAGCAAAAAAAGTGAGCTGCTTACGCAAGAAATACCGGGATTTTGGCTGTTTTGATTCTTAAAATAAGTCCAAAAAACCTAAAAAATGCCTGTCCTAGCCCCCATCGTGGGCTTTGTTCAGGCTTCATCACGCATTTTTTAGGTTTTTCAGGTATTTTTAAAGCATCAAAACCGCAGTTTTCCCCGTAGAAATTGCGTAAGCAGCTCACAAAAAATGCTATACAAATTATCTGACCTGAATGGCGATTCCATCGTCTTGAACTCGACCTAGGAGTGTGTTGTGAACGTGCTTGTCATTGCTGGTTATTCGGGGTCGGGCAAAACCACCTTGCTCGCGCAATTGATTCCGGCGCTCAAACGCCAAGGCCAGCGGGTGTCGGTGGTCAAGCACGCGCACCACAGTTTTGAATTCGACCATCCCGGCAAAGACACCTGGCGACACCGCGAAGCTGGCGCGTTTGAAGTGGTGGCCGCCTCGCCACGGCGCTTGGTCTTGCAGCGCGAATTTGAGCAGCCTGCCGAACTCAGCGTCCACCAAGTCATCGCCCATTTGTACGACGGTGTGGATTGGGTGCTGGTCGAAGGCTACCGCGATTGCAATCTGCCCAAGCTCGAAGTCTGGCGCAGCGCCCACGGCAAGCCCGTGATGTACCCCCACGACCCCTTCATCACCGCCATCGCCACCCCCACGCCCGCCGACTTGCCCACCCCCACAGGCTTGCCCATCTTGCCTTTAGACGATGCCGACGCGATTGCGGCTTGGTTGCTGGCCCAAGGCGACCGCTTTGACTACGACGGCGAGCGTTTTGCGGGTTGAGTGCAGCTAAAAAATTGCGCAAGTTCAATCCACACAAAAATATTAACCCTCACGACATAACACATTCCTCATGACCCTCGCTTCCTCTCCCACCCCTTCGCGTTCTCCCTTAATGCCTTTGGACGAGGCCATGCAGCGGTTGCTGGCGGCTGTGCAGCCTCTGACTGGCTATGCGTCGGGCATCGAAGATGTGGCGACTTTGGAGGCCGATGGGCGCGTGTTGGCGCAAGCCTTGGTATCGGCCTTGCACGTCCCGCCGCAAGACAATTCCAGCATGGATGGCTATGCCGTTCGGCTGGCGGATTTGTCCCACTTGGCAGCGGGCGAGTTGCGCCGCTTGCCGGTGGCGCAACGCATTGCGGCAGGGCAGCATGGACAGCCTTTGCAGGCGGGGACGGTGGCCCGCATCTTCACCGGCGCACCCGTGCCTGCCGGGGCCGATGCCATCGTCATGCAGGAGTTGGTACACACCGACACCGATGCACAGGGTCAACTGTGGGCCAGTTTCAGCCACACCCCCACGCTGGGCGAATGGATACGCTGCGCGGGTGAGGACGTGAGCCGTGGCGCAGAAGTTTTGTCGCCCGGCCAACGCTTGGGTGCGGCGGAGTTGGGGCTGGCAGCAAGTTTGGGGCGGGATCGCTTGCAAGTGGCGCGTCGCCCGCGTGTGGCGCTGTTTTCTACGGGCGACGAGTTGGTCATGCCCGGGACTGTGCCGCCCGAGGCCATGCCACCGGGCGCCATTTACAACTCCAACCGCTTCTTTTTAAAAGCCTTATTGAACCGATGCGGTTGCGAGGTGTCGGATTGGGGCATCGTCCCCGACCAGCGCGAAGCCACCTTAGCCGCCTTGGCAGAGGCCGCCCGCGACCACGATTTGATTTTGACCAGCGGCGGCGTGTCGGTGGGCGAAGAAGACCACATCAAGCCCGCCGTGCAGCAATTGGGCGGCTTGGGGCTGTGGCAAATCGCCATGAAACCCGGCAAACCCTTCGCGCATGGGTGGGTGCGTCGTGCGCCTGAACTGGCGGGGGTGGACGCGCAAGGCCGCATCCTGCCCAGCCAAGCCGCGCACTTCATCGGGCTGCCTGGCAATCCCGTCTCCAGCTTTATGACCTTTTTGCTGCTGGTGCGTCCGTTTTTGTGGCGCTTGCAAGGCGTGACCGAGGTCGGTTTGCCACAACCCTACCGCTTACCCGCTCATTTTGATCTGCCCAAAGCCGATAAGCGCCGCGAGTTTTTGCGCGTGCGCCGCAATGCAGCGGGGGGCTTGGACCTGTTTCCCAACCAAAGCTCGGGCGTGCTCACCTCGGCGGTGTGGGGCGAGGGCGTGATCGACCATCCGGCAGGTGCGACCATTCGTGCTGGCGATGTGGTGTCTTATCTGCCATTTGCTGAGTTCTGGAGCTAAAAAGACTTCGGTTCCATCACTCACACATCCACCGTCACCGCGTGGCCGTGGCGTTCCATCAGCGCGCGGCGGGCGGCGGCTTCGCCTTTGCCCATGAGTTGGGTGAAGTGGCGCTCGGTGTCCTCGGGGGTGAAGCGGCCCAGTTGCACAGGCATGAGGCGGCGGGTGTCGGGGTTTAAGGTGGTGTCCCAAAGCTGCTCGGCGCTCATCTCGCCCAAGCCTTTGAAGCGGCTGATGGGACATTTCTCGCGGGCAATGCCTTCTTTGGCGCATTTGTCCAGCACAGCTTGCAATTCACCCTCGTCCAGCGCATAGACCTTGCGGGCGGGCTTTTTGCCCTTCGCCGGAATGTCGATGCGGTACAGCGGCGGGCGGGCGATGTGGACGTGACCCGCAGCGAGCAAACGCGGAAAGTGCTTGAAAAACAGCGTCAGCAACAGCACTTGGATGTGCGAACCATCGACATCGGCATCGCTCAAAATACAAATTTTTCCATAGCGCAAACCACCCAACAGTTCTGCGTCAGAGCGCGGATCGTCTGCGGCATGGGGGTCAACGCCAATGGCGACGGCGATGTCGTGAATCTCGTTGTTGGCAAAGAGGCGATCACGCTCCACCTCCCACGTATTGAGCACCTTGCCGCGCAAGGGCAACACGGCTTGGGTTTCCTTGTCGCGCCCCATTTTGGCGCTGCCGCCTGCCGAATCGCCCTCGACCAAAAAGACTTCGTTCAAGTTCAGATCGCGGCTTTCGCAGTCGGTCAGCTTGCCGGGCAGCACCGCCACGCCTGAGCCTTTGCGTTTTTCGATTTTCTGTCCGGCGCGTTGGCGGCTTTGCGCGGTTTTGATGACCAACTCAGCCAAGCGTTTGCCGTGTTCGACGTGCTGGTTCAGCCACAGCTCCAAAGCGGGCCGCACAAAGCTGGACACCAACCGCAGCGCATCGCGCGAGTTCAGGCGTTCTTTGATCTGGCCTTGGAATTGAGGGTCTAAGACTTTGGCCGACAGCACAAACGAGGCCCGCGCAAACACATCCTCGGGCATGAGCTTCACGCCCTTGGGCAAGAGCGCGTGCAGTTCGATGAAGTTTTTGACGGCTTGGAACAGGCCATCGCGCAAGCCGCTGTCGTGTGTGCCGCCAGCGGGGGTGGGGATGAGGTTGACGTAGCTCTCGCGCACCAATTGGCCCTCTTCAGTGAAGGCCACCGCCCACGCCGCGCCTTCGCCTTCGGCAAAGCTGTCGTGTCCGGCATCGGCGCTGCCTTCGCCCTCGAACAAGGGGATGAGGGCATCGCTGCTCAACGTCTGCATCAAATAATCGCGCAGCCCGCCCTTGTATTGCCACGTTTGGCTTTCTTTGCTGGCTTCTTGGATGAGGGTGACGCTCACGCCCGGCATCAGCACGGCTTTGCTGCGCAGCAACTGCACCAGCTCGGCCTTGGGCAGTTGGGGTGATTCAAAGTAACGCGCATCGGGCCAGACGCGCACCACCGTGCCTTGGCGACGGTCACGCGGCAAGTCGGGGGTGGCTGCTGCGCCTTGGTTGGCAGGGCGCAACTGCAAGGCTTCGATCACATCGCCGCCCGCAAACACCAGCCGCGCGACTTGGCCTTCGCGGTAGCTGGTGACTTCCATGCGCGAGGACAAGGCATTCGTCACGCTCACGCCCACGCCATGCAAGCCCCCCGAGAAGCTGTACGCCCCGCCTTGCCCTTTGTCGAATTTGCCGCCCGCGTGCAAGCGTGTGAATACCAGCTCGATGACGGGAGCGCCTTCCTCGGGGTGCAGGCCAAAGGGAATGCCACGCCCGTCGTCTTCCACCGTCACCGAACCGTCGGCGTGCAGGATGACTTTGATTTTTTTGCCAAATCCGGCCAAGGCTTCATCGGCGGCGTTGTCCAACACCTCTTGGATGATGTGCAGCGGGTTGTCGGTGCGGGTGTACATACCGGGGCGCTGTTTCACCGGCTCCAAGCCTTTGAGCACACGAATCGACTGCTCAGAATACCCAGAGGGCTGTGTAGAAACCGACGTAGCGAGAGACATAGGCGTTGACGTTGAAAAACAAAAAACCACTCAGTTGGGCCGCGATTGTATGCGGGCACACCCAAAGGCTGTATGAAATCACAGATTTTTGAACGGAGAAAGTCACCCACGACACCACAAGGATGTCGCGCTTTCGGTACAGTTGGGCACATGACTCAAGCAGCTTCTTCCTCCCCTCCCCCTTCTTTGTCCATGATGCAAGTGCTGTTGTGCGGCGCGATCATCGTCACGCTGTCGATGGGCGTGCGTCACGGCTTTGGGCTGTGGCTGCAACCCATCACGCAAGCGCAGAACTGGACGCGGGAATCCTTCTCTTTGGCCTTGGCGATTCAAAACCTGTCTTGGGGCGTGTTCGGCATTTTCGCGGGCATGATGGCCGACCGCTTTGGCGCGTTTCGGGTCATTGTGTTCGGGGCCGTGTGTTACGCGCTGGGGCTATTGGGCATGGCCTTGAGCACTTCGGTGCTGGGTTTCATCGCCACCACTGGCGTGCTGATCGGCGCGGCGCAAGCGGGCACGACGTATGCGGTGATCTATGGCGTGATTGGGCGCAACATCGCCCCTGAGCGCCGTTCGTGGGCGATGGG
>DLPA01000098.1:8300-10496 GCA_002479815.1 bacterium UBA7470 | reverse complement strand
ATGATGGAGGCTCCTTTCATGCGTATTCTATGCGCATGCGCCAGGGTTGCATGGTGTGTGGGAATTGCGAATGGGTTGCGGTAAATCGACCCGAATTCACTTGCCTTAGACAGAGGGGGCACTGAGGGTCAAACAACACCAGCCACTGTGATGTGGCCACCACCACACGGCCTTGTTCTGCGTCCTCGGGCACATCCTTGCGCAGCACGCGCACACAGCAGCATTGCAAGCTTTGAAAACGCCAGTCGCGTGAGCACGATCAGCACAGCGCTGTGCAAAATGGTTTGCCCGCTGACCAGGCACAGGTTGAACATGGCACGATCAGTTTGCGACCGACAGGTGTCGTGACTTCGAGGAGAAAGAATGCACGGGAAGAAGATTCGTGGTTCGTGGCAATTCTCCTTTTGTGTCGATTTCAAAGCACAGGGGCACTTCAAACGAACCCCAAGCGGCCTGCATGCGCAGGCCGCCCAATCACTGACTGGCACGCACCAACCGAACTCGGAGGTAGCCGTCGCTGCGGTCGTAGCCGTAGACGCTGCCGTAGCCGAAATCGACGTTCCAGGCGTAGCTGCTACTGCCCACATACGGCGAAGATGACCAGTACCAGTTGCTGGGCCTGCCCGGAAAGGCCGTGCTGTCGATGGCGGGGTTTTGGCAACCCTTGTCGGCCAGGCTGGCCAGCTCCTTGACATTGGGCAGGCGCCAGCCGGTGGCGCTGTCTGCGGTGTTGGCACTTTTGGCGCGGGCCAGCGCTTGCTCGTGTGTATAAGTTGCTGCCGACCCGGTGCAGCTGCTGCCGCTCAGCGTTTGGCCCTCGCTGCAGCGCTTCCAGACCAAGCCGGTGCGCTTGTCGGTGACCTCCTCGCCGCTGATGGTGAAGCGATCCTCCGTAGGCCAGCTGGGACATGCGGCGTGGGCGCTTATGGCCGTGGCGCTCAGGCTTACCGCCACCAGTGCCGCGCACAGCGTTGGGGTCAGAGCCCGGGTCAGTGGTTTTGTCATGTGATCTCCTTGAAATAAAAGTCGGTGATTTCTCGCCGGCGTGTGCCGTGCTTGAGCCAGCCGGTTTGCGCGGCCCTCACACGGCTGCCGTCGGGTGTTTGCAGCGGTTCAAAGCGCAGCCATTCAAAGCCCTTTTGGACCTCGCACACCGCATGGGGCCACTGCTGACGCAGCCAAGCCACTTGCTCGGCCAGCGTGGTGCCTTGCAGCACCCAGCGCGGGGTCATGTGCCCAGCGGGGTTGATGTGAAACAAGGCCCGCAGCCAGCCAAACCGCGCAAACAAGGCATGCCGCAAGCGCACGCTGTGTGCATGGGCAAAATGCCCCCAATAGCTGGCCAGCATGTGCTGCAACTGCGCCAGCTGCTCGGCGCTCGCTTGCAAGCGAATGCAGCCACCCTCGTCACCCTCGCGCATGCTGCTCTTTTCGTCACCCTCGCGCATGCTGCTCTTTTCGTCACCCTCGCGAACGCGGGGGTCCATGGATTCCCGCTTTCGCGGGAATGACGGTTGGGGCGGGAATGACGGTTGGGGTGGGAAGGACATGAGAGCAACGTGAATGGCGTTGGCGTGTACCGGCCTGACATGCCGCTCCTGCCAGGCTTGCAGCTTGGCCTTGCAGTGCTGCACCACGCGGCGGCGCACCAGGCGGTGGTGCGGGTACACCACGTAGCCCAAAAAGTCCACCCCCGCTTGCAAGGGGGCCAGGTGGTATGCGTCTTTGAGCTTCAAACGCAAACGCGTTTGCAAAAATTCTGCAATTTGGCTGTGCCACAGGCGCAGTTGCGCGGGGTTGTCGGCCAGCAGCACAAAGTCGTCCACATAACGCACATAGTGCCGCACCTTGAGTTGGTGCTTCACAAACTGGTCCAGCTCGTTCAAGTACACATTGGCAAAAAATTGGCTGGTGAGGTTGCCAATGGGCAAACCGCAACCGGCTGGGGCATTGCACAGCCGCTTGTGCGGCGGCACGCGCTGCGCTGCCTCGGGGTTGCGCACGGCCTCTTGCACGGGGTGGGCCAGCAGCTTGTGGCACAGGCTGCGCAGGGAGGTGTGGATCCCCGCCTGCGCGGGGATGACTGGGGCTGATGGGATGACGGGGGCTGCGGGGATGACAGCCATATCGTCATGCCCAAGCCTGTTTTCGCCATGCCCAAGCCTGTTTTCGCCATGCCCATGCCTGGGTTCGTCA
>DLPA01000098.1:6857-8216 GCA_002479815.1 bacterium UBA7470 | reverse complement strand
CCATGCCTGGGTTCGTCATGCCCGCGAAAGCGGGCATCCAGTTTCCCCTTCAACAACCGGTAAAGCGTAGGTCGGTGGATGGTGTTGAAAAAATTGTGCACATCCAACTGCAAAAACCAGCCTTGGCCGCCGCAGGCGTTTTGCTGCGCCCGCATGAAGGCTTGCAACCGGTCCACCGCCGCGTGGCTGCCTTTGCCTGCGCGGTTGGCATAGCTGTCGTGAATAAACACCGGCTCATACAGCGCCTCTAACTGGGGCACCAGCCAGTGGTGCACCACCCGGTCGGCAAAGTCGGGGGCGTGGATTTCGCGGGTTTTGGGCCGGTTGACCACAAAAGAAACAGTGCGGCGCGGCACCCAAGTGCCTGCGCCCAAATCGGCTTGCAACTGCTGCAAATGCTGCAACCAGCGGCTGGCAAAACGCAGCTGGTTGGCGCTGGGCTTTTTGCCGCGCCGCGCGGCCAACCACGCGGCATGGCATTGCGCCAGCGACACCCGCACCGGCACCCGAGGGCTGGCGGTGCGCGGTGTCTGAACATTCACGGATTGCAAGTGGCGCTCCACAGACTGGCACGCACCAACCGAACTTGGTTGTTGTTGTTGCGGTTGTTGTTGTTGACGTTGCCGTTGTTGAAATTGACGTTCCAGGCGTTGTTGCTATTGCCCACATACGGCGAAGATGCTGGGCGCACCTTGCCACTGCAGCCAATGCCCCAAGCCAGGGTGTGCGCTGGCGAACCCGCTGCGCAGCCCATGGGGTAGCGCCGCATCGTCATGGTTGAACCCCATCAGCCGCCCTTGGCGCAAAGCCTGGCGCTGGAGGGGTGGCACACCCACTCAGTGAAGCGGGGTGAGCTCCAGCCGGTGGCTGGGGCTGTGACCCGGCGCCCCGGTCAGGGGCGACTTGGTTTGGGCGTTGGCGGCGGGCCAAGGCCTGCCACCAACCGCCGCACTGTTTGCCTATGCCCGCCGCCAGCGTGGCGGCTTGCTCAAAAGCCGCAAAGCTGGGGCTGGTTTTGCCTTGCCGCCCTTGGCTTGTGTGCGCAAAGGCACCCACGTCCATGGTCAATTGCAGGCAGAGCTTGTAGTCGTCCACCAGCCACAGCAGCGCCTGCACATGCTCGCCCTGGCGGGGTTTGTCGTGCACGGCTTTGTTGACTTGCTGCATGATGCCAAACGCCCGCTGCCGCAAGTCCGTGCCCACGGTGTATTTGTGGTAGCGGGCAAAGCGCATGACCATTTGCTCGGTGTGCAGCAGCAGGCGGCGGCAGTCGCGGTAAATGGGGGGCAGTGGTGTGCTCATGATTTAAAAGCCAAAGCGCTTCGCGCCCCATCACTGACTGGCACGCACCAACCGAAC